>NZ_BMJQ01000009.1 GCF_014643535.1 Aliidongia dinghuensis | reverse complement strand
CTTGGCCAGATCCAGGCCGATTGTCGTAATCTCCATGGCGGATGGCTCCTTTGCTCGGGTTTGCCTGACAGCAACCCACCTTGGCACTCAGATGTCGTGAGCGGGAGCCATCCACCTCATCTGCTTTCGGGCATCGGCGCGGCGATTCGAGACATTCGCGCAGCGCGTCACCCCAGCGACTTCGGCAGCGACACCCCCGGTGATCTCGACCGCCGAACTTGCAACAGCTAAGCTCCTTAGCATCATGCAGAAGCCAGATTTTTCCCTTTCACAACACAACGACATCCTAGCGCCAGGAACCACCATTCACGGCCGGTGGGTGCCGCTGGAGGGGGATTCACCCCGGCGGCGTTGGGAAGGGATGGAGCGTTGGACCACAAGGCATGGCGTCGCCATATGCGCCTGGCATAGAGGTACGCCCGTCTCAGCCGAGAACGTTCGGTTGCCGAATGGAACCAGGGGCTATGTGGGCCACACCCAGTTCGGCCCTATTGTTGGCTGGCGGCGTCCCGAGCGTGAGACCGAACTCGCGTTCGACGGCTGGATATTTGGCAACGTCGAAATTACCGATGATGACGCCATCTTTACCGATGCCCCAGCGCAGCCCGTTGTCGCTCCGCCGCTCGATTGGGGTTATCCGGATCTTGAATGCGACCTTTGGAATAGCCCCAGTATCAGGGAGCAATGCCAGGATCAGGGATTTGCCATGGCTCTTTACGAAGCCTTGGTGAGCCGACACTGGCGGCAGATCGACGGGGGCATTTGGCACTGCACCAATCGCAACGCGGGCGCCATCGTCGCCGAGGTCCGAGGTCGTGGCGAGAACTACCATGACTACTACTGGCGGGGCCTGCCCGAACTCGCTGCCGGGCGAGAGCCTGAAGTTGAAACAGCCCTAGCACAGATTGGTTGGTCCCCGCTCGAAGACGCCCAACTGCATACCATCGAGGAAAATGCTAGGAATATCTTGAGCAAATGGGAAGTCAGGCCGAAGACGACGCAGCCGGTATGGTACGTAGATGTTAGAGTTCCCAGTAACAAAGTCCAATCAACTCGGATTGGCAGCCTTATTGCCCGCATCCACCTGCTTACGCTTGAGGGCAAGCTCTCGCAGTCTGAATGGCTTCAGATATTCGACACGTTGCATATTTAGCGATCGGGTATCCAATCCTACCTCTGACCGACTTTCAGATTCCGAAGCATAGGAGATCGCGTTGGGTGGATTTATGCCAGAGCCTGACAGCATTTATGCGGAGCTTCTAGGGAAGGTAAAGGCAGGTTTCTCGCTGGAAGAGGTTGGAGCGACAGACCCTCAACCTTGTTGGAGTTTCAGTGGACGTCCCGAAACAAGGTGTGGATTTCGGGGCCTAGATGCCGAAGGCCGGATGCTCGCCATCGAACTTCGCGTTATTGGGCGCGGCATGGGAATCAAATCCGCCGAGCTTCAGGTATTACGCGACTGCATTGATGGGACTGCCTTCGACTGGCTAAAGCTGACGAATGTTGTCGTGAGCCTAGCGCCGGAGATCGCGACCGAAAAATCACAGCGTGCGGAAGCCAGACTGCTCTCAGATCTGGAAGATGCGCCGTGGCAGCAACGCATCCGCCATTCAGAAGGAACGCCTTTACCTCAACACCTGCCGCCGGTTCTGGTTGGTCGCGGGGAATTTC
Source organism: Aliidongia dinghuensis (assembly GCF_014643535.1). Classification (NCBI taxonomy): domain Bacteria; kingdom Pseudomonadati; phylum Pseudomonadota; class Alphaproteobacteria; order Rhodospirillales; family Dongiaceae; genus Aliidongia; species Aliidongia dinghuensis. The sequence goes on along the minus strand of NZ_BMJQ01000009.1, from coordinate 317,136 downwards.
GCGAGGTATTGGTCCTTGAGGAACCGACTGCTCAGTTTCACGTGGTGCAAGGGGCTGGATCACCGCATCGGGTAGAGGCGCTCTGCTATTCCTTCGCTCTCAGGCCCGCGCCGTTTCCACCTCGTTATCACGTCATCCGCGAACGAGAGGCAGAGTGATGAAAAGGCTGGCGAGCGGTCCGGTTCCCTGGCTTGGATGGCACCGTGGATGTCCGCAACGGAGCAGCGCTAGAAAACGTGTGTGCGTCCATGACGGGTCGGTGGCAGCCATCCATGCTGATCGACCGTCTGTGTTATCAATTTGTCCGTTTTGGTCGGGAGGTTGATCAATGGGCAGCGTGCCGATTGGAAGGGTAGGAAAAATAGTCTCCGGCGATGAGGCTGGCTGGTTCGTCAAGGTCCTGGACGACTCAGACGCTACGGGCGGCTTCCTGATTTTAACTTCGCGCGAGGATCATTTTGTCAGCGGGTTTGACAATTGGGTCGCTGATGAAAACGCCCTTAAGCAGTATCTGCACGAGGCCCGCTGGTTAATTGAGTGGGTTGCATGACGGCTTTCGAGAAACGGTCCAAGCTGGCTAAACGACTTCATTGGGTCGCGAACGGCCATCGCCAATGGATTTCCAACCTAGCGTAGCGGCCGGTTGCCGACGCCGATATTCATGGCGTTGAGCAGGTCGCCGTTGTCGCCGGACAATTCCCAGGCGAACAGGCCGGCAAGCCCGTCTTTGACCGCATTGTGCCCCTTCACCACGACGGCACGCGGGTCGTCGTAGCCGATATAGACCCGGCTTTCGGGGTTCCAGAGGGCAAAGGCCTCGAGCGCCCGGTCATATTCGACCCGGAAGCCGCCGATGCCGCGTCCGGCGGCGCCGATCGCCTGCTTCGCGAGTTCGCGATACTCGGTCGAGCCGTCGACGCCGTTGTAGCGGCCATCGAGCCGGCCGGTCGGCCCGACCTGCCAGCCGCGGCCATAGGCGGCGACGCCGCGCACGAGCTTGCCCGGCGGAATGCCGGCCGCGAGCAGCGGCGCCAAGCCGACCGGACCGACGGCCGGGTCCTGCGGATCCGCGACCGGCGCATGATGCCCGGCCAGGTCGGCCCAGGGGCCGTAGTAGTCATAGGTCATGGCGAAGAACAGGTCGGTGTCCCGCGCGGCGTCCCGATAATCGATCGCCGCCGTGCGCGCGCCGGCGGTGCCGATCGCCGAGGTCAGCAGATAGTGGCGCCGGCTGCCACCGAGCCGGTCGAGGCCCAAGCGCAGGTCGTGCAGCAGCGTCGCGTAGGCCTGCCCGTCCTCAGGCCGGCCGAGCTGCGCCTCGCCCGGCACCGGGCTGCTGTCGGTCGGGAATTCCCAGTCGATATCGAGCCCGTCGAACATCGGGTGCGTGGCGAGGAAAGCGACGGCGGAGGCGACGAAGCGCTGCTGGCCGGCGGGCGACCGGGTGAGCGCGAAGAACGGCTTCGACCCCATGGCGCCGCCGATCGAGGCCAGCAGCTTCAGGCGCGGGGCCGTGGCCTTGATGCGGGCGAAATAGCGGGCGAGGGCAGTATCGTCCCCGGGGGCGGCGACCTCGAAATCCTGCCGGGAGCGACACGCCTCGGCCGCATCCGTCGGCGCGTCCGGCCCGCAGATCGCGAGGAACGCATAGACGAGATGGGTCAGGTCCCGCGCCTGGACCGGGCTCACGCGATAGCCGCGGGCGATCGCGTCGCCGTCCAGGTAGAAGGCGACGACCTTGCCGCTGGTCTCCGCGAACGGCCGGACATGGCCGGAAAACAGCCGGTCGGGCTCGGCCTGCGCTAGCGTCGCGGCCGCGCACCAGGCACCGAGCGTCAGGCCGAACTTGCGTGTCAATGCCATCGAAGGGCCTCCCGAGCCAACTTCTCGCGGGATCGTCAGTCGATCGATTATTGGGGACGGCGGGACGCGATCCGGTCCTGCCGAAAGGATCGTCCAATATTATCAAATGATTTGTGGCCTGTCCTGCGGACACCAGCTTCTTGGGCGCCGTGGATTGCAGCGCCTATCGGACGAAAAGCCGTGGATTTACTTGGATTCTGAGGTGCCCATGGGGGTTCGGCCGGTCCCCTGAAAATTTGTCATTTTCGGCAATCTGCCGGTTTTCGCCTTTCCTGGCGTGGGCATTCGGAGTGGACTGGCCGCGTGCCATGGGCGCTTGGGTGCGCCCCATGTTTCCCTTCCAGGAATAGATCTTCTCCCTCTATTCCTCACCTGCGTGGCCCAAGACCCCGGACTTGGGCCACTCTTTTTTCATCGTATTGCCGTTGACATACGCCGCGATGCGCACTCTATCGGAAGAGAGTGTCGGCGGTGCGCGCCGCCGGACCGTCTCCGTCGCTGGAAAGAGATCACGCCCATGATGAAGACCATACCCGTCGCTCCCTTCGATTACCTGGTGTTTGGCGGTTCGGGCGATCTCTCCATGCGCAAGCTGCTGCCGGCGCTCTATTTCCGCGACCATGACGGCCAGCTGTCCGAGGGTTCGCGCATCATCCTCGCCTCACGCGGCGACCAGTCGACCGAGGAGCTGGTCCCGCGCGTGCGGGAGGCGATCGGCAAGCATGTCGCGGCCGAATTCATCAATGACGACATCTGGCGGCGCTTCGTCGGGCGGCTCACCTACCTCTCGCTCGACGCGACGGCGGAGCGGGGCTGGGACAATCTCGTGCACCTGCTGCAGGACCAGCCCGACCGCATCCGGGTGTTCTACCTGGCGACGGCGCCAGACCTGTTCGGCGACATCTGCCGCAACCTCGCGCGGCACAACCTCATCACGCCGCAGGCGCGCGTCGTGCTCGAAAAGCCGATCGGGCACGACCTCGCCTCGGCGCGCCACATCAACGAGGCGGTCGGCTCCGTCTTCGCCGAGCACCAGATCTTCCGCATCGACCACTACCTCGGCAAGGAGGCGGTGCAGAACCTGCTGGCGCTGCGCTTTGCCAATTCCCTGTTCGAGACGCTGTGGAACCGCACGGCGATCGACCATGTCCAGATCACGGTCGCCGAGACGATCGGCGTCGAGAGCCGAGGCGGCTATTACGACAAGTCGGGGGCATTGCGGGACATGGTGCAGAACCATCTCCTGCAGCTCCTTTGCCTGGTGGCGATGGATTCGCCGAGCAGCCTCAGGGCGGACGACGTGCGCGACGAGAAGCTCAAGGTCCTGCGCGCGCTGAAGCCGATCACGGCCGAGACGGTGGGGATGGTGACCGTGCGCGGGCAATATCGCGGCGGCGCCATCGGCGGCGCCTCGGTCGCAGGCTATCTCGACGACCTGGGCGAACCCACGAGCGACACGGAAACCTTCGTGGCCTTGAAGGCCGAGGTCGCGAGTTGGCGCTGGGCCGGCGTGCCGTTCTACTTGCGCACCGGCAAGCGGCTGCCCGAGCGCGTGTCTGAGATCGTCGTGCAGTTCCGCCCGGTCTCGCTCAACATCTTCCCGGCCGAGGCCGGCCTGTTCAGCGCCAACCGGCTCGTCATCCGGCTGCAGCCGGACGAGGGTATCAAGCTCGAACTGGTCAGCAAGGATCCGGGGCCGGGCGGCTTGCGCCTGCGCAACTCCGCGCTGAACCTCAGCTACGCCGAAGCGTTCAAGATAAGGTTCCCCGAGGCGTATGAGCGGCTGCTGATGGATGTGGTGCGCGGCAATGCCACGCTGTTCATGCGGCGCGACGAGGTCGAGGCGGCCTGGTCCTGGGTCGAGCCGATCCTCGACGGCTGGTCGCGGACCGGCCAGGCCCCGAAGCCCTATACCTCTGGAACCTGGGGCCCGTCGTCGGCGATCGCGCTCATCGAGCGCGACGGCCGCACCTGGCACGACGAGCCGATGTAACACCGGCCTGCGATCCTAGGGGCCAAGGGAGATGATTATGAGTGCAGCGCTGAATTCCGTCCTGGCCGACGCGACCGCCCGCATCATCGAGCGCAGCCGGCCGACCCGTGCGGCCTATCTCGACCGGATCGCGGCCGCGACATCCGACCGGCCGCACCGCACCGATCTCGGCTGCGCCAACTTCGCCCACGGCTTCGCCGCCTGCGAGGCGCACGACAAGAGCGACCTGCGCGTATCGGCGAAGCCGAACATCGCCATCGTCTCGGCCTACAACGACATGCTGTCGGCCCATCAGCCGCTCGAGCATTTCCCGGACGTGATCCGCGAGGCGGTACGCGCGGCGGGCGGCGTCGCGCAGTTCGCGGGCGGCGTGCCGGCGATGTGCGATGGCGTGACGCAAGGCCGCGCCGGCATGGAGCTGTCGCTGTTCAGCCGCGACGTGATCGCCATGAGCACGGCGATCGGGCTCAGCCACGACATGTTCGACGGCGCGCTGCTCCTGGGCGTGTGCGACAAGATCGTGCCGGGCCTGGTCATGGGCGCGCTTACCTTCGGCCACCTGCCGATCATCCTGGTGCCGGCCGGCCCGATGACCTCGGGCATCCCCAACAAGGAAAAGGCGCGGGTGCGCCAGCAGTTCGCCGAGGGTAAGGTCAGCCGCGAACAGCTGCTCGAGGTCGAGGCCGCGTCCTATCACGGGCCGGGCACCTGCACTTTCTACGGCACGGCCAATTCGAACCAGATGCTGATGGAGATCATGGGCCTGCATCTGCCGGGGGCGAGCTTCGTCAATCCCGGCACGCCGATGCGCGACGCGCTGACCCGCGCCGCTGCCCAGCGCGCCGTGGCGATTTCACCGCTCGGGTCCGATCCGACGCCGATGGCCAAGGTGATCGACGAGCGCGCCATCGTGAACGGCGTCGTGGGCCTGCTCGCGACCGGCGGCTCGACCAATCACACGCTGCACCTGGTCGCGATGGCGGCGGCGGCCGGCATCAAGCTCACCTGGGATGATTTCCACGATCTCTCGCCCGTGGTGCCGCTCCTGGCGCGCGTCTATCCGAACGGCCAGGCCGACGTGAACCATTTCCATGCCGCCGGCGGCATGGCGTTCCTGATCGGCACGCTGCTTGACGCCGGGCTGCTGCACGAGGACGTCGAGACCGTCGCCGGGCCAGGCCTCGGACGCTACCGGCGGGAGCCGACGCTCGAGGGCGGTGAGCTCGCCTGGCGCGACGGTCCGCGCGCGAGCCTCGATCCGGACGTGCTGCGCCCCGTGTCGGACCCGTTCTCGCCCGACGGCGGCCTGCGCATGCTGGACGGCAACCTCGGCCGCTCGGTCATCAAGATCTCGGCGGTCAAGACACAGCATCTCGTCATCGAGGCGCCGGCGCGCGTCTTCTCCTGCCAGGAGGAACTGGCCGCCGCGTTCAAGGCCGGCGAGCTGCATCGCGACGTCGTCGCCGTGGTGCGCTTCCAGGGCCCGAAGGCGAACGGCATGCCGGAGCTGCACAAGCTGACCCCGCCGTTGGGCGTGCTCCTCGACCTTGGCTACCAGGTGGCGCTCGTCACCGACGGCCGCATGTCGGGCGCGTCCGGCAAGGTGCCGGCGGCGATCCATGTGACGCCGGAGAGTGCCGAGGGCGGTCCGCTCGCGCGCGTCCAGGACGGCGACATCATCCGCCTCGACGTCGATGCCGGTACGCTCGAGCTCCTGGTCGATCCGGCCGAGTTCGCGGCCCGTCCGCTCGCGCCGTTCGACGCCCATCGTAGCGCCAAGGGCACCGGCCGCGAGCTGTTCGGCGTGCTGCGCCGTGCCGTGAGCGGCGCCGAGGCCGGCGCCACCGTGTTCGCGCCCGACTTCGCGTCGGTATGAGGCACCCGACGCGTCGTTAGTTTGACGACGCGTCGGCCTCGGCCAGCAGCCAGTCGTGGAAGGCGCCCATCGCCGGCGTCTCCGGGCGGGACTTGAGGCGGGTCAGCCAATATTCGCCGAGCGTGACCTCGGCGGCGAACGGCCGTTCCAGGCGGCCCTGGCGCAGGTCGTGCTCGAACATCCGTGCCGGCAGCAGCGCGATCCCGATGCCTTGCACCGCCGCTTCGGCCATCGTCAGCGACGAATCGAACACATAGCCATGGATGCTGGGTGCGGAGAGATCGACCGCAGTGAACCAGCGCTCCCATTCCTCCGGCCGGTAGGAGCGCAGCAGGGTCTCGCGCGTGAGATCCGCCGGATGCTGCAGGCGCCGGGCCAAGGCCGGCGCGCACAGCGGCGACAGCGGGGCGGCGAAGAGGCGCGTCGCCTCCGTGCCGTGCCAGGCGCCGTCGCCGAAGCGGATGGCGCAGTCCAATCCCTCGCCGGCCAGGTCCACGCGATTGTTGTTGGTCATGAGCCGCAGGTCGATGAAGGGATGGGCGGCGCGGAAGTCCGGCAACCGGGGCAGCAGCCAGCCGGTGACGAAGGTACCGACGGCGCCGACGGTCAGCACCTCGCGCATCCGCCCGTTGCCGAAGCGCTCCAGCGTGCCGCCGATCCGGCGGAAGGCGTCGGTCAACACGGGGAGGAGAGCCTCGCCCTCCTCGGTGAGCGCCAGGCCGCGCGGCAGGCGGCGAAACAGCGCCACCCCCAAGATTTTCTCTAGGGTCTTCACCTGCTGGCTGACTGCCGCCTGGGTCACGCGCAGCTCGAGGCCGGCCCGGGTAAAGCTCAAGTGCCGAGCTGAAACCTCGAAAGCACGCAGGGCATTGAGCGGAAGCAACGACAGCGACATGGGCGGGATCATTAGTTTTTCTTGGAGCTTCCGCAAGAGATGATCGTTTGTCGAAACGACCGGCGTCCGGCAGGTTCCGGCTCGTAAGAGGAGGGACGCATGATCGACAGACGGCAATTTCTGGTAATGTCGGGCGCGATGGTGGGCGGCTCGGCGCTGGGTTTGACACTTGCGCGGGCGGGAAGCGGCTTCGATGGTCTCGAGCGTGCCTTCGCCCAGATCGAGGCGGCGCATGGCGGACGGCTCGGCGTGGCCGTGCTCGATACCGGCAGCGATCGGCGGGCGGGCTATCGCCAGGACGAGCGTTTCCCACTGTGCAGCACCTTCAAGCTGCTGGCCGCCGGGGCCATCCTGGCTCGGGTCGAAGCCGGCAAGGACAGCCTGGAACGGCGTATCCGCTTCTCGGCCGCGGACGTGGTCGCCTACTCGCCGGTGACCAAGTCGCGGACCGGCGGCGACGGCCTGATGCTGGCGACGCTGTGCGAGGCCGCGATCACCCAGAGCGACAATACCGCGGGCAATCTGCTGCTGCGCACGCTCGACGGGCCGGCCGGATTGACCGCCTATCTGCGCAGCCTGGGCGACACCGTGACGCGGCTCGACCGGTGGGAAACCAGCCTGAACGAGGCCCAGCCAGGCGATCCGCGCGACACGACCACGCCCGCGGCCATGCTGGCGGACGTGCAGGCGCTGACCCTGGGCGCCGCGCTCAAGACGGCCGGGAAGGCGCAACTGCTCGAGTGGCTACGCGGCAACCGGACCGGCGACCGGCGGCTGCGCGCCAAGCTGCCGGACGGCTGGGTCGCGGCCGAGAAGACAGGTACCGGCGATCATGGCACCAGCAACGACGTCGGGCTGCTCTTTCCGCCCAATGGTGCGGCACCGCTGCTGGTGGCGGCCTATTTCACCGAGGGCCCGGCCGACAGCACCGTCCGGGACGGGACCCTGGCGGAGGTCGGTGCCAGCGTGGTCACGGCGTGGTTGTCGTGAGGCGAGGCTGATGTTGCGACCGTGAGGCGTGCTTCACACGTCGACCCAACGTTAGGGGGCTATATACCTCTCTCGTCTATTCCTCACCCCGGGCGCCGTCATGACGATGTTCTCCTCAGCCGGACTTTTCAGGCCGCCTCGTACGCTCAAGCTCATTCCCGTTGCCGTCGCACTTTCCTCCCCTTCTTTCGGTGGTGAAGACGATGCATGACCTGTGGGCGGACTGGCAGAAGTGGTCGTTGTACGAGCGGGCTTCCGCGGTCATCGGGCTCTCGTTCCTGACCGCGCTGGTTCCGGCATTCGTCGCGGCGGCGCTGTTGCCGCACTGAGTCTTGCTTCCGGGCGGGCGCTTACGCCGCCTGCCACTCTCCTGCAACCCAGGTGCCCAGCACCCGGTCGCGCGCGTCCAGCAGCGTGAGATCGGCCAGGTAGCCCGGTGCCAGCCGACCGCGCCGGTCGGCCATGCCTAGAAACTCTGCCGGATAGAGCGAAGCCATGCGCAGCGCCTCCTCGCGCTCGACGCCGAGGAGGCGGATCGTATTGCGCACGGCTTGACCCATGTCGAGGTCGGCGCCGGCGAGGGTGCCGTCGTCGGTCACGAGGCGCCCGTCCCGGCGATGGATCCTCGCACCATAGAGCGTGAAGCTCCGGGCATCAGTGCCGAGCGGCGTCATGGCGTCGGTCACGAGCATCAGCTTGCCGCGCGGCTTTGCCGCCAGTGCCAGCCGCAGCATCGCCGGATGGACATGGATGCCGTCGACGATGATGCCGCACCAGATCTCGGGCGAGGCGAGGGCGGCGCCGGCGATGCCCGGCTCGCGGTTGGCGAGCGGCGGCATGGCATTGAACAGATGGGTGAAGCCGCTGAGGCCCGCGTGGATCGCGTCGGTCGTGCGGGCGAAGCTCGCGGCCGAATGGGCGCCGGCGATCAGCAGCCCGGCCTCGGCGAGCGCGCCGATGACGGCATCCGACACCGTCTCCGGGGCCAACGACAGCAGCACCTTGCCGCCGGGGAACTCGTTCGGCAGCTCGACCAGATAGGCGAGATCGTCCGGCGTCGGCGCGCGAATAAAGGCGGCGTCGTGCACGCCCCGGCGTTCCCTGGCGAGGAACGGGCCTTCCAAATGCAGGCCCAGCACGCCGCTCGCCGGTGCGCGCATCGCCTCGGCCGCGGCCGAGGCCGCCGCGTGCATCTTGTCGGCGGCATCGGTGATGAAGGTCGGCAGCAGCCCGGTCGTGCCGAACCGGCGGTGGGCCGCGACGATCGTGCGGATTGCCGCCACGGTCGGCGTGTCGTTGAAGAGAGCGCCGCCGCCGCCGTTCACCTGCGTATCGATGAAGCCGGGGGCGATCAAGCTGCCCGCGGGCAGCGGCACGACCTCTGCACCGGCGGTCTCGCCCTGCACGAGGTCGAGGATCCGGCCGTCCTCGACGAGCAGCGCATGCCCGTCGACGATCCGCTCGCCGGTGAACAACCGGGCGCCTGTCAGGAGCCTGCGCATCAGACGGTTTCCGTCACTTTCTTGAGGTTGGCCGGGGCGTCGGGGTCGAGCCCGCGCGCCAGCGCCAAGCCCGGCACCGCCATGTAGAAGCTCTGCACCTGGGCGAGCGGCGCCACCTCCGGCGGCAGGTCGGGCAGCGCCGGCAGCGGCACAACGCCCGGCACCGTCGGGTCCGTGCTCAGCACCGTGGCGCCGAGCGCCACCATGCGGTGGATCGTGTCGCGGCTCGAGTCCAGCGTCCGGTCGGCCTGGGTCAGCGCGATGGCGCCGAAGCCGGGGCGGACCAGTTCCAGCGGCCCGTGGATCACCTCGGCGGCGCTGAACGCCTCGGCATGGAGCCGGCAGGTCTCCTTGAACTTGAGCGCCATCTCGAGTGCCGCGCCGGCGCCGAGCCCGCGGCCGATCACATAGAAGCTCGGGAGCGCCGCCAGCTGCTGCAGCGCCGGGCCCCAGTCGAGCCGGGCCGCCTGGTCGAGCCAATCCGGTACCCGCTCCACTGCGGCCAGCAGCCCGTCGTCGGCGCGCCAATGGGCGGCGAGCTGCAAAAAGGCGAAGGCCGAGGTCAGGTAGGACTTCGTTGCGGCGACGCTCGATTCCCGGCCGGCGCACAACGGAATGAACAGGTCGGCCTGACGGGCGAGCGGCGAGTTCTCGTCATTGACGAAGCACACGACAAAGGCGCCGCTCGCCTGTGCCGTCGCCGCAAGGCGCAAGAGGTCAGGGCTCTGCCCCGATTGCGACACGGCGATGAACAGCCCGTCCTTCAGCTGCAGCGGCGCGTTGTAGAGCGAGGCGACCGACGGGCCGATCGAGGCGACCGGCACGCCGAGTCCGGTCTCGATCAGGTACTTGCCATAGGCGGACGCATGGTCCGACGAGCCGCGCGCGCAGGTGACGACGAAGCGTGGTGCCAGTGCCCTGAGCTTTGCGCCGAGCGCCTTGAACGATGGGCCGCAACGCTCGATCTGGCGGCGGGCCGCATTCGCGGATTCGGCCGCTTCGCGCGCCATGGCGGGCAGGGGGTGGGTGGTCATGCGGATCTCGATCGGAATGGGCAGGAAAGGGGGGCGGGATCGCCGGTCATGGCGCGGCGCTCTGGCGGCGTGCCAGCAGGATGGCGCCGTCCATGGCGTCGCCTTCGGGTGCGGCAAGGCAGGCACGGGTGCGGGGGGCGAGCCAGCCCGTGATCGCCGGCGCGAGGCCGCCCATGAGGGCGACCCGGCCCCGACGATCATGGGCGGCACCGAGTGCCAGCAGCCGGTCGACGAAATGCGCGACATGATCGGCCGTCGCCTGGACGAGGGCGGTCGCGACCGGGTCGCCTGCCCCGGCATGGTCGAGCACTGTCGGAGCGAGGCTGCCGTAGTCGCCGGGCTTGGCGCCGCCCACCCAGGCGACGACCTGGGGCGGATGGCCGCCGAGCCGCGCCATGATCGCGCGCGTCAGGTCGCTTTCGGGGCCGAGCCCGTCATAGGCGCGCACCGCCGCGCGGATCGCCTCGCGGCCGAGCTGCGCGCCGCTGCCGTCGTCGGAAATCTCGAAGCCCCAGCCGCCGATCGGGTGGCCGCAGCCGCCGACCAGCGCATAGCCGGCGCTGCCGGTGCCGAGGATCAGGATCGCGCCGTCGCGGCCGCCGAACGCACCGAGGCACGCCGTGTGCGCGTCGGTCTCGGCGGCGACATGGGCGAAGTCGGGAGCGGCGACCACGACCCGCGCGGCGTCGGCCGCATCGGTGATGCCGGCAAGGCCGAGCCCGGCATGGATGCGGGGGAACGCCCGGCGATCGAGCCCGGCCTCGGCCAGCGCCTCGTCGGCCGCCACCAGGATCTGGCGCCAGCTCGCGTCCAGGCCCAGGCGGATGTTCGCCGCCCCGGCCTTGCCGTCGCCGAGGCGACGTCCCGCGCCGTCCACGAGTCTGGCCCGGCAGCCGGTGCCGCCGCCGTCCACACCCAGATAAAGTTCCCCCTCCGTCGTCATGCCCTGGCCTGCTCCGTTGCGATCTCTTGGGATCATACTAGAGCGACGCCGGGCGGCGAGCGGGCGAGATCGTCAAGCGCCCGGAACAATCCCGCAAAAGGGGGACAATCCCGTCAAAAACGACGGTTTTGTCCCTTCCAAGCCCTTCTTAGCCGCGGCCGACGAACGGCATCTTGGTGGCCATGACGGTCATGAACTGCACGTTTGCTTCCGGCGGCAGGCTCGCCATGTAGAGGAGCGCGCGAGCGACTTCGCCCACGTCCATGACCGCCTCGGGCGCGATCGTGCCGTTGGCCTGCGGCACGCCCTTGGCCATGCGGCCGCCCATGGCGGTGACCGCGTTGCCGATGTCGATCTGGCCGCAGGCGATGTCGTACTTGCGCCCGTCGAGCGAGATCGACTTGGTCAAGCCCGTGATCGCGTGCTTGGTCGAGGTATAGGGCGCCGAGTTCGGCCGCGGCGCATGGGCCGAGATCGAGCCGTTGTTGATGATGCGGCCGCCTTGCGGCGTCTGGTCCTTCATCATGCGGAACGCCGCCTGCGCGCACAGGAACGAGCCGGTCAGGTTGATCGCTACGACCTGGTTCCACTGCTCGGCCGTCAGATCCTCGAATGCCACGTCGGGCACGTTGACGCCGGCGTTGTTGAACAGAAGGTCGAGCCGGCCAAACCGCTCTTTCACCGCGGCGAAGAGGGTCGCGACCGAGGCGGGATCGCTGACGTCGGTCGGGACCGCCAGTGCGCGCTCGGCCGCTGCACCAGCGAGGCCCGCCGTTTCCTCGAGCTGCTCGCGCCGCCGCCCGGCGAGTGCCACGCCGTAGCCGGCACCCAGCAACGCCAATGCGCAACTCCGGCCGATGCCGGAACCGGCGCCCGTCACGACGGCGATCTTCAATCCTTCGTTCATGCTCGCTTCCTCCCCGAGGTCTGTCCGCTTGCGGTCGAGCCCCCGAGTATCAGGATTTTTGCGTCGAGGCGAAGACCCTTGATGACATTGGAGAAAAAACGTCGCGGCAGTGTCACTGTGGCGGAATGATCCGGCGTGCAACCCGTTGGCAGGTTCGCGTTCGTAGGATCCGCGGGCGGCGCCTCGGCGCGGTATCGGTCAGGAGCGGCAGGAAGATGACACGGTTCATTCGCCGGACCCTCTGGATGCTGCTTTCCCTTGCGGCCGTGATCTGGGCCTGCCCCCAGGCCCGGGCGCAGACGCCGTCGCCCATGGCGGAATGGCAATATTCGGCGGGCGTGCCGCTGCAGTCACTGTTCCAGGGCACGCCGCCCGACTGGCAGATCGAGGTTGGCCCCGCCGCTGACCTGCAGCCGCTCTATCCCGGCGCCGGCAAATACCGTGTCGAGATCGGACCGGACATCGATGTCCGCTATAAGGACCAGGTCTTCTTCTCGACCGGGGAAGGTTTGGGCGTGAACCTCCTCATTGACAAGACCTATCGCATCGGTGCCTCGCTCGGTCTCGACATGGGCCGCCAGGCAGACAGCGCCACGCGGCTGCACGGCACCGGCGACATCGGCTACGCCCCGGTGCCGAAACTGTTCGCCGAATATGTGATCTTCCCGGTCGTTCTGCGTGCCGACGTGCGGCGCGCCCTGGGCGGCGTCGACGGCTTCGCCGGCGATCTCTCCGCTTACCTGCCGGTCTGCTGCAACGACCGCTTCTTCGTGTTTGTCGGCCCGTCGGCCACCTTCGTCGATGACACCTACAATCGGCACGAGTTCGGCATCAGCGCGACCCAGCATCTGCGCTCCGGCCTGCCGCGCTTCAACGCCGGGGGCGGGCTGCAGAGCACCGGGATCGGCGCGAACCTCACCTGGATCCTCGGCGATCAGTGGCTGCTCGAAGGCGGCGTCACCGGCCAGCGGTTGCTGGGCGACGCCGCACACAGTCCGCTGACGCAGGCGCGCTTCCAGTACGACGCGAATTTCTCGGTTGGCTATCTGTTCTGAGCAGCCTGCCTGAGGGCGCTCGGCGCCACGCCCAGCCGGCGGCGCAGCTGGGCGGTCAGGTGGGCGTGCGAGGCGAAGCCGCAGGCGGCGGCGATTTCGGCAAGGCCGCTCGAGGTCGTTGCCATCAGGCGGCGGGCGCGCGCGATGCGCCGCTCGATCAGATGATCATGCGGCGTGACGCCGGCTGCGGCCTTGAAGGCGCGGCCGAAGAAGCCTGCCGACAGGCCGACGCATGCCGCCATCTCGGCGACGGAGAGACCGTCCTCCATGTGCGCTTCGATCAGTTCCTCGATCAGGCGGAGACGCCGCGGCGTCATCCAGCGGGCGGCCGCAACGTCGATCTTGTCGCCGTGCGGGCCGCCCGCCGCGCGCAGGACCGCGCCCTGCAGGATCGCGACCTCGCGCTCGAGCTCCAGCGGATCGGCGGCCGCCCGCATCAGGAGCAGCCGCCGCAGGCGACGCGCGGCCTCGATGGCGACCGGATCGACGTGATCATTGAAGTGGCCGGAACGGGCGTCCGGCTCCTCTGCCCCCGACCGCAGCCGGATCGTCAGGTATTCGCCGCCCGTGCCCGAGCGGGACAGCACGTCGCAGCCGGGTGGGACATAGGCGAGGCTGTTCGGCCGCGTCCGGAACGGCGTGACCCGGTCCGAGGCGAAGGCATGGGAGCCCGCCTGGGTCTCGAACGCGAAGCCGATGACCGGCACCTCGGGCGTATAGCCGACATCGTAGGGCGCGGCCGGCAGGAGCTCGACCCGGGCGTCATGCAGCAAAACGGACAGCATGGCCGGATGGTGCCTTGGGCCGGCGCGCTCGTCCAGGAGGTGCTGCGGCAGGCCCGATGTTTGGGTTGGTTTTCTGAAAGCGCGCGGGGACAAGCACGGCTATCGACGGCGCATCGTCATTGCCCCGCGAGTTCCATCATGCCGCTCTTTTCGCTCGAAGACCTCGCCGAAGTCATGCCGCTGGTCCGCAGTTTCGTGCCGCCGACGCCGGCCTATGCCTGGCCGCTGCTGCGTGCCCGGACCGGCGTCGACGTGATCGTCAAGCACGAGAACCACACGCCGACCGGAGCCTTCAAGGCACGCGGCGTGCCGGTCTATCTGGATGCGCTTCGCCGGGCGGGTGCGCTGCCGCCGGGCGTCGTCTCGGCGACGCGCGGCAATCATGGCCAGGCGGTCGCCATCGCCGCCGCCCGCAACGGCATTCCTGCCGTGATCGTTGTGCCTGCCGGCAATTCGGTCGAGAAGAATGCGGCCATGGCGGCCTTCGGCGCCGAGGTGATCGTCGCCGGCGCGGATTTCGACGAGAGCCGGGTCGTGGCCGCCGAGATCGCCGAGACACGCGGCTACCATGTCGTGCCCGCGTTCCATGCCGAGATCGTGAAGGGCGTTGCGACCTATGCTCACGAGCTGTTCACCGCCGTCCCCGACCTCGCGGTCGTCTATGTGCCGATCGGCATGGGGTCCGGCATCTGCGGGCTCATCACCGTGCGCGACCTCCTCGGGCTCGACACCGAGATCGTCGGTGTGGTCTCGACGGAGGCGCCGGCCTTCGCCCTGTCGTTCGAGGCCGGCCGGCCGATATCGACCGAGAGCGCCCGGACCTTCGCCGATGGCATGGCTTGCCGCATGCCACTCCCGGAGCCGGTCGAGATTATCCGCGCCGGTGCCGCCCGGATCGTCCAGGTCGGCGACGCGGCGATCGCGGATGCGGTGCGTGCCTATTACGCCGATACCCATAACCTCGCCGAGGGGGCTGGTGCCGCACCCCTCGCGGCCCTGATCGCCGAGCGTCAGCGCTATGCCGGCCGGCGGGCCGCGGTCGTGCTGACCGGCGGCAATATCGATGCGCCGCTGTTCGCCCAGATCCTGCGGGGCGGCACGCCTGCCGTGTAACAGGCTGAGGAGCGTCAACGGCCCGTAAGTGAACTGTCGACAACGCTGCGTAGCGTCGCCATGCGATAGGGCTTGGCTACGATCGGGCCGGGCGGATGATTGTCATTTTCGGCGAACACGCCGGTGAAGCCGGTCGCGTAGACCACGGGCAGCCCCGGGCGCAGGCTCGCGATCCGGCTGGCCAGCTCGAAGCCGCTCATGTCCGGCATCTGGATATCGGTGAAAACCAGATCGATCTGCGCCGGCCCGGAGACGATCTCGAGCGCCGCCGCCGGATGAGGCACGTCGATGACGACGTAACCCAGGCTTTCAAGTAAAGCGCGAGTCACGTTCCGAATATCGGCGTCGTCGTCGACCAGCAGGATCGTCGGATTTCGCTGTTCCATCTCTCGATAACAGTCGTCTCGAAGAAACGATCCGTCTCGATGTGGTTATGGGTGCATTCCGGATTCGCGCCGACTTGCCTCGGACCGGGTGCCGCGGAACGTTCGGCCGGGAGGCGGGGTTTGCCAGACGAGCCTCGCGCCGCGGCCGACATGCCATTGGACGTCGGGTTGCCGCCGTGAGGCGAGTGTTCGGAGTGGCTCATCATCATGTGGAAACCGCTCGCCGCGTCGGCCCTGGCGCTCGGCTGCCTGGGCGCCGCTGCGGCCCGGGCCGCCGAGGTTCCGGCCAATTATGACTATCCCTACCGGGACTCGTGGCTCGCGACGGCGTCGGTCGCCCTGCTCAACGATCCGAAGCTGCCGGAGAAGCAAGTCAAGGACCTGACCCTGCTGCCGGCCCGGGCACGCACGCCGCTGTTCGAGAACAGGGCGCGTGTCTATTATGTGACCTATCGCCAGGAGAAGCCGGCCGACCTCGTCGTGCTGATCTCGGGCCTGGGCTCGGTCGCGGAGGATCCGCTCGCGCTCTATCTGGGCGGCCAGATCTTCGCCATGGGCTACAACGTCATCGTCGTGCCCGACGCGTTCAACTGGCAATTCGCGCTCGGTGCCTCGACCTCGGGCTATGTCGGCATCCCGAGCGTCGATGCCGGCGACCTTGAGAATTTCATCGTCCGCGCGCGCGACCATGCGGTGCGGGCCGATGGCATGAAGATCCGCAAGACCAAGCTCGTCGGCTATTCGATGGGCGCGCTCGAAGGCGCGTTCCTGGCGGCGCGCGAGGCCGACCATCCGCGGCTCCGCTTCGACAAGGTCGTGCTGCTCAATCCGCCGGTCGATACGTTCTACGATCTGCATCTGCTCGACAGCCTGGCCGCGACCGGCGCCGACTGGTCGGCGGACGAGAAGAAGACGGCGAAGGCGCACGCCTTCAAGCTGGTGGCCGACGCGCGCCTGACCGATCCCAAGGGGGCGCCCTATTTCCGCGATCTCGCCCAGCGCAACACGCTGACCGATGACCAGCTGAAGTATGTGCTGTTCGGCCTGTTCCGCAGCAGCTTGAGCGACGTCATCATGGTGACGCAGCAGATCAAGGATCTGGGCATCCTGAAGACGCCGGCGGACGCGACCCATCTCGACGCGCGCGAGCGGGAGGCGGCGCAATACGGCTTCGAGGATTATCTCGCGAAGTTCATCGCGCCGCAGCTGGGCGGTGCGCAGGCGGGGAGCGAGCGGCTGAAGGGCGAGACGCTCTACGGCCTGCACGACTTCCTCGCGAACCACCGCGAGGTCGAGATCTTCCACAATGCCGACGATTTCCTCGTCCGGCCCGAGGACGTGGCCTATCTGCAGGCGACGCTCGGTAACCGGCTGACCCTGTTCCCGCACGGCGGGCACATGGGCAACATCTGGTACCCGGCGAACCAGCAGGCGCTGGCGCGGGCGCTCGGCAGCGGCCCGGTACCGCCCGCTGCGCCGCCCGAACCCAATGCTGAACAACCCAATGCCGCCCCTGAAGCCGCCCCTGAAGCCCAGGGCCAGGCAATTGCCGTGTCGGCGCCGGGTGGGCCGGCCGATCAGCCATCGAACGCACAGGCCGCCGCGGCGACGCCGGCGGCGAGCTCGCCGCCGAGCCCCGAAGCGTTGCCGCCGGCGCCGCCCACCCCCGCGGTCTCGCCACCACCCGCGCCGTCGCTCGATCCTCCGGTAACGGCGGCCGTGACGCCAAGTTCGCCGCCTGCTGCACTTCCGACCACGCCATCGGTGACGGTGCCGCCCGTCAACGCCGCATCGTCACCTTCGCCGCAGCCCGACGGGCTCGCTTCCGCGCTCTCGCCGCCGGATGCGCCGGTGACGGCGGCGGTGACGGCACCGACTTCGCCGCCGCCTCCGCCATCGCCCGCCGCACCTCCGGCCGCGCCGGCGGCGATGGCACCGTCCGTCAATGCCGCGTCGTCGCCCCCGCCGCAGCCGGATCCGCTGTCTTCGGCACTTTCACCGCCGGATGCGCCGGTGACGGCGACGGTGACGCCGCCCAACCCCATGCCGCCCAACTCCACGCCGGCGAGCCCTCCGCTGGCGAGCCCTTCGCCAACGATCGCCCCGGCAGCCGGCGTCGCGCCGCCGGACGCGCCATCGGTCGCAACGCCGGCGCCATCGGGCACGGTAACCGAACCGGCCGCTTCCGGACGGTCGCCGACCTACACGATCAAGATCCCGCAGATCCCGCAGGCCACGCCCTCCGAGATGCCGCCGTCCTGATCCCCATACCGCGGGGCGAGCGGTCTCCGGGTCGCGCAACTTATTGAACGCGGCGGCGTTTCTCTGTCGGGCGCCGGCGTCGTGGCGCCGCGGCTCGAGGGGTCCGATGAATCCTGCGCCTGCCGAGCGGATGGGGCGGATCTACTGCCCCGATTGCGGTCTCGCCCAGACTCTGCCGCCCCTGCCGGCCCATTCCGTCGCCGAATGCGGACGGTGCGGCGCCGTGCTGTTGCGGCGCATTCCCGGCGGTGCAGGCGCCGCACTGGCCTTGGCGCTCGCCGCTGCCCTGCTGCTGCTGCCGGCCAATCTCGAGCCGCTGATGGTCGTGCGGTTCGAGGGCGCGGAGCGGTACAATCTCACGGCGACCGGCGCGTGGGCGCTGTGGAACGACGGCTATCCCGGGCTCGGCACGCTCGTCGGCCTGTTCAGCGTGGCGGCACCCATCCTGTGGCTCGCGGCCCTGCTGCCGTCGCTCACCCTCGTGCTGCGCGGCCGGCGCCTGTCGGATGGGACCCGGTCCTGGCTTGGCTGGCTGTTCCGCCAGTCGCTCCGCCTGCGCCCCTGGGCGATGACCGAGGTGTATCTGCTCGGTAGCGTCGTGGCATATACCCGCGTCCGCGACGTCGCCCAAGTCGAGATCGGCTTCGGCGGCTGGGCCTTCCTGGCGTTCGCGCTGACCGTGCTCGCGGTCGATGCCGTGCTCGATCCGCGCGCGGTCTGGCGCGCGATCGGGCCGGGCTCGGTTGCCGGCAGCGAGACGGGCGACGTGATCGACTGCCACGGCTGCGGCCTCATGGCGCCGCTCACGGTCGAGGGCGCGCGCTGTCCGCGCTGCGGCACGGCACTCCATTGGCGCCGGCCCGATGCGTTCAACCGTACGGCGGCGCTGACCGCAGCTGCCTTCTTCCTCTACATCCTCACGAACATCCTGCCGATCCTCAGCATCGTCCGTTTTGGGCGCGACGAGCCGTCGACGATCTTCGCCGGCGTGCGCGAGCTTATCCAGCTCGGGCTCTGGCCGCTCGCCGCGATCGTGTTCGTGGCCTCGATCGCGGTGCCGCTCATCAAGCTCTCGGGCCTCACCTGGTTCTTGCTGGCGATCCGGCGCGGCTTCACCCGGCAGGTCATGCTCCGGACCCGGCTTTACCGCTTCATCGAGGGCATCGGCCGCTGGTCGAACATCGACGTGTTCATGATCTCGATCCTGACGGCACTCGTGCAGTTCGGCAGTCTCACCCGGGTCGAGGCCAAACCGGGGGCGGTCGCCTTCGCCGCGGTCGTCGTGCTGACCATGCTCGCCTCCCGGTCGTTCGACGCCCGGCTGATGTGGGACGTCGTGGAGGGCAGCGATGAGTGAGCGCGAAGGAACCGCCCGTATTCGCCGTAGCCACCTCCTGGCGCTGGTCTGGCTGGTGCCGATCGCGGCCTTCCTGGTCGTGGTCTGGGTCGGCTTCCAGACCTTTGCCGAGCACGGGCCGACCGTGACCATCACCTTCGCCTCGGCCGATGGGCTCGACGCCGGCCGGACCAAGATCCGGCACAAGGCGGTCGATATCGGTACGGTCAAGAGCGTGGTGCTGACCAAGGACATGAGCCATGTCGAGGTCACGGCGGTGCTGGATCGGCAGATCGAGGACCGGGTCACGACCAACGCCCGTTTCTGGGTCGTCCGGCCGCGCGTCTCCGCCGCCGGCATCACCGGCCTCGCCACGCTGGTCTCGGGCGCCTACATCGAGATGGACCCGGGGCCGGCGGACAAGAAGGGAGAGCCCGCCGACCATTTCGCCGGCCTCGAGGAGCCGCCGGTCGTCGACGAGGAGGATGTGCCCGGCACGCGCTTCACGCTCCATGCCGACGACCTGGGCTCGCTGGCCCAGGGCTCGCCGCTCTATTTCCGTGGCATCAAGGCGGGCGAGGTGCTGGGCTTCCAGCTGGGCAAGCAGGCGAGGCAGACCGACATCTTCATCTATGTCCGGGCGCCCTACGACAAGCTCGTGCGGCCGAAGAGCCATTTCTACAACGTGAGCGGCCTGTCGATCTCGGCCGGGGCCGGCGGCATCCGCGCCAGCACGCGCTCGGTCGAAGCGCTCATCGTCGGCGGCGTCGGCTTCGACACTTCGGACGCGGCCATGTGGGACCCGCCAAGCCCCAAGGACGCCGAATTCTACCTCTTCGGCAGCGCAGACGAGGCGAGCCATCAACCGGCGGGGCCGACTGTGACCTACCTTGCCTATTTTTCAGGCAATGTGCACGGTCTGGGTAACGGCGCCGCCGTCGAGCTCGAGGGCTTGCGGGTCGGGCAGGTGACCGATGTGCATCTCGACTATGATCCGAGCAGCGACACCTTGCGTGTGCCGGTCACCTATCAGCTCGACTTGAGCCTGCTGCCCTTCCGTGCCGACAAGAACGCCGACGGCAAGGAGGCGCCGGCCGACCTCGTCAACCAGGCGATGGACCGGCTGGTCAAAGAGGGCCTGCGCGCGCGGCTGGGCTCGGCGAACCTCTTGACCGGCCAACGCTTGATCCAGCTCGAATTCCTGCCCGACCAGCCCCCGGCGACGATCGACTATAGCGCCGCTGCGCCGCAGATCCCGACCGTGGCCTCCGGCGATCTCGACCAGCTGTCCGCCTCGGCCAGCGCGTTCACGGACAAGCTCGCGAAGCTGCCGATCGCCGAGATCGGCGCCGGGCTGCACGACATCGTGAGCCATCTCGACCAGGCGACCGCCGGCCCGGAGCTCGGGCGGGCCGTGAAGTCGCTCGATCGATCGCTTGCCAATCTCGACCAGATCACCCAGCAGGCGAGCAAGGAGGTTGGGCCGGCGCTCGCGAGCCTGCGTCGCACCGCCGACGCGGCCGACCAGACGCTCGAAGCGGTGCAGCAGCTGGTGGGTGCCGGCGGCGACCGCAGCCGCGACCTGCCGGCGCTGGTCCATGAACTGACCGATGCCGCACGCTCGCTTCGCGCACTCGCGGATTATCTCGACCGGCATCCGGAGGCGCTGCTGCGCGGCCGGACGGCGTCGGCACCGTAGGGGAGGGGCGATGCACGGACGCAATTTCGCCGTTGTCGGCCTAGTCTCGCTGCTCGCCGCCTGCGCCAGTGCGCCGGTGCGCT
This sequence comes from Aliidongia dinghuensis, assembly GCF_014643535.1. Lineage (NCBI taxonomy): Bacteria > Pseudomonadati > Pseudomonadota > Alphaproteobacteria > Rhodospirillales > Dongiaceae > Aliidongia > Aliidongia dinghuensis. The sequence goes on along the minus strand of NZ_BMJQ01000009.1, from coordinate 296,414 downwards.
TCCATACGCTCGATCCCGTGGCGCCGGCGAGCCCGCTGCCGGCTGCACCGGCGCTGCGCGTGCCGGTCCGGCTCGTGAGCGTGACCCTGCCGCCCGAGCTTGACCGCCCGCAGATCGTGCGGCGCGCCGGACCGGGTCGGCTCGACGTCGCGGATGACGACCGCTGGGCGGGCGGGCTCGACGAGCTGGCGCGGCGGGCGCTCGCGGCCGACTTGGCGGCACGCCTGCCGCCCGGTGCCGTCGTGCCGCCGGACGACCCGGCGCCGCCGCGGCTGCTGCACGGGCTCGATGTGGTGATCGAGCGGTTCGAGGGCACGACGACGGGTGAGGGCGGCGGGCCGGTGACGCTCGAGGCGCGCTGGACCCTGCTTGGCGGTGCCCCAGGCCAGGCGCTCGCCCGGCATGACGAGCGGATCGAGGTGCCGGCCAACACGAGCAAAGACGGTATCGACATCGACGACACCGTCACCGCCATGAGTGTGGCGCTGGGCCAACTCGCCGAGCGGATCGCGCGGGAGATCCGCTAGTCTTTCGCCCGCGTGAGCGTGGCTCCGGGCAATTTGCCGTCGGAACCGGGAAGAACGTGCCGGGTTCAAATGTTAACGTCCGGGCCACATCTGATGGGATGCCGCAGATGGATCCGAGCGTCGGCGGAAGCACCGCCGATGCCTCGGATCGAAGGATGGTCCCGGGGTGGCACAAGCCCCCGGGTCGAATGGCTCGGGCGGTGTGACAAGCGGAATATTTGTCGAGGCGCGCCCGGTGCCCGGCTCGGTTGCGGTGGCACGCAACTTGCGGAATCCCCGATGAGCGCAGACGGTCCGAACCGCCGGCGCACCGACGGGAGAGATGCGATGTTCGCAGCTGGCTCACACGACGCCAAACGCACGGCGCTTCTTTGGAAGGACTGGCTGGATCTGCAGGCGGACCTGCGGCGCTGGACCAGGGCCGAACGGGTTTCGGCCGGGCTGATCGCTGTTGCCTTCGCACTTCTGCCCGCCACGCTGGCTCTGCTCGCCTGAGAGCGGACGCCATGGAACCTGATCGTCATCAACTTTCTGATTCCACGGGGGTATTGGATATGCGGCTCGTCTTTGGACCCGTCCTGAAGCAGCGGGAAGGCTATGCTTACGACAGTTGGGTGCCGGCGCAGGGCGTGCGCCGCAGCTATGCCTACAGCCGCATCGAAGATGCCTATTATGCACTCAAAAGCGCCATCGAAGAGGCGGCGGGCGGTGGCTGCACCGCGCCGGTCGTCTGCCGTACGAGCGACGAGTTCCGCTTGAACGTCGACGGCGCGTGGTTCGTGGCCGCCTGATTTCTTCCTTGCAAAATACCCGGCAAAATTCCCGTTCGAGTGGCAAGACGCCAAACCGCCGGTAGCCGATGCCGGCGGTGCACGGGGCCGGGCCGGCTGGCCGTCATCCCAGCCTCGTGCCCACCTCTGTCCCGGGCCGGCGCGGCTTCAAGCGAACCCAGCACAAATCACCCCTGCAAAAGTGACAGGCTGCCTGTGCTTGCCTATTGCTGCACTGCAATGTAATGAGCTTGATGCCTGATTAGGGCAGCCTGGTCTCCCCTTTCTCCCGTGAGTTCGGCAAGACATGAGCAATCTGCAGAAGCAGCGCGTTCTCGAAGTGCATCATTGGACCGATACGCTCTTCAGCTTCAAGGCGACCCGCGACCCGTCGTTCCGGTTCCAGAACGGCCAGTTCACCATGATGGGCCTGGAAGTCGACGGCCGCCCGCTGCTGCGTGCCTATAGTCTCGTCAGCGCCAACCACGAGGAAAATCTCGAGTTCTTCTCGATCAAGGTCGCGAACGGTCCGCTGACCTCGCGCCTGCAGCATCTCAAGGTCGGCGACGAGATCCTGGTCGGCCGCAAGCCGGTCGGCACGCTGCTGCTCGACAATCTGCTGCCGGGCAAGACCCTCTATCTGCTGTCGACCGGCACGGGCCTGGCGCCGTTCCTGGGCGTCATCAAGGACCCGGAGGTCTACGACCGCTTCGAGCGCATCGTGCTGGTGCACGGCTGCCGCTTCGTGGCGGAACTCGCCTACCAGGACCTGATCACCAAGGAACTGCCGGAGAACGAGTATTTCGGCGACATCGTGCGCGAGAAGCTCGTCTATTACCCGACGGTCACCCGCGAGGAATACCGCAACACCGGCCGCATCACCGCACTCATCCGCTCGGGCAAGCTGTTCTCGGACATCGGCCAGGCGCCGTTCGACCCGGAGTTCGACCGTGTCATGCTGTGCGGCAGCCCGGCGATGCTGAAGGACATTCATCAGATCCTCGACGAGCAGAAGTTCGTCGAAGGCTCGAGCTCGTCGCCCGGCCATTACGTCATCGAGAAGGCGTTCGCCGAGCAGTAAGCGCCGACAGCGCCGCACAGGCCTTCGAAACGGGCGTCCGGGCAACCGGGCGCCCGTTTTGTTTTTGGGGCCGCTCAGGTCTTCACAGCACCGTGTCCATATAGTATGCATAGCCTATGCATGAATTGTTGGCTAACAAGCTCGCAGCCCTGGCAACTGCCGTCACTGACCGGACGGACATGGCCTTCGGGCCGGCGCGCTCGCGCTCGTCGGTGGCGGCCTTGCAGACGCTGCTTCATTGGGGGCCACTTACCGCGACCGAACTGGCGCGCATTCTGGGCGTCGCGCAGCCGACCATGGTACGGGTGGCCGGCAGCCTGATCCGTGAAGGGCTGGTCATGCGCCGCGACAAGGAGGCCCGCAACGTGGCGCTCGAGCTGACCCGCGCGGGGCAGAGCGAGGCCGAGCGCCTCCGGCGCGTTCGCTTGGTGGAGATGGCGCAACTCCTCGGTGCCCTCGATGGCGAGCAGCGGCGATCGCTCGACGGGCTGGTCGATCTCCTGCTCGCGGCCGCGACGAACGGGCGCGCAACCGCGCGCTGCATCTGCCGTTTCTGCGCCCATGGCATCTGCGAGGGGGCGGCGTGCCCGGTCGGCTCCCGGGCGACGGTCCTCGACGGTGAGTTCAAGGAGAGGCGACGTGACGATCCTGGAGCATGAGGGCGTTCGTCCGAGGATAGACCCGACCGCGCGCGTCGCGCCCACGGCTACCATCTGCGGCGATGTTTCGATCGGCCCGAACACGTCCGTCGGCTTCGGCGCGGTCGTGGTCGCCGAGAGCGGCCCGGTCCAGATCGGTGCCAACTGCGTCATCATGGATACCGCGGTCCTGCGCGGCATCAAGGGCGCGCCGCTCACGATCGGCGACAATGTGCTGGTCGGGCCGCGCGCCTACCTCACGGGATGCACGATCGAAGATGACGTGTTCCTGGCGACCGGCTCAGCGGTCTTCAACGGCGCCCATATCGGCGGGAAATCGGAAGTGCGCGTCAATGGCATCGTCCATCTGCGGACGCGGCTGCCCGAAGGGTCGATGGTGCCGCTCAACTGGATCGCCGTCGGCGATCCGGCGGTCATCCTGCCGCCGGACCAGCATGAGAAGATCTGGGCGATCCAGAAGCCGCTCGACTTCCCGCGCTATGTCTTCGGCGTCGAACGGCCGCCGGAAGGGGAGACGATCATGCCGACGGTCATGCCGCGCTACGCCCGCGCGTTGCGGCGCCGGCACGCGGCGGACCGCGAGATCGGGCCCTGAGTGTAACGGCGCGAGATCGGCGCCGTGAAGCGCCTCAGATCCCCGCGTACCATTCATAGCCGCGATCTTCCCAATAGCCGCCGCGGCCGCCATGCAGATCGGCGAAGCTTCGCACCAGCTCGATGCGCATGAGGTATTTCGCCATCTTGTAGCCGAGCTGCCGTTCGAGGCGCAGCCGCAACGGCGCGCCGTGGGGAACGGTCAGCGGCTTGTCGTTCATGTCGTAGGCAAGGATCGTCTGCGGATGTGCCGCGTCGATCAGGTCGATGCTCTCATAGTAGCGGATGCTCTCGGGATCGACCCAGAACCCGCCGCCGTCGTCCAAGGCGTCGGCGCAATGGAACACGACAAAGCGTGCCTCAGGCCTGACGCTGGCGCGCGACAGGATCTCCGAGAGTGGCACGCCGGTCCATTTGCCGATGCCGCTCCAGCCCTCGACGCAGTCGTGGCGGGTGATCTGTGTGCGGGCCGGCAAGGCGCGCAGTTCCTCGAGCGACAGCGACAGCTCTTGCTCGACGAGGCCGTCGACCTTCAGGCGCCAATCCGTGAATTGATTGCCGGCGAGATCGCGATATGCCTCGTCCTGCGGGTCGGTCGAGCCATTGGCACGAAAGACCGGCGAGATATCGGCCTCGCCATATTCGGGTGCCAGCCGGTCGGCGCCGATCAGGAGGCGCTGCGCCCGGTATGTCAGGCCGTTTGCGGCATCGAGCACTGAACGGGTGTGCCGCTCGATCGAGAGGCGGTCGCAGCCCGACACCGCGAGGCCGCCGAGCGCCGCAAGTGCCTTCAGCAGGTCGCGGCGATAGAGACGATTACCGCGCATCGGTCGCCCCCGGTTTGCCGAGATCGTACCAGCCGGTGATCATCGAGCGCAGGTTGTTCCAGACGCCCGAGACCAGCACCATCACCAGATGCACGATGACGAAAAGCACGAGGCCCGATGCGGCAGCGAAATGGATGAGCCGCGCCGTCTGGCGCCCGCCGAAGAGTGTCAGAAGCTGCGGCACGGCGCTGTCGATGCCGGGCGACATGGTGAGGCCGGTGAGGACCATGAGCGGGAACAGCCCGAAGACGACGAGGAGATATGCCAGCTGCTGCAGCACGTTGTACCGCTTCGCCGCCTCGCCGCGCGGAAAGCGCAGGCGCAGATGGTCAAGGACCTCTCGCCCGACATGGCGAAGCGCCGCACGGCGGGGGAGCAGATCCCTGCCGATATGCCGGCTCGCGAAGCCCCAGGCGAGATAGGCGAGGCCGTTCGGCACCAACAGCCAGGCGAAGAAGAAATGCCAGCGCCGCCCGGTCGCAAGATCCTGGTAGCTCGGGATGGTGATCCAGCTTGGGAAGGCGCGCGGCGAGATCTGCCCAGCCTCGCGCGAGGCGCCGAGCACGCCCGTCGTGTCGAAGGAATGGCCGAGGATCACTGTTTCGCCGACGATGCCATGCTCCGACGGGCGCGCCAGGATCGACAGGGTCGGATGGTCGAAATCGGAGCGCTCGCCGACATAGAGCGCCGGATGGGCGTTGAAGATCTGCAGCCCGCTCATCAGCAGGAGCGTGAAGCAGACGACATTGATCCAATGGGTGACGCGCACCAGCCCGGCATGGCGGCGGTACCGGCGTTCGGCGCCAGGCGTATCGGGGGTGAGGACGGCGGCCATGTCGTACTCCGCGGGCGCACATGCTTTGCGCGTCGATGAACGGCAAAGCATGTGCGCGTCATAGACGAACCAGGTGATCGCAGAATGATTGCCGGTTGATCGCCTACTTCGCGGCGGCCTCGATTACTTTGGCGACGGCGGACGGCTGAGAGATGAAGACGGCGTGACTTGCGCTCACTTCGGTCACCTTGGCGCCCGAGCGCTGATACATCCAGCGCTGGAGTTCGGGGCTCACCATGTGATCCTGGGTGGTCAGGATGGCGTAGCTGGGTTTGGTGCGCCACGCCGCCACGGAGACAGGCGCCCCCAGAGCCTTCTCGGCGAGCTGCTGCTGCGAGTCCGCCAGGAATTGAGCCTCCGGGGCCGGGACATCCGCGGCATAGGTTGCGGGGAATTTCGCCGGCGGGAGGAAGAAATACTTGTCCGGCGTGTCATGATTGGCCGTGGCCCGCATGGCATCGTTGGGCGCCGCGAACTTCGACAGCAGTTGACCGCTCGCTTCCCCCGCGTCGGGCTGGAGGGCGGCCACATAGACGAGCGCACTGACCTTCGGGTCGGCGCCGGCCTCCGTGATCACGGAGCCGCCATAGCTGTGGCCGACCAGCACGACGGGACCCGCCTGCTGATCGATGGCGCGCTTGGTGGTCTCGACGTCCTCGGCAAGGCCGGTGAGCGGTTCCTGGACGATCGTCACATGGAAGCCGTCCTTGGTCAGGATGTCGTGGACGGCCCGCCAGCCGGAGCCATCCACCAGCGCGCCATGAACGATGACGATATCTTTCGCCGGCGGGTTCGGCGCGGCGTGAGCCATCGTGCCGCCCGTGGCAATCATGAGGGCAATCGCAGAAGTCTTTCGCAACATGGACATTTAAGTCTCCAAGGATATTTCGATTTGCCCGTCGTTTCGCGCGACCATCTCGGTGACGGGCGAGCGGGGATGGTGTCAGGTCGGCTGATTCTTCATGCCCAGGATGTCGACGGGCTCGACCGACGGCGGGCTTGCCAGCAGCTCGTCGACCCGTGACATCAGGGCCTTGGCCATGTCGCCGGCGAGGTGCGCCTGGCGATGCTCTTCACTCGCAAAGGCGTCGAAAACGCCGAACGTCGTCGGCGAGAGCTTGAGGGCGAACCAGATCGGCGTCGCCACCTCCTGATTCGTCAGTTCAAGGCCGGCGGCAAGGAAGGCCTCTACCGCCTGCTCCATGCCCGGCTTGGCTTCGAGCCGGACGAACAATCCACACTTGATCATTTTTTCCTCTCCACTAGGTGCTCGCTGAGCGCTCCAAAGTGGGGGGACCTTACTGGGGGAGCCTTGCCGGCTGTATTGGCAGGATTGCCAAGTTTGATATCGATTGAGCCACATCATTCCTGCTTATGGCGGACCCTGGGCTCGGGCAGCCGGGAGGCGCAAGCTGAGTCTGGAAGCGTGTTTGCTCTATTGGCAATAGTGTCTATTTTGATATCGTATTTGCCATGCACATCCATGTCCTTGCCCTCGACGGCGTGTTCGACACTGGCCTCGCCACGGTTCTCGACGCCTTCGGGATCGCCAATGCACTGGCGGAGATGACCGGCGTTTCCTCGCTGCGCTTCCAGACGACGGTGGTGGGCCTCGCCAAGACCGTCACGACCGCACAGGGCCTGAGCATGCCGGTGACCGCGGCGGCGCGCGCTGAGACACCGGACGTGGTGGTGATGCCTGCCATCAACCGGATCATGCCGGACCCGCTGATGCAGGCGCTGGCCAGCGGCGAGGTGCGCGAAGCCGGCGCGGTGCTGCGCAAATGGTCGGGGCTGGGCGCGCAGACCGCGGCGGCCTGCGTTGGCACTTTCGTGCTGGCGGAAGCGGCCCTGCTCGACGGTGAGCAGGCCACCACGACCTGGTGGCTGGCACCACTGTTCCGGCAGCGCTATCCGCAGGTGCAGTTGGACGAGACCCGTCTCATCGTGCAGTCCAATGCGGTCGTCACTGCCGGCGCGGCGCTTGGGCATCTGGACTTGGCCCTGACCCTGATCCGGCGCGCCAGCCCGGAACTCGCCAGCGTCACGGCGAAATACCTGGTGGCGGACACGCGCACGTCGCAGGCAGCCTATACGATCCCCGGCCACCTGGTTCACACCGACCCACTGGTGCACAAGTTCGAGCGCTGGGCGAGGGAACGTCTGGCCGAGGGCTTCTCGCTCGATCAGGCAGCGGCCGCGCTTGCCACCAGCAAGCGCACGCTTGCGCGCCGGATGCAGGGCGTGCTGGGCAAATCGCCGCTTGATTACTTCCAGGACCTGCGGATCCAGCGCGCCGTGCACCTGCTCGAGACCAGCCAAGCGAGCGTCGATCAGATCGCCGCCGAAGTCGGCTATGCCGAAGGTGTCACGCTGCGCGTGCTGCTGCGCCGGAAGCTTGGCCGCGGCGTGCGCGAAATCCGCCGCAGTCTGTAAGCTCCGTACCGGCGAACCTGCCGCGCCGGCAAAGAAAAGGGCGGTGCCGCGGCACCGCCCTTTCCCATTCGAACCGCTCGCCCCGAGCTTACACGATCGCCGGGCTGGGCAGTTCCGCCTCCGGCTTTTCCTCGTGCGCCTTGTGATGGTCGCCCGCGATCAGCATGTAGACCGCCGGCACCACGAACAGGGTGAACAGCGTGCCGATGGTGAGGCCGGCTGCGATGACGAGGCCGATGTTGAAGCGCGAGACCGCACCGGCACCGCTCGCGATGATGAGCGGGGCGACGCCCAGCACCATCGCGGCGGTGGTCATGAGGATCGGCCGGAGACGGATGCCGGCGGCGTACTCGATCGCCTCCCGCTTGCTACGGCCCGCGGCCTGCGCCTCGTTCGCCACCTCGACGATCAGGATGCCGTGCTTGCTGATGAGGCCGATGAGCGTCACCAGACCCACCTGGGTATAGATGTTGATGGTGGCGCCACCGATGCCGAGGCTCAGGAACACGAGCGCGCCGGCGATCGACATCGGCACGGAGACCAGGATGATCACCGGGTCGCGGAAGCTCTCGAAGAGGGCGGCCAGCGACAGGAAGATGATGATGATCGCAAGCCCGATCGTCGTGAAGAAGCCGCTCGACTCCTGGATCGCCTGGCGGGACGGGCCGCCGTAGTCGATCGTGTAGCCGGCCGGCAGCGTATCCTTGGCGATCTGCTGCAGGGTCGTGAGCGCATCGCCCATGGACACGCCCGGCGCCATCACGCCCTGGATCGTGGCGCTGTTCAGCTGCTGGAAGTGGTTGAGCGATTCCGGCACCGTCTTGGTCGTGATCTTGGCGACGGTCGACAGCGGGATCGGCGTGCTCTCGCCGTTCTTGATGTAGTAGTCGAGCAGCTGCTGCGTCGTCTGGCGCGACTGCTGCTCGACCTGCGGGATGACCTTGTAGGACCGGCCGTCCAGGCTGAAGTAGTTGACGTAGCCGCCGCCCAGCATCGCCGCCATGGCGCTGCCGATGTCGCTCATCTTGAGCCCCAGGTCGGCCGCCTTCTCGCGATCGATGTCGATGGTCGATTGCGGCTGGTCGATCTTGAGATCGGTGTTGAGGAAGATGAACTGGCCGGTCGCGAGCGCCTTCTGCAGGAAATCCTGGGCGATCGGATTGAGCCGATCGAAGGACTCCGTCGAGTTGATGACGAACTGGATCGGAAGGCCGTTCGAGCCGGGCAGGGACGGCGGCTGGAAGGCCACGATCTGCGAGCCGGCGATGCCGGCCAATGCGCCCTGCACGATCGGCTGCAGTTCGTTCGTCGTCCGGGTGCGCTCGTCCCATGGCTTCGTGACCATGCCCGCGATCGACTGGCCGGGCGCGTCGATCTGGAACACGTGGTCGGTTTCCGGGAACTTCGCGAAGGTCTCGTACACCTGGCGGTTATAGAGCTGGCGCTGCTGCAGGGTCGCGGTCGGCGCGGAGGTGACGAGGGCGATCACGACGCCCTGGTCCTCCTGCGGCGCCGGCTCCTGCTTCGCACCCTGCCACAGGGGCACGATCGAGCCCAGGATGATGAGCGCGAAAACATAGGTCACGGGCCGGAAGTTGAGCGCGCCATGCAGCGAGCGCTGGTACCAGCGGCGGATGCCCTCGAAGCGGCGGTCGATGAAATCGACGATCCGCTCCTCCCAGCCGCTGCGGTCGTGGCTGTGCGCCTTCAGGATGCGCGAGCACATCATGGGCGTGAGCGTGAGCGCCACCACGGCCGAGACCGTGACCGCACCCACGAGCGTGAAGGCGAACTCGGTGAAGAGCGCGCCGGTCAGCCCGCCCTGGAAGCCGATCGGGACATAGACCGCGATCAGCACGACGGTCATGGCGATGATCGGTCCGCCCAGCTCGCGCGCCGCCTGAATGGCGGCGCCCATGGGTTTCATGCCCTCCTCGAGATGGCGGTTGACGTTCTCGACCACGATGATCGCGTCGTCGACCACGAGGCCGATGGCCAGCACCAGGGCGAGGAGCGTCAGCAGGTTGATCGAGAAGCCGAAGGCGGCCATCAGGATGAAAGTGCCGACGAGCGACAGCGGGATCGCGACGGTCGGGATCAGCACCGAGCGCGGCGAGCCCAGGAAGATGAACACGACCGCCGTCACGATCAACAGCGCCTCGCCGAGCGTGTGCTCGACCTCGGTGATCGAGCTGTTCACGAACGCGGTCGAGTCGTAGACGATCTCGCCGTTCAAGCCGGTCGGCAGCTGCGAGACGATGTCGGGGAAGACCGCGCGCACGCCGTCGACCACCTGCAGCAGGTTGGCGGCGGGCGCCACCTGGATGCCGATATAGACCGCCTGCTTGCCGTCGAAGCCGACGGTCGATTCATAGGTGTCGGCGCCGAGCGTCACATTGGCGACGTCCTTGAGCCGCACGATGGCGCTGTTCGCCTGCTTCAGGATCAGGTTCTTGAACTGGTCGACCGAATGCAGGCTGGTCGATGCGCTCAGGTTGACCTGGATCATCTGGCCCTTGGTGTTGCCGACGCCCGAGATGTAGTCGTTCGAGGCGAGGGCGCTCGAAACGTCGGCGGCGGTCAGGCCATAGGCCGCGAGCTTCACCGGGTCCAGCCAGGCGCGCAGCGCAAAATTCTGCGAGCCCAGAAGCTCGGCCGTCTGCACGCCCTCGACCGCCTGCAGCTTCGGCTGGACGACGCGGACCAGGTAGTCGGTGATCTGGTTCTGCGCCAGCACGTCGGAATTGAAGCCGATGTACATGGCGTCGATGGTCTGACCGACCTTGACCGTGAGCGTCGGCTGCTGGGAGCCGGACGGCAGCTGGTTCAGGACGGAGCTCACCTTGGCCTGGATCTCGGACAGCGCCTTGTCGGAGTCATAGTTGAGCCGCAGGTTGACCGTGATCGTGCTGACGCTGTTCTGGCTCGTCGACGTCATGTAGTCGATGCCGTTCGCCTGGGCGATGGCATTCTCGAGCGGCGTCGTGATGAAGCCGGCGATGACGTCGGGGTCAGCGCCGTAATAGGTGGTGCTGACGGTGACGATGGCGTTCTGCGTCTGCGGATATTGCAGGATCGGCAGCGAGAACGCCGCGCGCAGGCCCAGGACCAGGATCATCAGGCTGACGACCGAGGCCAGGACCGGGCGGCGTATGAAGAGATCAGTGAAATTCATCGTCCGCTCCGACCGTTACTGGTCCTTGATCGAGGGATTGGCGTCGGCCGTCGGCATCACGGAGTTGTTGACGACGACCGGGCTGCCGTTGCGCAGCTTGACCTGGCCGGCGGTCACAACCTGATCGCCCTGCTTGACGCCCTTCAGCACCGCCACCTGGTCGCCGCGCGTGTCGCCGGTCGTGACGAACGTCTGGCGCACCTGCAGCAAGGCCTGGCCCTTGTCGTCCTTGCCCTTCTGCTCGACCAGGAAGACCGTGCTGCCGAAGGCGTTGTAGGTGATGGCCGACTGCGGCAGCGTCACGAAGTCCTCCGGCGCGCCGGTGTCGATCAAGGCGGTCGCGAACATGCCGGGCAGGAGCTTGCGGTCCGGGTTCTTGAACGCGGCGCGGATCTGCAGGTTGCGCGTCGAGGCGTCGACCTTGGGATCGACCGCGATCAGCTCGCCGTCGAAGCTCTGGCCGGGGTAGGAGTCGACCTGGGCCGTGACCTTCTGGCCGAGCTTGAGCTGGGAGAAGGCCTGCTGCGGCAGAGTGAAATCGACGAAGATCGGGTCGAGCGCCTGCAGCGTCACGATGGTCGTGCCGGCGTTCAGGTACTGGCCGACGTCGACCTGGCGGATGCCGAGGCGGCCGTCGAACGGCGCCTTGACCGTCTTCTTCGCGACGATGGCGCGCTGCTGCTCGGCGAGCGCCAGGTCGTTCTTGAGGTTGGCAGCGTCGCTGTCGAGCGTCTGCTGGCTCACGGCCTCGACCTTGAACTGCTTCTGGTCGCGCTCGTAGGTGATGCGGGCGAGCTCGGCCACCGCCTCCAGCGAATGCAGCTTGGCAACGTCATCGTCCGCGCGCAGCGTCAAGAGCGGCGTCCCGGCCTTGACCTCGTCGCCCGACTTGAACTCGATCTGGTCGACGATGCCGGACACTTCGAGCGACAGGTCGGCGCCGTTGACCGCGCGGAACGAGGCCACGGCCTTGAGCTGCGGCTGCCATTCCTGCATGCCGGCGGTGACTGCGGCCACCGTCTGGGATTCCTTGCCGAAGCCGGCGAGGAACTGCTTGATCATCTTCGCCCTGAACGCTTCGAAGCCGAAGATTCCGCCCAGCACGACACCGACCAGCACGAGCATGATGATCATGCGTTTGGCCATCGAAAACACTCCGTTCTTGAACGCCGGCTTCAGAGAGCGGCGTCGGTCATCTTTTGTTGGGCGGCGCCGCCATCCTTGGCGACGACATCGCTGCGATTCCACCAGCCGCCGCCGAGCGCCTGGAACAGGGCGGCCGTGTCGGCATAACGGGCGGCCTGGGCCTTCACGAGCCCGATGTGCGCCTGCTGGTAGTTTTGCTGGGCGGTCAGCAAGGTAAGGAACGAGATACCACCTGCCTGGTACTGCGCCTGTGCCAGGTTGAGACTGTCTGCGGCGGCGCGCTCGGCCTCGAGCTCCGCCTTGAGCGCGTCGGCGTCGGACGTGACCGCGCGGAGCGCGTTGGCCACGTCCTGGAACGCGGAGAGCACGGTCGAGCGATATTGCGCCGCGGCCTGGTCGTAGGCCGCGTCCGCCGCCCGCCGGGTATGGAGCAGCTTGCCGCCGTCGAAGATCGTGCCCGTGGCGCTGGCGCCGGCGCTCCACACGCCGCTGGCGAGCCGGAACAGCTTGCTCATTTCGCTTGCCTGCAGGGCGACGCTGGCGGAGAGCGTGAATTGCGGCAGCTCGTTTGCGATGGCGACGCCGATGTTGGCGCTCGCCGCGTGCAGGGTGGCCTCTGCCGCCTGGACGTCCGGGCGCTGGGCGACCAGCTGCGAGGGCAGCGAGACCGGCAGCTCGGTCGGCAGGGCGAGGGACGCGAGGTCGAACTGCTCGCCCGCGTCCTGGTTCGGAAAGCGGCCGGCAAGAACCTGGATCAGGTTGCGCTCCTGCTCCAGCTGCTTCTGTAGCGGCGGCAGCGTCGCCTGGGCCGCGGCGAGGGTCGCCTGCTGATTGAGGAAATCCGCGCGTGACGCGCCGCCGAGCGCCAGCTGGCGCCGGACCGTATCGAGGCTCTTGGTCTCGATCTGGATGACCTCCTCGGTCGCCTGGATCTGCGCCTTGAGCGAAGCCTCGGTGATCGCCGCCGTGACCACATTGGCGGTGAGGCTCAGATAGCTCGCCTCAAGCTGGAAGCGCTGGTATTCCGCCCGGGCCTCGAGCGATTCGATGTTGCGGCGGATGCCGCCCCACACGTCGATCGTGTAGGAGACGCTCGGGCCGACGTTGTAGAGGCTGTAGATCGTAGCGCCGGAGCCGCCGATCTGCTGCTTCTGGCGGGTGCCCGACGTGGTGCCGGTTACGGTCGGATAGAGCTCGCCTTCGCCGGCCAGCACGTTTTCATGCGCCTCGCGCAGGGCCGCCTGCGCTGCGTCCAGGTCCGGATTGGTCTTGAGCGACGTCTCGATCAGCTTGTTGAGCGGCTCGGAATGATAAAGCGACCACCATTCGCCCGGGATGTCCTTGCCATCGACGAGCTGCTGGACGGCGCCGCCCGACACGTCGGCCGACACCGTCTGCTTCGGCAGCGGGTTGCTGCTGGCACTGTAGCCGGCGTCGGTCGGCGCATCAGGCGCCTTGAAATCGGGGCCGACGGTGCAACCGGCAACCAATGCCAATGTCGCTGAAGAGGCCGCCCGGGCGATAATGCGCCTTGAGCTCGTCACGTCTCTGTGCTCCTGGAAGCCGATTATTGTTGGGTTGCCTGCGTGCCCCGAGGACGCAGGGGTTAATTTAAGAAACTAAGGGGTTTCTCGCCGCCAGGAAGCTAGGGATGTGATTCCCAGGAGTCAAGGGACGAGCCGCGAAATATCTTGCGGTTGCGCCTCGCAAAATCCTTGCTTGTGCAAATTTTGATCGGGAACGGAGGGTGCATGGCTGATCCACGCTTGCTCGCCGCGGCCAACCATCTTAAGTAAGAAACCACGGAGTTTCCTATCCGCACGACCTGCGGCGATGCGCGACCACCGACGCGCGGATAGGCGGAGGAGCGATATGGTCGATCTCATGACGGCAGTGTCGTGCTGCGGACCACGCACGCGCGGCCGGCCGAAGCCAATTTCCGAAGACGAGCGGCGCGGCCGCTTAATCCAGGCCGCCGAGGATGTCTTCATCGAGCGCGGCTACGGGCTCGCGACGATGGACGACGTCTCGCGCCGCGCCGGCATGTCGAAGAAGACGATCTATCAGCTGTTCGCGACGAAGCAGGCGCTGTTCGAGGCGCTCCTCGCGCAGTACATCGAGCACCTGATGATGCCGATCAGGGCCGATGACGGGACGCGCAGCCCCCGCGCCGTGCTCGAGGAGTTCCTGACGCAGCTGGCCCGCTTCGTGCTGTCGCCGCGCCAGGTCGCGATGAACCGGCTGGTGATCTCAGAGGCGCTGCGGACGCCGGAACTCGCGCAGTCCTTCATGCGCCAGGCGGTGGATCGCGGCCGAGGCACGCTCATTCAATGGTTCGAGCGCCAGCATGAACGGGGCGCGCTTTATATCGAGGACGCCGACGAGGCAACGAGCATGCTGTGCGGTTTCGTGATCAGCGAGCCGCAGATGCGCCTGCTCTACGCTTATGATGCGCCGCCGACCTGGGCGATGATCGACCGCCGGGTCAGGCGCGGCCTGGACATCTTCTTCCGCGGCACCGGGGCCGACCCTCGCGCGCCGGCCTGAACGGCTTTGGGCGCGCGGGAGCCGGGTCTTCGGCAATCAGGTCGTGGATCTCAGCTCGGCTTCCCGGCCGATCAGGCCCGGCGATTCGCCGGGGGCGAGCAACTGCTTCCAGATGACGGCGCCCAGGGCGGCACCGATTAACGGGGCGACCCAGAACAGCCAGAGCTGACCCGTGGCCCCGGTCGTCGCGAAGAAGGCGACGGCCGTCGAGCGCGCCGGATTGACCGACGTGTTCGTCACCGGGATCGAGATCAGGTGGATGAGCGTCAGCGCCAGACCGATGGCGATCGGCGCGAAGCCGGCGGGTGCCGCCTTCGAGGTCGATCCCAGGATGACGATGAGGAAGCCGGCCGTGAGCGTGATCTCGGCGATGAAGGCTGCCATAAGGCCGTAATGGCCGGGGGACAGCTCGCCATAGCCGTTCGAGGCGAAGCCGCCCGCCGCGAAGTTGGGGGCGCCCGAGGCGATCGCATAGAGCACCGTGGCGGCGACGAGGCCGCCCACGACCTGGACGACCCAATAGGGAATGAGTTCGCGCCACTCGAACCGGCCGGCGATCGCCAGGCCGAGCGAGACGGCGGGGTTGAAATGGCCGCCGGAGATGCCGCCGACGGCATAGGCCATGGTGAGGACGGTCAGGCCGAACGCCAGGGAAACCCCAACGAAGCCGATGCCGAGCTGTGGAAAGCCCGCGGCGAGCACGGCACTGCCGCATCCGCCGAAGACCAGCCAAAAGGTGCCGAAAAACTCCGCTGCCAGTTTTCTGCCCATTTTTAGCCTCCGATTGAACATGGCAGCGGAGTTCTACTCGGAAGGGCTTCTTTTTTCCAGAGAATTACTGAGGCTTGCCGCCTACCCGAGCGCGTTCGCCCGCGGGTTGATGGCGGCGAGCAACGCGTGCCCGGCGCCATTGGCGACGATCGAGATCGGCCCTGCGGCTCGGTCGAGCCGCAGCGTGTCGCCCGCAAGGACGGACCAGGTGCCGAGCTTGCCCGCATCCACGGTCAAATCGCCGGCGAGCGCGTAGAGCAGGGCCGTGTCGGCTGCGAGCGGAACCGAACAGGGAGTGCTGGAAAGGCGGAGCCGGCTCAGCGCGCCGGTCGTCGTCGCCCGGTCGAGGATCAGGTTGAAGTCGCGAATCGGGCCGCCGATGAGGCGGCAGTCGGTCGCCGCATCGCCGGGAAAGGCGAACGGGGCGGAGGCCTGATCGAGGCGCACCGGGGCCACACCCCGCTCGCCTTTCCCGGCGACGGCCAGTTCCATGCCGGTGCCGGCGACGACGGCGATGATCCGCTCATAGCCGGGAAAGGTCGAGAACGGGCCGCTCTCCGGCACGTCGGCGATGCTGACGCGCCACAGGAAGCGGCCGCCGGCGCCCTGGCTGTGAGTGCCGGCCGACAGCGCGACCTCCGTCGTGGTGCCGCGCCCGTTGCGCCAGGGCATGGTGCGGTAGTGCGCCGCCGGCAGCAGGCGGCCCGACGGGGTGCGGTCGATGAAGGAGCCGTTCATTGATCCCGCTTGGCGGTCAGGCTCGTGCGGATGCGGGAAAGCCAGTCGACCGCGCGCCGGAAGGTGCGATCGGTCTCGAAGAAGGCGGCGACGACGAGGTCGGCCTGTCCCTCGCTGCGCCAGGCGAACGGCAGCAGCAGGCGGTAATAGCCGAACTTCAGGAACAGGAGGTTGAAGACGCGCTCCGTATAGACGGGCTGGCCGGTCTCGACCGCGCGGCGATAAGCCGTGAGCGCCTCTGTGCGGGCCCGGGGCGACGCCATCTCGTCGACATAGCGCCCGGTCGGGTCTTCGCCCAGGAGTTCGGCGAGCCGCGTGCCGACCAGCCGATAGCGCGGGCGGAACGGCCGCTCGATCTCGACGAGGGCGACGTTGCCGAGGCAATAGGCGATGTCGGTCGGCTCGAGTTCGCTCCGGCGCGGCAACCGCTGGTCGCCGCGCAACTCATGCCAATGCTGCAGCAGGCGGCCGAGTTCCGGACGCTTGATCGTCGGCTGGGCTATCCTTGCCGTTCCCATGTCCTGCGGCGTTGCCAGCGGCAGGGGTGGCCGACGATCTAAAGTAAGCGAAGACATATCAGTCGTTACGGTCCTCTAAGGTGCTGTGACGAGAATGCATTTCTCGTATTAATAGTTGGTCTATGTTTGTTTGGATTTGATCGATCGCCATATTTTTTGCATTGCATTTTAGACAAGGACGTAGCGGTCGCGATCGATCCTTGAACACTCGCAACTCATGGTGCCCTGGCAAAAGTTCCATGCATCGTGTCTTTTTTTGGCGTCATTCAAGGCTGGACGACACGCAACTTTGCCTTATAGCAAGGTGGTCCAAAGGTTTAAGGGGGATGAGATGAGCATGGGCCCGTTCCGTTCGATCGGCTTGGCACTCCTGGGGGCGACCCTGTCGCTGCCGGCGCTTCCTGCGCTCGCCGCGGCGCCCGAGAGCCCGCCTCCCACGAGTTCGCCTCCCAAGAGTTCGCCGGCCGCGGGCGATACCGCGGTGGCCAAGGCGGCGCCGACCGACATCATCTTCAACCGCGTGTTCATCTTCTTTCGCAACAACGAGGCGACGTTGACGCCGCTCATGGCGAAGCAGGTGACGCGGGCGGCGGAGCTCGCCAAGCAGGGCGGCGCCACGCGCGTCAAGATCACCGGCTATTCCGACGATGCGAAGCACGCGGAAACGCTTGGCCAGGCGCGGGCCGACGTGGTCAAGGACCAGTTGGTGAAAGCGGGCATCGCCGCCGACATGATCCAGACCCAGCCGCGTATCAAGGCGCCGCCGCCGAGCGACGTTGGCGGGCCGAACCCGGCTAATCACCGCGTGCGCATCGCGCTCATCCGCGCACTGGCGGCACCCGTGGGCCCGCGCGACACCGCGCGATAGACCCCGTCAGCGGCCGGTGAAGCGGGCCTCACGCTTCTCGCGGAAGCTCGCGACGCCCTCGGCCGCGTCCTCACTCGCCATCAGGCGCTGCTGGACGGGGCCGAGCTCGGCCACGGCTGCGGCCGGGCCGTGCTCGATCGCGAGTGTCGCATTGCGGATCGTGGCCGCGACCGCGAGCGGCGCTTCAGCCGCGATCCGCTCGGCGAGCTCGATCGCGCGCTCGAACTGGCGTCCGGGCTCGACCACCTCCTGGACGAAGCCCAGGCGGAGCGCGGTTGCGGCATCGAATTCGTCACCGGTCAAGAGATAGCGCATGGCATTGCCCCAGCCGGCGCGCTCGACCATGCGGATCGTGGCGCCGTGGTTCGCCATGATGCCGCGCTTCACCTCGATCTGGCCGAACCGGCAGTCGGCGGAGGCCACGACGACGTCCGCCGCCAGCATCAGCTCGATGCCGGCCGTGAAGCAGATGCCCTGGACCGCCGCCACGACCGGCTTGGTGCGGAGCGGCGGGCGCAGGTTGTAGGGATCGACCTTGCCGGCGAGGCCCAGATGCTGACCCCGCTCGAACCAGGACTTGAGCTGGTCGAGTTGCAAGCCGGCGGTGAAGTGCGGGCCGAGTGCATGGAGCACGCCGCAGCGCACGGCCGGGTCATGCTCCATCCGGTCGAACGCCTCGGCGAGCTCGACGACCATCTTTTCGCTGAAGCCGTTGCGTTTCGGCACCCGGTCGATGCCCATGAGCAGGAGCGGCCCGCGCTGTTCGACGAGGATGCGGCCGTCAGCTGGCACGTCGGTCATGGGGCGGCTCCTGCGGGCGGGTGGCGTTAGGCATCGACCTCGAACTTGATGCCCTGGGCCAGCGGCAGGGCGCGCGAATAGTTCACCGTGTTGGTCGCCCGGCGCATATAGGCGCGCCAGCTGTCGGAGCCGGACTCGCGGCCGCCGCCGGTCTCCTTCTCGCCGCCGAAGGCACCGCCGATCTCGGCGCCCGACGGCCCGATGTTGACGTTGACGATGCCGCAGTCGCTGCCGGCCGCCGACAGGAAGGTCTCGGCCTCGCGCAGGTCGGTCGTGAAGATCGACGACGACAGGCCCTGCGGCACGGCATTGTGCAGCCGGATCGCCTCGGCCAGGTCCTGGTAGCGCAGCACATAAAGAATCGGCGCGAAGGTCTCGTGGCAGACGACCTCGGCCTGGGCCGGCATCTCGACCAGCGCCGGGCGGACGTAGAACGCCTCGGGGAACCGCTCGGCCAGCACGCGCTCGCCGCCCTGCACCTGGCCGCCAGCCTCGCGCGCGGCGCCGAGGCTCTTCTGCATCATGTCGAAAGCGGCGCCGTCGATCAGCGGACCGACGAGCGTGCCGGCCTCGAGCGGGCTGCCGATCGGAACCGAGCCGTAGGCGCGCTTCAGGCGGCCGACCAGCGCGTCATAGACGCTGTCATGGACGAACAGGCGGCGCAGCGACGTGCAGCGCTGGCCGGCCGTGCCGACGGCGGCGAACAGGATTGCGCGCACCGCGAGGTCCAGGTCGGCCGACGGCGCCACGATCATACCGTTGTTGCCGCCGAGTTCCAGCAGCGCGCGGGCGAAGCGCTTGGCGAGCCGCGGGCCGACCTCGCGGCCCATACGGGTCGAGCCGGTCGCGGAGACGAGCGGCACGCGCACGTCGTCGACCAGCGCCTCGCCGATCGGGCGCTCGCCGATGAGGAGCGCCGACAGGCCTGCCGGCACGCCGCCGAACTTGGCGGCCGCCTTTTCGAACAGCGCCTGGGTCGCGAGTGCGGTGAGCGGCGTCTTCTCCGACGGCTTCCACACACAGGCGTCGCCGCAGACGAAGGCGAGCGCCGCATTCCACGACCAGACCGCGACCGGGAAGTTGAAGGCGCTGATGATGCCGACCACGCCCAGCGGGTGCCAGGTCTCGCGCATCACATGGCCCGGGCGCTCGGTCGCGATGGTGAGGCCGTA
Organism: Aliidongia dinghuensis; assembly: GCF_014643535.1. Lineage (NCBI taxonomy): Bacteria > Pseudomonadati > Pseudomonadota > Alphaproteobacteria > Rhodospirillales > Dongiaceae > Aliidongia > Aliidongia dinghuensis. Next base: position 276,949 of record NZ_BMJQ01000009.1, on the reverse strand, counting down.
GAGCTGGCGCGACAATCCCACCGCATAGTCGCAGATGTCGATCATCTCCTGAACCTCGCCCAGGCCCTCCTGGACGATCTTGCCGGCCTCGAGCGTGACCAGCCGGCCGAGCGGTTCCTTGTGGGCGCGCAGCTCCTCGCCGAACAGGCGGACGAGCTCGCCGCGCCGGGGCGCCGGCACCTCGCGCCAGGCGAGGAACGCGTCGTGCGCCCGGCCGATCGCGGCGGTCGCCTCGGCGGGTGTGGTCTCCTTGAGCTGGCCGATGACCGCGCCGTCGATCGGCGAGCGGACCGTGAGCGTGCCGCCCTCGTAGGCGCCGCGATCGACGCCTAGCTGGGCGAGCAGGGACGAGACCTCATGCGCGGTATTGATGGGGGCGGTCGACATGGCGGCAAAACTCCATAGGCACGATCATGCCGATGCTTAGCTCGTCGGCGCGCGTTGGTCATCCCCTGAAAACATCCGCCGCGCCGGAGCGCCGAGGCAAGGTGGGCCGCTTCGGCGATGTGACGAGGCGAGTGGCACAATGCCGAGAGGTGGAGAGGTGCTCGGCGGCCGAAACCCCTCTGCGCCGCAGCGCGGGGGCCGGCCGCCGAGCGGCGCCACGGCGCTAGTTCAGGCCCGCCGCATGGGCCTGGTTCGTGGCGCTGGTGATCGCGGCCGCCTTGTCACTCGAGAGCAGCAAGCCGTCCTTGACCAGCGCATCGGCCGCGGCCTCCGCAGCGGCGGTGTACTTTGCGAGCGTGCCGTAGCGCTCCTCGAGCGACGGTCGCGGATCCTTCGCCTGCAGCCGCTCGGCCTTGGTGAGCGCGAACGGGATCCAGCCGCCGGTCAGGTCGCAGGCGTCGCCCTCGCTGAAGCCCGCCTTGCGGACGTTCCAGCCGGTGTAGGTGCCAAGCGGGGCGCGGAGCGTCACGGAGCGGAGCCCATCGACATCGTTGCCGTCGGCATTCACCTGCGGCACCAGCGACGGATATTGCTGGAATTTATCGGGCGGCTCGGTCGAGATGATCCCGGTCACGTCGGCGGCGTTGTAGCGCGGGCCGCGCTTATAGACGTCGCGCGTATTGAAGATGCCGTGCGGGTCCGTGACCGTCGGAATGGCCGGGAACACGAACTGGTTCAGCGGCACGAGCGTGTGGCGGGCGAGCGAGGAATATCGGCTGGCCGGCGGCTCGGTGTCGTGCGCGACCCAGTGCTGGAGCGCCACCAGCAGCGCCCTAATATTATAAGTGTAGGAATTGGTGTTCGGCAGCTGCTGGCAGATGCCGGTCGAGGTCGGCAGCGGGGCCACCGGCGAGAAGCCGCCGTGCTGCGTGCTCGAGAACTCGTAGATCCTGACGTTGCGCGGCAGCGCCTCGTCGCGCGTGCCTTGCGGGTTCGTCGTGTCGCCGGCGCCCGATGCCTCCCAATATTCGATGTCGCTCATGGTGTGAACGATCTTCGGGCAGGTATCGGACAGGCGGCAGCGGTCGAGCAGGCCGCGGTATTGGCCGGAAAATTGATCAAGGCTCGGCTCGTAGGTGAGCGACGACTCCGGGCCGGGATATTGCTTCTCGGTATGCTGCGTGCCGGCGAGGCGGCCGGGTTGGGCGAAGCGGACGTTGATGTAGTTGCGCACGGAGCCGATGTGCGGCTGCATGCCGTCATAGACGCGGTGGTGCTGCTCGTCCTCGTTGAAGCCCAGGTCGAGGAAGGTGCGGAGCAGCCGGCCGCTCTGTGAAATGCCGTTCAAGAGCGTGTGCTTGATCTGACCGGCGAGCGGGTTGGGCGTGCCCGCGTCATCCTTCTTCGCATGGTGCAGGAAGGCGCCGACGTCGCGGATCGCCGCCATGCCCAGCCCCATGACGATCGGGTCTCGCGCCGTATAGACCAGCTCGTAGATATGGTTGGTGTCGAAGCCATGCTTGAGGCAGACCTTCTGCGCATTGGGCGTGCCGGGGAAGGGCACGCTCGTGCAGTCGGCGTAGGCCCAGTCGCTGCTGGGGATCGCGACTTTCGGGTCGCCCTGGTGCACGCGCATCGTGAGCACGTCGAACGTATTGTCGAGATTCACCGTCGGGTAGCCGGGCGTGTTCGAGCTCGAATCGGCGAGAATGTTCTGGGTCGAGGCCGGCACGCTCACGATGAATTCGGAGCGCACGAAGCCGGTGATGTAATGGCCGTCCAGCTGATGGGCGATCACCGGCTGCATGGTGACGAGGTTGGCGAGCGGGAGCAGGTCCGACTGCCAGCCGGCCCAGACCAGCGTGAAGCCCTGGCGTTCCAGGAACCCGTCGCCGGCCGGGTTCGCCGCCGTGGCGCCGACATTGTAGAAGCCCGGGTCGAGCTTGTTGCCGCGGTTCACGATCTCGAACAGCAGCGTGTGATTGCCTTTACTTTCGTCCACTGGTTTCAGGATGGAAATCTTGGTCGAATATTCGACCATGCCGTGCGCGTTGCGCGGTGCGAGCTTGATGTCCTGGATGACGGCATTGAGCGGATCGGCCGGGTCGAGCTCGCCCTTGGCGATGCCGTCGAACTGCTCGTAAGCGCCGACGCTGCCGAAGCTCGTCGTGCCGTAGGGCTGGCTCGGCGGGCCGAGCACGAGGCTGGTGACGCGGGCATCGGCTGTCGGTGCGAGACCGACGAGGGCGATCAGACTGGCGGCGAGGCACCCCGCCCATGGTTGGAAATGGCGCACGGCGCATAGGTTTTTCACGATTTCCTCCGTTGATTTTTGGTGGTTTTCAGTGGCGGAAACGCGGATTTTTTCTTGAGCCTATACCTGAGTATGGGGGTGCTCAATGTGTTGGCTGAACTTACGTATGTGGTTTTCCCAATATAACTGCGAGTAATGCCAGGGATGATTGCCGTGGATGGACCCGTCCGTCCGGCTCGGCGAGTGCGGTGAAAAAGTCAGGCTAATCGACCGAAAAGGCCTATCGGACGGTTGCCCTTCGGCCGTCGCTCAGGAATGCTAGCGCCCAACAAAAAGATCTTTGGTGAGGGGGAGGAAGGATCCATGCCGGGCATTACCCGCAGACGCTTCGTCGGTACGGCCGCCGCCGTCGGCCTTGGTGCAACCTTGCTGCCGAAGGGGCTGCGCGCTGCGGAATTCAGCTACAAGATGGCGAACAATCTCGCCGTCTCGCATCCGATGAACACGCGCCTCAAGGAAGCGGCCGACAGGATCCGCGAAGGCTCCGGCGGCAAGCTCGACATCCAGATCTTCCCGAACAGCCAGCTGGGCGGCGACACGGACATGCTGAGCCAGGTCCGCTCGGGCGCGCTCGAGTTCTTCACACTGTCGGGCCTGATCCTGTCGACGCTCGTGCCGATCGCGTCGATCAACGGCATCGGCTTCGCGTTCAAGAATTACGACCAGGTCTGGAAGAGCATGGACGGCGACCTCGGCGCCTATGTGCGCCAGGCGATCGCCAAGGTCGGCCTCGTCGCCTTCGACAAGATGTGGGACAACGGCTATCGCGAGATCACGTCGGCGTCGAAGCCGATCCTGAAGCCCGAGGACCTGGCCGGCTTCAAGATCCGCGTGCCGGTGAGCCCGCTCTGGACCTCCATGTTCAAGGCGTTCGGCTCGGCGCCCGCCAGCATCAATTTCTCCGAAGTCTATTCGGCGCTGCAGACCAAGATCGTCGAGGGCCAGGAGAATCCGCTCGCCATCATCGAGTCCGGCAAGCTCTACGAAGTGCAGAAATACTGCTCCATGACCAACCACATGTGGGACGGGTTCCACTTCCTCGCCAATGCCGAGGCGTTCAAGGCGCTGCCGAAGAACCTGCAGGACCTGGTGCAGGAGAATTTCAACAAGTCGGCGGTCGACGAGCGTGCCGACGTGGCCAAGCTCAACGCGTCGCTGCGCGAGGAACTGACCGGCAAGGGCCTGACATTCGCCGACCCGGATCCCGAGCCGTTCCGCGCGGCGCTCAAGAAGGCCGGCTTCTACGCCGAATGGAAGCAGAAGTACGGCGAGGAGGCCTGGGCGTTGCTCGAGAAGAACGTCGGCAGCCTCGCGTGACCAGGGCCGGGGAGCGGGAACGATGACGATGGCAGCGGCCGAACGGTCCCGGGCCGAGAAGCCTCGAGCGGGTGAGCCCGGGGCTGCGGCCGGCGGCGACCGTTTCGATCTCTGGCTCGCCCGCCTCACCGAATGGCCGGCAGCCGCTCTCGTCGTGGTCGAGGTCGTGGTGCTGTTCGCCGGCGTGTTCTCGCGCTATGTCGTCAACCGCCCGCTCACCTGGTCGGACGAGCTCGCCTCGATCCTGTTCCTGTGGCTCGCCATGCTGGGCGCGGTCGTCGCGCTGCGGCGCGACGAGCACATGCGCCTCACCGCGATCGCGGCGCTGCTGGCGCCCGTGTGGCAGACGCGGCTCCGCGCCCTCGCGGCCGCCATCGTCGCCGTCTTCGTGCTCGAGATCGTGGTACCCGCGCGCACCTATGTCGAGGCGCAATGGTTCATCACCACGCCGGCGCTCGAGATCCACGACAGTTTCCGCGTCGCGGCGATCATCACGGGCGCGCTGCTCATGCTGGTGATCGCGGTCCGCCGGCTGATCGCCTGCGCGAGCCTGCCGCAGATGCTGGGAGCCCTCGCGGTCGTGGGGCTCGTCGCCGGCGCGTTCTGGCTTGCCAAGCCGTGGCTCATGGGCCTGGGCTTCGGCAATCTCGTCGTCTTCTTCGTCCTGCTCGTCGCCGCCTGCGTCGCGATCGGCGTGCCGATCGCCTTCTCGTTCGGCGTCGCCACCATGTCCTATCTCGCGGTGGTGACGCGCATGCCGCTCACGATCGTGGTGAGCCGCATGGACGAGGGCATGTCGGGCCTCGTCCTGCTCGCGGTGCCGCTCTTCGTGTTCCTGGGTCTGCTCATCGAGATGACCGGTCTCGCGCGCGTGCTGGTCGCCTTCATGGCGTCCCTCGTCGGCCACGTGCGCGGCGGGCTCGCCTATGTGCTGCTGGGCGCCATGTATCTCGTGTCCGGCATCTCCGGCTCCAAGGCGGCCGACATGGCGGCGGTGGCGCCGGTGCTGTTTCCGGAGATGAAGCAGCGCGGCGCCAAGCCGGGCGAGCTTGTGGCGTTGCTCTCCGCTTCCGGTGCCATGGCCGAGACGATCCCGCCGAGCCTCGTGCTCATCACCATCGGCTCGGTCACCGGCGTCTCGATCGCAGCCCTCTTCACCGGCGGCCTGCTGCCCGCAGCGGTCGGCGCGCTGGCGCTCGCTGTCGTGGCACGGCTGCGCGGCCGCAACGACGACGTCTCCGGCATTACCCGGGCGCCGCTCAGCGAGGTCGGCAAGCGTTTCGTCGTGGCGCTGCCGGCGCTCATCCTGCCGTTCGTCATCCGCGCCTCCGTGGTCGACGGCATCGCGACCGCTACCGAGGTCTCGACCGTCGGCATCATCTATGCGCTTCTGGTCGGGCTGTTCGTCTATCGCCAGTTCGACTGGCGCCGCATCCTGCCGATCCTGGTCGAGACCGCCTCGCTCTCGGGCGCCATCCTGCTGATCATCGGCACCGCGACCGCAATGGCCTGGGCGCTCACCCAGTCCGGCTTCTCGCGGGCGCTCGTCCAGATCATGAGCGGGGTGCCGGGCGGTCCTATGGGTTTCCTCGTCATCTCGATCCTGGTGTTCACGATCCTCGGCAGCGTGCTCGAGGGCATCCCGGCGATCGTGCTGTTCGGCCCGCTGCTGTTCCCGGTCGCGCGCGCGCTCGGCATCAACGAAGTGCACTACGCCATGGTCGTCGTGCTGGCCATGGGCATGGGCCTGTTCGCACCGCCGTTCGGCGTCGGCTTCTATGCTGCCTGCGCCATCGGCCGGGTTTCGCCTGATCTCGCGATGGCCCGGGTCTGGCCCTACCTGGCGGTGCTGCTGGCCGCGACGGTGCTGGTCGCCGCCGTGCCCTGGCTCTCGATCGGCTTCCTCTAAAGGCGCCTCCCTAAAACCGGCACCGCGTTTGCGGAGAGAGAAGGGACCGGGCGTTTCGCCCACCCGATTTCGCCGGATTTCAGGAGGAAGCCATGTCACTCAACAACATTCGCACCGCCGAAGAACTCGCCGCCTGGATGAAGCGGATGAACCTTTCGCTCACCTCCGCTGCGGAACAGCTCGGTCGCAAGCGCGCGACCATCGCGCGATATGTCAATGGAATCACGGACTTGCCTGAGAGTGTCGCCCGGCACGCGTCGATCATCGAGGCGGCACGCGGCGGCCAGCCGTTCGAGAGCCGCGGCGGCCGGCGCAGCGTCCGCCCGATCTGAGCCGGCGCGGCGCATCGCAAAGTTCAAGGTATAACACCAGGCAAAATGCAAATGCGGCACCGGCAGGTGCCGCGCTTCGCAAATTGCCAGCGCTTCCGCCCCACGCACCTTCGCCAGCAGCACCTTCGTTCGCAGCACTTTCGCCCCCAGCACTTTCGCCCCCAGCACTTTCGTAAGGGGGGACGGCTCGATATAGTCCGGCCATGCCGTCCCCCTCGCCCCTCCAGGCCAGCCGCAATGTTCCGGCCCTGCTCGACGCCGCAGTCAGGGCGCTCGAGGCGGGCGATCTCGCCGAGGCCCGCGCCTGCTGCGAGCGGGTGCTCTACCTGCAGCCGAAGAATGTCGACGGGCTCCATCTCCAGGGTCTGGTCCTGTGCGCCGGCGGAGAGAGCGAGAAGGGCCTGAAGCTCATCCGCCGGGCGATCGCCTTCGCGCCACGCCACGCCATCGCCCTCAACAACCTCGGCAACATCCTGAAGGACCTGGGCCGGCTCGACGAGGCGCTGGCGTCCTACGACAAGGCGCTCGCCGTCGATCCCACCCTGGCCGACGCCCATTACAATGCCGGCAACGCGCTGCGCGCCCTCGACCGGCCGGCGGACGCGGTCGGGCGCTACGATCGGGCGCTGGCGCTCAGGCCTGCCGATGCCGCCGTCCTCGTCAACCGCGGCAATGCTCTGGGCGACCTCGGCGACCTCGGCGCGGCGCTGGAAAGCTTCGAGCGGGCGGTCGCGGTCCGGCCGAATTTCGCCGAAGGGCACTACAACCGCGGCAACGCGCTCGCCGCCCTCGGCCGCGGCGACGAGGCGATCGCCAGCTATGACCGCGCACTGGCGCTGGAGCCCAATCACTCCACCGCGCTCAACAACCGGGGCATTGCCTTGCAGAGCGCCGGGCGCCTCGAGGCGGCGCTCGCGAGCTATACCCGCGCGCTGGCGCTCGACGCCACTGACGCCGAGGCGCTCAACAATCTCGGCAGCCTGCGCCATGACCAGGGACGGGTCGCAGACGCGGCCGAGGCCTACGGCCGTGCGGCGGAGCTGCGGCCGGATCTGCCCGGCCCGGGCAGCAACCTCCTGCTGCTCCGGAACTACACGACCGAGCTTTCGCCCGCGGAAATGCTGGCGGCGCATCGCGCCTGGGCGAGGCACCTCGCCGTGCCGGCGCTGCCATTTCCTCCGCGCCGGCCAGGGCGGCTGCGCATCGGCTATGTCTCGGCCGATTTCCGGACCCATTCGGTCGCCTATTTCTTCGAGCCGCTGCTGGCCTGCCACGACCGGGACAGCTTCGAGGTCTTCTGCTACGCGGCCGGCCGCAAGACGGATGCGACGACGGCCCGGCTCCAGGCGCTCGCCGAGCATTGGGTCCCGATCGATCGCCTGACCGATGTCGAGGTGGCGGCGCGCGTACGCGCCGACGGGATCGACATCCTGGTCGACCTGGGCGGCCATACCGGCCAATCGCGGCTCGCCGTCTTCGCCCATCGCGCGGCGCCGATCCAGGTCACGTGGCTCGGTTATCCGAACACGACCGGGCTTCCGACTGTGGATTACCGGCTGACCGACGCGGTCGCCGATCCGCCGGGCGAGACCGATCCGTTCCACAGCGAGCGGCTGGTCCGGCTCGACGGCGGCTTTCTGTGCTACCGGCCGTCCGGGGCCGCCCCGGACGTGGTGCCGCCGCCCGTGAGCCGGAACGGCTTCGTCACGTTCGGCTCGTTCAACCACCCGGCCAAGCTGTCCGACGCGACGGTCGCCTGCTGGGCCCGGCTGCTCGCCCAAGTCCCCGAAAGCCGGCTGCTGCTGAAGGCCCGCACTTTCGAGGATGCGTCGACGTGCGATTATCATCGCGACCGCTTCGCCACGGCCGGCTTGGCACCCGACCGGCTCGACCTCGTCAGTTACATCGACGATCCGCAAGGCCATCTCGCGGCCTACGGCCGGATCGACGTGGCGCTCGACCCGTTCCCCTACAACGGCACGACGACGACCTGCGAGGCGCTCTGGATGGGCGTGCCGGTCGTGAGCCTCGCCGGCGACCGCCATGCTGGACGGGTCGGCGCCAGCCTCCTGCATCGGATCGGGCTCGACGAGTTGGTCGCCGAAGACGGCGACGGCTATGCAGCGCTGGCCGTGGCGCTCGCCGGCGACGGCGAGCGTCTCGCCTGGCTCCGCGCCGGCATGCGCGACCGTCTCCGGGCGTCAGTGCTGCTGGACGAGACCGGCTTTGCCCGGTCGATCGAGGCCGTGTACCGAAGCTTCGTCGCCGCCTAGCCGGAGCCGCCTTCGCGCGGGGAGCTCAGCGTCCCGCCCCATAGCCGGTCGTAGCTCCAGCCGAGGCCGGGCAATGAGCCGGGCAGGACGCGCTTGTCCTCGGCGAAGCTGCGGCCGCGCCATTCCATGCCCTGTTCCAGGCGGTGCACCAGGAGCGGCCACCAGGGCCGGGGCTTCAGGCCGTGCTCGGCGCGGATCCGCTCGATTTCGGCTGCCCCCTCGACCGAGCGCTTGCGCGTGCTGGTCGAGCTCGGATTGAGCCGCGAAGCGCCCAGGAACCGGTTCACCCGATCGACCCGGCCGATCATCATGAAGCGGGCGAACAGGTCGAAATCCATGGCGAAGCGGTATTTCGCGTCAATGCCGCCGGCGCGCTCGTAGACGCCGCGGCGCCAGAAGCAGGTTTCCTGCGGAATGCGTGGCCAGCGGCGCATGGTGCCGTTCGAATGGCGCGGCAGCAGCCAATAGCCGACCGCGCGATCGTCCGCGTCGATCAGGACACGGTGGCTGTAGATCATGTCGACCCTGGGATGGGCCGCGAAATACCAGGCGACGAACTGGAGCGTCTCGGGCGCCAGCAGGTCGTAGCTGTTGACCCAGCCCATGATCTCGCCGGTCGCGCGCGCGAAGCCGCGCTGCAGGGCGGGGGCGGGGCCGTCGTCGGGCGTGCTTTCGATATGGGCGAAATGGCGCCGGTAGCGCTTCAGGATCTCGAGCGTGCCGTCGGTCGAGCCGCCGTCCATGACGATATATTCGAGGCGCGGGTAGCGCTGGCCCAAGACGGATGCCACGGTCCGCTCGACGAAGCGCACTTGGTTGAGGCTCGGCGTCACCAGGCTGATGCGGGGGCGTTCCATCCGGCGTCAGCTCCGCAGGTCCGGTTGCAGCACGGCGTAGAGATAGTCGCCGCGCCCGCGCCAGTTCTGGAACAGGCGGGCGGCGAGCGCCGTCACCTCGGCCGCGGCACGGGTTTCGGCGTCGGGGGCAAGCCCGTGCGGCACGGCGCCCATCAGGCCGAGCGCATTGAGCTTGAGGCTGAGCCAGCTCCAATAGGGATGCGAGAAGCTGCGCATGCGGAGCGGCCGGAGACCGCTGGCCCCGGCGAGGCCGGTCAGCGTGCGCGCCGAGAAGACGAAGCGGTGGAATGGCGGGTGCCAGTGCGCCCAGGTCGGCCCGAATCGGTCGATCTGCGCCGAATCGAGATTGGGCGTGCTGATGAGGATCAGCCCGTCCGGCTCCAGGAGCCGCGCCGTCCGTTGGAGGGCCAGGAGCGGTTCGGTCGTGTGCTCGAGCGTATGGGCGAGGATGATGAGGTCGAAGCGCTCCTCGGCCGGGATGACGCGCAACGCGTCCTCGACGCCGCCGAGCCAGACGCCGTGCCCCTTGGCGCGCGCGGCTTCCACCGTCCGTTCGCTCGGATCGCAGCCGAACGTGCGCCAGCCTTCGGCGCGGAACTCGTCCAGCAGGTCGCCCTCGAAGCAGGCGAGGTCGAGCACCCGCAGCGGGCCGGTGCGTTTCGGCAGCAGGCCGCGCAGCATGCGCTTCATTTCCGGCATCGTCGGATCGGCCCAGGACACGAGGCGCCGCCGGAGTGCCGCCGGCACCAGCCCGGCCAAGGCGGTCGCGGGATCGGATCCGGCGGGTCGGCAATGGCGGAACGGACTCGCCGCATCCTCGGCCGGCGCGCGGATCTCGCGGGTGGTGCCGCCGTAGTGCCACTCGTGCAGCCGGCGGAGCGTCGTCCGGTCGATTTCGGGGCCGACCGCGGCCACGTGGCTCTCCGGGTGGTACCAGATCTCGTTCATGCCCGCCTCGCCGAAGCGGGTGTCCGGGCTCGAGAACAGCAGCCGCCGGGGCAGCGCACCGCTGATGGGGCAGCGGGCCGGCGCCAAGGGCTGCATCGGCGGGCGCGTCGATCCGGCCGGCGCGGCCGGCACGCTCTCGTCCGGGGCGAGCGGAAAATAGAGCCGCCGCCGCGGTCCGAGCCGGCCGGCTGCCGTCTCCAGCCGTTCGACCAGGGCCAGCGCCAGATGGCGCGGCAAGTCCGCGAGCCGTTCCGCCGTCGAGCGGGCCAGTGCTTGTCCCGGCGCGTATCGCGCCTGGAGCTGGGCGCCTTCGGCCTCGTAGGCCGCCATATCCTCGCTGAGCTGCCCAGGGCGCACCCGGAAGGCGCTCACGTGGCCGTCGAGCCGGCGCAGCGGATAGCGGCGCGCGAGCTCGACCCACAGCGCCCAATCGCCCGCGAGCTTCAGCGACCGGTCGAGGCCGCCGATCGCGTCATAGGCGACACGCCGGAAGAATACGCCGTCCTGGAACAGGAACTGCCCGTCGAGCAGGCGGCGGTAGTCGACGAGGCCGAGCGGCTGGTTGGCGAAGCGCCAGTCGCCGATGGCGAGCAGGTTTTCGAAATAGACGACGCGGTCGTCCGGGAACACGGCGAAATGGCGGCCGACCCGGTCGAGTGCCCCCGGCAGATAGAAGTCGTCGGCATTGAGCCAGGCGAACACCTCGCCGGTTGCCCGCGCGAAGCCCTTGGCAACCGCGTCGTAGAGCCCCTCGTCGGGCTCGGCGATGACGAGATCGAGCCGGTCGGCATAGTGCGCGATGATCTCGCGCGTGCCGTCGGTCGAACCGCCGTCGACCAGGATATATTCGAGCCCCGGATAGGCTTGGCTGAGCACCGATTCGATCGTCTCGGCGATCGTCTCGCGCGCGTTCAGCACCGGCGTCACGATCGAGATGCGTGGCAGGCCGGGCGGCCCGTCCGCGGCTGGCGGCGAGGCCTGGCACCAGAGCGCGTCCAGCCACCGGCCGGCCGATTGCAGGGCCGTGCGCAGCATGGCCCGGTCGTCGCCGCGTTCGATTGCGGCGTCGCGCGCCCGGAAATGCGTTGTCACCGCGGCGAGTCGCGCCTCGAGCGCGGCCGCGCGCCGCGCCAGCGCCGCGACTTCCTCAGGCGTGCTCGGCAGGGGCGGTGGCGCCTCCGGCCCGACCGGCAGTTCGAGCTGCTCGGGCTCGGCTTCAAGCGGGACGGTCATGGATCACCGGTCCCGTCGGGGCGAGCCGAGACGGGCCATACGGGTCGATCGGGTCCGTTCTTTGGCGCACATGCCGCCCACCATCGCAAACGCCCCGCTGAGGGTCAACCGCGCCGGCCCTTCGTTTCCCGATGGAATTTTGCGGTATTCCGCGCTGCCGCCAGCATGAGCGTTAAACGCGTATTTCGTCTCAGTTGAAACCATGGGCGGGGTGCGTCAGGATGACGTCAACGACTATGCCAGCAGGCTCCCATCGCCTGCCAAAGTGTCGTGTTCGTTGCACTTTTCCGTCGTCAACCGGTGTTTGCATGCCGGCTCCATTGGCGGATGCGTGCCGTGCTCGGTACCGGCATCCAACAAGAATGGCTTCATTCGATTGGGGGTTAATATGTTTGTATCGCGTTTTGCGATTGGTGCCGCGGCAGGAGCCGCCGCCATGCTCGGGCTTGCCTCGGCCATGCCCGCCCAGGCAGCCGTCACCGAGCAGGTGCAGGCGAGCCAGCAGGTCGGTTTTGAGCTGTTCCTGCCGCTGCGCAACGTCGCGCAATTGGATCAGCTGCTCGAAGCGCAGCAGACGTCAGGCACGGCCGAATATCAGCAGTGGCTGACGCCGCAGCAATTCCACGAGCGCTTCGGGCCGACCGACGCGCAGGTCGCCCGGGTGACCGCGAGCCTGGCCGCGGCCGGCCTCACGGTGACGGCGACCCATACCCGCAGCCTGCATATCGAAGGCAGCGCTGCGACGGTGCAGAAGCTGTTCGGCACCCGCCTTGTCTATAAGGCGAACGGCGTCGGCGGCAAGCGTCTGGCGGCCGAGGGCGGTGTCGTGCTGCCGGCGGCGCTCGCCCAGGAAGGCGCCGTGGTTGCCCATTTCTCGCCCAGCGTTCACCTGCGCTCGCACGCTCGCAGCATCGCGCTCGGCGCCAAGGATCTCGAGACCCCGGCGAACCGTTACGCGGCGAGCGGGCCCTATTGGTACAACGACCTGAAGCAGGCTTACGATTACCCCTCGTTCCAGGCGAAGGCGCCGCTCACCGGCAAGCAGCTGAACGGCCAGGGCGTCAACGTCGGCATCGTCATGGCGTCCGACGTGCTCGATTCCGACATCAAGGCCGTGTTCGATCATGAGCACTGGACGACGACGACCGGCACGCCGGATCCGGTGCTGGCCGGCCGAGTCGCGATCAACGGTGGAGCGCCGTTCAGCACCTCCAACGGCGCGTCGTTCGAGGCGTCGCTCGACGTCCAGCAGGTCCTGGGCGGTGCCACCGGCTCGAGCGTCACTCTGTTCAACACGCCCGATCTTTCGGACGAGCAGATCCTCGACGCCTATCTCACCATCGTCGAGGCGAACAAGATGGACGTGGTGAGCTCGTCCTTCGGCGGTTGCGAGCTGTTCTATACGGCGGCCTACAACAACGGCGTCGACCAGATCGGCGTCCTCGACGTCTATGACGAGCTGTTCAAGCAGGGCAACGCGCAGGGCATCACCTTCGTCGCCAGCTCCGGCGACAGCGGCGGCCTCGGCTGCCCGGACGTCAACTACCTGAGCGGCCTGCCCAGCAAGTTCGTCGCCGGCGTCGAGCAGCCGGCCTCGAGCCCGCATGTGACCGCCGTCGGCGGCACGAACCTCATCACGACCGCACCGCCCAGCCCGCAGACGAACCCGCCGACGCTCACGTCGAAGTACGTCGCGGAAAACGCGTTCGGCGATCCGGAACTGCCGTACGACCCCTATGGTCTCGGCAGCAATGTCAGCGGCGGCTACTGGGGCGCCGGCGGCGGCATCAGCGTGCATTTCGCCCGCCCGCTGTACCAGAGCCTGGTCCGGGGCTTCGAGGAAGTGAGGTCGCGGATGCGTACGGTGCCGGATCTCGGCATGCAGGTCGGCGGTTGCCCGGCCGGCATCGTCGCCAGCACCTGCGGCGCGGATGGCACGCGCAGTGCGGTTGTCATCTCTTTCGGCGGTAGCTTCGACGGTGTTATCGGCACGTCGGTCGCGGCGCCGGAGTTCGCCGGTGTCGTGGCGCTCGGCGTGCAGCGCTTCGGCCACCGGCTCGGCAACCTCAACACCTACATCTACAACACGGCTTTCGTGCAGCACTATCTCGGGAAGTCGTCCGCGCCGTTCCGCTTCTATCACCAGAACATTCCTGGCTTCGACGGGCTCTACAACGCGGACCCGACGAAGCAGGCGTATAACTTCATGACCGGCAACGGCACGCCCGACGTCCGGAACTTCCTGGCGCTGCCGAACGTGGCACCGGCGGGCGATCCCCAGACGATCAGCAATCCCTGACGCCAGTCCTAGGCAAGGGGAAATGGAAATGGCGGGGGCAACCCCGCCATTTTCGTTTGTGCCTCAGCCGCCCAGCTCTCAGCTACCGAGCGTGGCGATCAGCGATGCGCTCAGCAGGTTGCCGTGGCCGGGTGCGGTCGCGGTCGGCCGGACCTGGCCGAGCGCCGTGCCCGTCTGCTCTTGCGTCTTCGCTTCGGCGCCAACGTCGGCGAGGCTGAATTGTACGCCCTTGCCGCGGTTCTTGAGCGCGGACAGCGGATTATCCGCGACCGGCGAGCGGAGATGGGCGAGGGCGACGGTTTCGGTCATGATGACGCTCCTTGGGATCGACGAATGACTCGTGATGACAGGTGCGACGCAAACACGATACCAAGATAGAGAATGTTGTGAATCAATTGCTTAAGCTTGGGGAATCGATGAGGGGCGGCAGATTTTGCCCGGCAGCGGCGACCGATTGGGATGGTCTGGCCCATGTGCGGTAGGCTGTTCCAGACCAGCCCGCCGAAGCGGCTCGCGGAGCTGTTCGGCACGGCGAATCCGCTCAGCAATGCGCCGCCCCGCTATAACGCCGCTCCCACGGACGCGCTCTTGACCGTCCGCTTCAATCCCAAGACCGGCGAGCGTGCGCTCGACCCGCTGCGCTGGGGCCTTGTGCCGCATTGGGCGCGCGATCCCAAGATCGGCGCGTCGCTCAATAACGCCCGTGCCGAGACGATCCGCGAGAAGCCTGCGTTCCGCGACGCATTCGCCCGGCGGCGCTGCCTCGTGCCGGCCGACGGCTTCTACGAATGGCACCGGCCGACGGAAGGAGCAAAGCAGCCCTATGCCTTCGCTCATCCGGCCAATGACGCGGGCGAGCGGCCGCCGCTGGCGCTGGCCGGGCTCTGGGAAGCCTGGCGGGATGCGGACGGGCAGATCCTCAGGACCGTGACGCTGGTGACGACCGCAGCCAATGCGGTCATGGCGCCGATTCACCACCGGATGCCGGTCATCGTGATGCCGGAGGACTGGCCCGTGTGGCTGGGCGAGGCAGTCGGCGACGCGGTCGCCTTGATGCGCCCCTGCGCCGAGCCTCTGCTCGACCTTTGGCCGGTCGGTCCGGCGGTCGGGAACATCAGGAATCAGGGTGCGGAACTGCCGCTGCCGTTGGTGTCTTCGCGATGATCTCCGGGCCGAACAGGCGCTTGGCCGTCGCGATCACCCGGCGAATGTAGCGCAGGCTCTCGGCCTTGTTGCGGGAGTGATACCAGCCGACGCCGGTCCAGAACTCGCCGGCGGCATTGATCTGGCGGCGCAGCAGGGTTGCCGTCACCCGGATGTTGAAGCAGCCGTCATATTGCAGGAGCGCGCGCGTCTCCTCCGGCGAGCGGCGGATGGCCTGCGCGATCTCGCCGATCCAGACCGTGTTGATCTGGCCGGGCCCGTAGTCCTCGGTGCCATTGCTGTTGTGCGCATGCGTGCCTTCATGGCCGGCCTCGACCGTCAGCACGGTCATGAGGATTGGCGGCGGCAGCTTGGCCGCCTCCGCGGCGAGATAGATGCAGGCCGCAGCCGCTTCCGGAAGCATGGGGCCGGGTCGATCGTTGAAGGACGGCTTGGCTCATAGCAGAAAACGCCGCACCACGCAGCGTCGAATCAGCGGCGTTACCCTCGTGCGCCGATCGGCGATGGTATATAACCGGCCGGCCGGCGATCTGCCCGCCGGCGGGTCCGGGGGGATCTCTCAGGCGATGTCACCCGAATACGGGCGAAGCACGCGGATTTTGATCGGCGGCAATTGCGGCGTCACGTTCTGGTTGGACTGCCAGACCCGCTTCGTTTCGGCGTCGAGATAGAAATGGTTCTCGAACTCCCAGGCGAGCGGATGGCTGATGCCGGTCTCGGTGAAACTGCGGGTCGTGATCTCGCCGTGGAGCAGCGTCACGCGCGCCTGACCGGTTGCGGCCAGCGTCGACTGGGCGGGCACGGAAAAGAGCTGCGCCTTGGGGAAGTCGAGCAGCCGCATGCAATCTCCGGCAGCGACCGCGCCATCGGCAACCGGGTCCGTGCTGCCGGGTGCGGTCACGACATCGATGTCGCCGCTCGTGAAACGGATGATACGACCATGGCGGGTGACGATGAGCGAGCGGTCGGCCGCGATCCAGGTCAGATCGTTGCCGTCGACCGTCGCCAGCACGACCATCGCTTCGGGCGCCGTGCCAAGCTGCACGCCGATACTGGCGAACGGCACGCGCTCGACATCTGCGTCCGTAAAGGCACGGTCGGCGAAAAAACTGCGCGCGAGATCGGCGGCCGCCGAAAGATTCGGATTGCGGGAGTTGCCGCAGCCTGCCAGTAGAAAAGTCCCTGCACCGAGAAGTGCAGAGCGCCGCGTTATCTTCACCGAATTGATTGTCACGAATTAACCTGTCTGGCCAAGCCGTAGGAATTGAATATGCTAGCTGGTCGTCGCGTAATTTTCACCATCCTCCTCGGCCTGTCGATCGGCGCTTCGGCCATTCAGTCGGGGGCGACGCTGGCCCAGACGCTGCCGGCGATACCGCAGACGCTGCTCGACCAGCTGCAGCGCCAGCAGGGTGGTGATACCGGCGAGCTCAACGTCCAGCAGCCGCTGCCGACGGGACAGGAGCGCGGCAGCCTCCAGAGTGGCCAGCAGAACCCCAACGCGAACAACCTGCAGTCGGGCCTCCGCGCTCAATCCAGTCCGCTGCCGCCGACGCCGCTCGAGCAGGACTATTCGGCCCGGGCGAGCGCGTCGCTGCGTCTGTTCGGCCGAGAGCTTTTCGCCCGTTCGACGCCGGCCACAGGCGGCACGGTCACCGGCGCGCTGCGCGACAGCTACGTCATGGGCTTCGGCGATGAGGTCGTGGCGACGCTGCGCGGCCAGGTGTCGCGCACCTATCGCACGCGTGTCGGGCGCGACGGCCAGGTGGTGCTGCCCGACTTGCCGCCGGTGCCGGCGGTCGGGCGCACGTTCGGCGACTTCCGCGCCGATCTCGAGGCCGCCGTGAAGCGCGCTTACGTCAATACCGACAGCTTCGTGTCGCTGGGCGAAGTGCGGCAGATCACCGTGCTGGTCGCGGGCGAGGTCAAGAACCCAGGGCAGAAGCATTTGAGCGCGTTTGCGACGGTCGTCGACGCCTTGAGCGGCGAGCTCGCCCAGGGCGCGAGCCTGCGCAACGTCACGCTCACCCGCGACGGCCAGAGCCGGACGATCGATCTCTATGATCTCCTGACCGGGAGCAAGGCGGACATCGACATCAAGCTCGCCGAGGGCGACCAGATCTCGGTCGCCCCGCTCGGCGCCACGGTCGCCGTTGCCGGCGATATCGCCCGCCCGGCGATCTACGAGATCCCGCGCGGCGGGATCGCGACGCGCGCGCTGGTCGACCTCGCCGGCGGCTTCCTGCGCCCGGCCGGCAACCGGCTGATCCGGGTCTCGTTCGACGCGTCCGGCCGGCAGCGCACGACGGAGATCGAGGCTTCGGGCCGCGTCATGCTGCAGCCGGGCGACCTGCTGCTGGTCGAGAAGCGCGAGAACATCCAGGTCGACCAGGTCAGCCTCTACGGCCGGGTCCGCGTCCCGGGCGAGCGGGCGCTCGCCCAGGCACGGTCGGTCCGCGCGCTCATCGGCAACGGGACGACACTCGGGCTCGATCCTTATCTGCCGCTCGCCGTGCTGGTCACGGTCGACCCGACGACCCAGGTCCGGCGCATGGAGGGCATCGATCTCGCCGCCGTGCTGGCCGGCACGCGCGACTATCCGCTACACAGCCTCGACACCCTGATCGTGCTCGGCAAGGACGACATCGCCTATCTCGCCTCGTCCGACGTCCAGGCCGTGCTGGTCGGCCAGACGCCGCCGAGCCTGCTCGCGACCCGGCCGCTTGCCCCCGGCGAATCGGTGCTGATCCAGCATGGCGGCGGCGGCAACAATGCGGCCTTGATCAATGGGCGCGCGCAGCCGACGACGAATGGCGTACCGCTGCAGCCGTCAACGGAACTGCCCATCTACAGCGATCCCTACCTGATCTCGTCCTGGCCGCGGGGGTCGAATGACCCCGCAGCCGATGCGGCGCCGCAGGCGTTCGACCGGGACGCGGCGCAGAATCGCGGGTGTCCGGCACTCCAGGAACTGGCGGCCATCGTGCAATCGGACGCCAACAGCGGGCGGTTCGACAATGCCGTGCAGCTGGCGACCAGCGGCGCCGGTGCCGCGGCGCCGACGCAGAGCGTGCAGCCGTGCCCGCCGATCATGGGCCGCTATCCCGACCTGCTGCCGTTCCTGGTCGAGCACGCGATCACCCTGCGCGGCGAAGTCCGCCGGCCCGGCATCTACCCGGTCGTCGAGGCGAGCCTCGCCGAGGTCGAGCAGGCGGCGGGCGGCGTCACCCGGGCGGCTGACTTCAAGAACATCGAGGTCTCGCATTTCACGATCGATGGCCCGCAAGGCCTTGCGAACGTCGATCGGCAGACCTTGAGCCTGACGCAGGCGGATTTTGCGCGTGTGCCGCTGTTCGCCGGCGACGTGGTGCATTTCAACTCGGTCTACGACCGACGTGACAGCGGGCCGGTGGTACTGGCCGGTGAATTCAAGCAGGCAGGCCTGTTCGACATTCGGCGCGGCGAGAAACTGTCCGAGCTCATCCGCCGCGCCGGCGGCCTGACCGACGATGCCTATCCTTATGGCGCGGTGCTGACCCGCCTGTCGGCGCAGCGGTCCGAGCAGGAAGGCATCGATCGGAGCATCCGGCAGATCGATGCCGGCCTGACCGCCGCCGTCGCGAATGTTTCCGGGGCCAACGTCAATTCGAACGCGTCGACCATCGCCTCGCTGCAGGCGGCGATGACCGAGCTCAAGTCGGCGAAGCCGCTGGGCCGCGTCGTCTTCGAGGCTGATCCGGCGACGCTTGCCGCCCGGCCCGATCTCGACATCATTCTCGAGCCGGGCGATCGCATCACCATGCCGAAGCGGCCGAACTCGGTCTCGGTGACCGGCGACGTGCTCAACCCCAGCTCCCAGCAGTTCGAAGCGGGTATTGCGCCCAAGGAATATATCAAGCGTGCGGGCGGCTATCTGCAGACCGCCGACACGGACCACGTCTTCGTCGTCCTGCCGAACGGGGCGGCGGAGCCGGTCAGCTCGTCGATGTGGAACTTCTCGAAGGTCGCGGTGCCGCCAGGCAGCACGATCGTCGTGCCGCGCGACCTCTCGCCTGATGCGCTCTCGGTCATCCGCGACGTGACGCAGGTGCTGAGCCAGATCGCCATCACGGCGGCGTCGCTCGCGGTCATCAACAACTAGGCGCGATCGTCGGTCGGATTCGAGAAGCTCGGGTGGCCTTCTTCCTTGCGCGTTTCTCCCACCATCGGTTTCGGCTGATGGCGGGCGCGGCGCTATTTTGCCTCGCCGGGGCGGCGCGGGCCGACGGGGAGCTGCGCGAGATCCTCGATCCGGGGCAGGGGCTCTATCCCTCGCAGGACGATTTCGGCGAGATCGGCCTGTTCCAGGTGCCGACCGCGCGCATGGGCGACGATGGCGACATCCGCGGCAGCGGCAGCTTCATCTCGCCTTATCACCGCTTCGCCTTATCCGGCCAGGCCTTCCCCTGGCTCGAAGGCGTGTTCCGCACGACGCAGATCACGAACCGGCTCTACGGCCTCGGCTCCGGTTTCGGCGGCCACCAGAGCTACCGCGACCGTGGCCTCGACCTGCGCTTCCGGCTGTCGCGCGAGGGGCCGGACCTGCCTGACGTCACCATGGGCATCACCGACTTCGCGCAGCTCGGCCAGTTCGACGAGGAATATCTCGTCGCGACCAAGCGCTACGGCGATTTCGACGTGACGCTCGGGCTCGGCTGGGGCCAGCTTGCGAGCGACGCGATGTTTCCCAACCCGCTCAAGTTTCTATCCAGCCATTTTGCCAATCGTCATCCGATCTCGGGCGCGGGCGGCTTCCGCACCGACTTCTTCACGGGCCCCAACATGAGCCTGTTCGGCGGCTTCGAATACAAGACGCCGTGGGACGGGCTCATCTTCAAGCTCGATTTCAATCCGAACGATTTCCGCCACGACTCGTTCAACGAGATCAACGACATCAAGTCGGCCGGCCCGATCGACGCCGGCTTCGTCTATCGCCCGTTCTCGTCCGGCCCCGAGATCTCGCTCGGCATGGAGCGCCAGAACACGGTGATGCTGCGCGTCGGCTTCAAGACCAACCTTGGACATCTGACCGGGGCCGAGGCGCCACTGCTGAGCCATGTCCCGAAGATCGATCCGCAGCGGGTGCCAGTGCCGCCGCTGCCGCCGGATGAGGTGGCCGTGCGCGACAAAGCGCTCGCAGGCACCGACCCAAGCGACCCGGCGACAGTGCGCACCGCGCTGCCGCGGCCGGAGCCTGTGCCGGCACCGCTGCCGGCGGAAAGCTGGAGCGCACTCGGCGACCTCGGCCTCGCCGCCGACGGGCTGGGTTTCCGCATCCTGTCGATCGGCACGGCCGGGGGGGGCGCGACGGGGGGGGGCGCGACGGGGGGCGTGCGCCGCGTGACCGTGGTGCGCCGGGCGGCGGCGCGTGGCGACCTCGCCGAGGACATTGGCCAGTTCGCTCGCATGGCCGGGCGTCTGCAGCCGGCGGTCGACCGGGTCGATCTCACGCTCGACGACGGGGGCAGCGAGCGGCGTTACCGGCTGGACCTGCCGGCGCTCGAGCGCGCGGTGGCTATGACCGGGCGCACGGACGAGAGCGTGCGCGCGCAGAATCCCGACCCCAAACCAGTTCCGGCGCCGCATCGCACGATCGAGCGGCTGGACCGGGAGATCGCCAAGGCGATCTTCGCCGATCTCGAGGCGGCGAAGATGATCGGCTATTCGTTCGAGATCAAAGGCCACGAGGCGATCCTGCGCCTCGGCAACTACCGCTACCGCTATCTGCCGAAGGCGCTGGGTGACGCGGCCCGCATCATCGACGCGCGCGCGCCGGCGGAGGTCACGGAGATCACCATCGCCGAGGTCGAGGGCGGGGTCGAGGTCGGGCGCGTCAAGATGCGCCGCGACGACCTCGAGCGCGCCTTCACCGGCCGCGGCACGGCGGAGGAAGTGTTCGCCCATGCCGAGCTTTCAGGCGGCGACGCGCTCGGCGACGGCGCGATCGAGAACCCCGACATCTTCCCGGATTTCACCTATCGCATCCGGCCGCGGCTCAAGACGCAGTTGAACGGCCCCAACGGCTTCTTCCTCTATTCGCTCTATGCCGGGCTCTCGACCGATGCGCAGATCCGGCCCGGCCTGACCTTGTCCGGCGAATTCGGCGTCAACATGCTGGACAACCTCAACCGCCTGCAGAATCCGTCGAACAGCCTCTTGCCCCATGTGCGCAGCGACATCGCGCAATATCTGAAAGACGGCAAGTACGGCATCCAGAGCCTCTATGCCGACTACGAGACGCGGCTCGGCGACGATCTCTACGGCCGTCTCACCGCCGGCCTGCTCGAGGAGATGTACGGCGGCGTCGACGGCGAGCTGCTCTGGCGCCCCTACGGCTCACGCTGGGCGTTCGGGCTGGAGGCGAACCAGCTCTATAAGCGTGGTTTCCACGAGCAGTTCAACTTCCAGAGCTACAATGTCGCGACCGCCCAGGCATCCGTCTATTACGACATGCCGTGGTACGGCCTGCAGAGCACGCTTCGGGTCGGCCGCTATCTGGCGCGTGACATCGGCTTCACCTATGAGCTCTCGCGCGAGTTCGAGAGTGGCATGCGCGTCGGCGGCTTCTTCACCATCACCAACGTGCCGTCGAGGATCTTTGGCGAAGGCCGGTTTGACCGCGGCCTGTTCATCAGCATCCCGATCGACCTCGCAACGCCATTCCCGAGCCGCTCGTCGATCGGCACGGTCTATCGCCCGCTGACGAGAGACGGCGGCCAGTTGTTGAGCAGCCCGAAGCAGCTCTATTGGGAAACGTACGGGGAGGATCCGGAGCGGTTGCATGACCATTGGGATGGGTTGACGCAGTGACTTGAGCGGGCAAGCAGTGCGCCCGATCCGCCAAGACGGCGCGATCAGCCAAGCACTGCCCTTAGAAGGCGGTGCGTCTGCTCTCCCGCTGAAGACCAGGGGAACATCTTGGCGCGCTCGAGGCCCTTGCGAGCAAGGTCGCTATGGAGACGATCATCCTCCACAAGGCTTAGAATCGCGGCGGCGAAATCGTGGGGCTTGTTAGGATCGAGGAGAATTCCGGCATCGCCTACGACCTCCGGCAAGGAGGTCGCATTGCTGGAGATGACGGGTGTGCCGGACGCCATCGCCTCCAGCGGCGGCAGGCCGAATCCTTCGTAACGAGAGGGAAAGACGAACCCTCTAGCTCCGGCAATGAGCGCCGGAAGAAGAGCGTCGTTAACGTGGCCGGTCAGTAAGGTATTACGGGGAACGTGATTCAGGTCGAGCTTTGAATAGACATCGCTCTTTCCCGAGCCGCCAGCCAGAATGAGCATTACGTCGTCCGAGATGCGATTCTCCAGCTGCTGCCAGGCGGCAAGCAATGTTGAAAGGTTCTTGGCAGGCTGCAACGTGCAAAGACTGAGAATATAGGGCCGGTCTCGCGGGATCTTCAGGGCAGTCCGCATCTCGATAATCGCTTGGGCGTCATGCGGGTGGAACCGGTCGGAAACGCCGCAAGATATCATCTCGACCTTGGAGTATGGCACACCCGTATGTCGAACGATCTGCTTTCGTGTGAATTCCGAGATGGCAATGATCTTCTCGACCCGAGGGTAAAGCTTCGGCATTAGCCATTTGTAGAATTTGACGAACGTCGGATCTCGATCGTCAGGCACGTCGAAGACTGACGTGTCAAAGCAAGTAACAACTTGTCGACGCACAAGCAGTGGGCCGGTAATGCTGGGACTCCAAAGCACGCTGCCCTTGCCGCCTCTGAAAAGAGCAGGTAGAATTCCTTGTTCCCAAAGATGGCCTCGCCCGCCATGGTGGAATTTTTCTGGCGCAATTCGGGTGATGTTTTGAGGCAGGCAGGCCAAAATCTCGGTCAGATAGCGCTGCGCACCGCTCAGCCGATGGCTCAGGATGCGCGTATTTACCTGAATTCCAGATTCGTCCTGCATCGAAACTCATCCTCTATTCAAACGCACAAGGTAAAGACAGACCCTCCCGAGACTTTTCAGTCGCAGGTGGATCTCACGGTCGAGAGAGATGGGCGACCTCAAAGGTCGTAGCACTGTCGGAGGCCGATCTTCGGCTAATGAGTTTTTTCCGTCGTCGGCAATGGTTAAACGCATCCTACTCGAAACGCTCTCTGCCGCAATAGAGAGCCGGCTGTTGGGCGCGCGACATCGGTTTCACCTACGAGCTTTCGCGTGAGTTCGAGAGCGGCATGCGCGTTGGCGGCTTCTTCACCATCACCAACGTGCCGTCGAGCGTCTTTGGCGAAGGCCGGTTTGACCGCGGCCTGTTCATCAGCATCCCGATCGACCTCGCGACGCCGTTCCCCAGCCGCTCGTCGATCGGCACGGTCTATCGTCCGCTGACCAGAGACGGCGGCCAGTTGTTGAGCAGTCCGAAACAGCTCTATTGGGAGACGTACGGGGAGGACCCGGGGCGGTTGCATGACCATTGGGATGCGTTGATGCAGTAATGCCGCGTCGATGGTTTGCTTTTCTGCCTTCGAACGCGCTGCTGCCGGAACGCGCGAGCCCGACGAGAAAGCATCTAATCTAACGGGCGTAAAAGGGTTGGCCTTGCGGACTGAACCCTGATATCGCAGACGTCGAATGAGCACGGCGCGGAGCACTCGTGATGTCGGATATCGCGCAGCCAGGTTTGGTTGATGTCGAAGGTGTGGGCGCCCTGGGACAACGCCTGGGGAGATATATTCGATGGATCATCGCGTTTAGCCTCGTCGGCCTTCTTGTCGGCATTCTCGTGCTTGTTTTCGTGCCGGCCAAATATGAAGCCGTTGCCGTTGTGGCCCCGCCGATTGACCGAAGCGGCGCGAAGGTTCGCGGCGACGTCAGTACCTCGTCGCCTACCGGGCTTTTGGCTGGCTTGGCAGGCGCTCAGTCGGCGCCTCCCGTGCTTCAGCGGTTCGAGCAGACGTTGCATTCGCGTCGTCTGGCTGACGAGCTGATCAAGGACGGCAGCCTTGCGCACAAGATATTTGCGGGGCAGTGGGACGCGCAATCGCAGACATGGGTGAAGCCGACCGGTCTGCTCGCTTCCGTTCACGAGTTTATCCTGAGGCTTCTGCATCGTCCGACGGATACGACTCCGACGGCCTGGCATCTTGAGGATTTTCTCGGCCGGTACATTGTCGTCACTCCGCTTCCGCGTAGCTCTGCCTTTCAAATTAAATACAGCTGCCCTGAGCGAGACTTCTGCCTAGAGTTGCTCCGAACTGTCGTCGAAAACGCCGATGGCCTGATTCGCCAAGATGTCATCGAACACGACAGGAGCTATTCGAGCTTCATTGCGGCGCGTATGCAGAGCGTCACAGATGTAGTCGACCGGCAAGTGCTTACTAATCTGTTGTCAGACATTCGGCGTGACGAGATGCTTGCCGACAGTGGGGTCAACTATTCGATGGATCTTGTCGATGGCCCGTCGGTCTCCAGCCTGCCCACCGAACCTCGAATTGGTTTGACACTGGCACTGGGCCTTTTTGGGGGCCTGATGCTCAGTACGATCGGCGTCCTGGTTTACGAGAGCCTCGGTCTGGAGGCGTTGATTTCGCATCTGAGACGTTAAAGCGAAGGTTCTTGCCGGTGGATTTCTATAGTTTCAGCAAGTTGCTGATGTCGTTTGCCTTGCTGGAGCCGGTGATCATATACCTGGCATGCTGGCCGTCGCCGCGTAATTTGCTTTTTACGCATCATCTCCCATTCACATTGCTCCCTCTTGTTGGGGGTGTCTTCTATTATTTCGACTACCAAATTGGCCTGCTGGCCGGCGCTGGTCCTTATCTGGAATCGCTTCTCCTGGTGCTCGTAATCGGCGCTACGGCTCACGCGGTTGCGTTTTATTCTGGTTTCAAGCTCGAGACCCCGATCAAAGGCGCAATTCTGCGCTTGCTCGAAAAAGTGCGGAATGTTGGCCCGCAGGCCCCGCAGCGCTTGATCAAATTCGTCACCGTTCTGGCCGTCGCCTCATCTGCACTGCAACTATTTGCCTATGCGAAAATGGGCTTTGCCCCGATCTTTGCTGCAGATCCTCTGGCGGCGAAATTTTATGGCGGTGAGTATCAGGAAGCCTACGCACCGGTAGCACCGTTCCTACGTTTGGGTTTCCAGATTTATGTAGCGATCGCGCCGCTTTTCATGGTCTGCCTCCCTAAGGGGCTAACCAAGAAGGTCGCTTACATAACAATCGTCGTTATTGCCGCCGGTACAATCTTTCTAAGCCTGAAGCGCGGACCAATTGCTGGTCCGTTCGTCGATTTTCTTCTCGCTGGTAGCGTTTTTTATAGGGGTGGAAAATATTCATCGGCCGTAATGATCGTATACTTGATGATATACGCGTTTGGAGCGGCCGCCAATGGTATTTTGTTCTACGTTTTAGGGCTCAGTCAGCGTCTGGATCCTGAGCTTATATTTTCTGGCGTGCCAGACATCTCAGATCTTATTATGTTCTGGAGCGGCTTTCAGGCGAGGCACTATGATCTGTCGCTCGGCCGAACGGTGCTCGGCGCGCTCATCCCCTATCACTATGAATGGAATCCGTCGGTTGTGACGAAGCTTGCGATTGGGGCTAGTGCCAATGCCCCGACGGGTGGATTCCGATTGCCGGACGCCGTATGGGGTTACGTTGCGTTCGGCTATGTCGGCGCGGTTCTTTGGCCTGCGTTCACGGGGGCAATGGCAGGTATTCAAATGTCAATCATGCGTAAGATCGTATTGCGGCGTGATCTGACATTTTTCCAGTTCTACATGATGTACTTCCTTTTGACAGCCATTATGGGCTTTGCGACGAGTCTTCTTGCGCTGAGTCTTGACCTAGTTACGGCGATGCTGTTTACCGGCATCGTCATCGTGTTGCTTGTCGGCTGGCCGAGGGGCAGAAAAATCACGGCGAACGTAGCGCGCTGATTTGACGACGACGTATCTACGCTTGAGGGCGTGGTTTGGGTTTTGTCACCAAGCGAGGTGACTCGGTAAGGATCTGATGCTATCGCGTGGGGACAGTCCTGGCGTAGCCGTTTTTTCTCCTGGTTGTCCCGCGTGGTGCGGCATTCTCGGCTTGTCGATCTTGGGTGGTTTCAGACGTGGGCAATGAGAGGTCGACCGGACGAAGGTTCGCTCCACGGGATTTCCTGCTCGTCCAGGGTCGCAATTTCGGGGACGCGTTGATCACCACCGGCCTCGTGGAGGCGCGAGGGCGGCCGTTTCCCGACGCGCGCGTTTCGATCTTCACCCGGCCTCATTTCCGCTCGCTTTATCAAAGCAACCCTCATGTGTCCGCGGTCTATGCCGCCAACTTCCCAATGGGGACCGACAAGCGGTTTGGTATTGCCGGTGCCATGGATCTGCTCCGACAGGTTTGGAAGCTCCGTCGGCGCCGCTTTGACTGCGTGATCAATCTGGGCGGCGATTTTCGCGAGAACCTGCTGTCTTGGCTCATCAGTCCACGGGGAACCGTCAGCCCGTATTGGGAGGCCGGGCATCCGTTTCGGCGGATGATTCGCGAGGGTTTGGGCAGCCTTCGCGCTCACCCAGTCCCAATCGAGCGTGCGACGCTGAATATCTATGACGCGCAAGAGTGCATCGCTCGAACGCTTGGGGCGACGGGACCGGCGCAGCCGCGGCTCTACATGGAGGACGGCGAGGCTACCCGCCACGCGCCGACGCTCGACGCCATCGGGCTCCATGTGTCGGCCAGCCTCGAATGCAAGCAGTGGCCGTTGTCGTCCTGGCGCGCGCTTATTGCCGGCATTCGGGCACGCGGGTTCGGGGTCCGTATCTTCGCGGCGCCTGACGAGCGCGCGAGCCTCATGGCGGGCTATGGGGATGTGATCGATGCGCAGACGGAACTGATCACCGGTTCGCTGCGCGACTTCTTCGAGGCATTGAGCCGCGTGCGCGCGGTCGTCTGCTTGGATAGCTTTTCCATCCATGCCGCCTATGCGATCGGCGTGCCGAGCATCATGCTGAACGGCAGCCATCTGGCGGAAATGGTGCTGCCGCCCGGCGCCGAACTGGTGAACGGCGGCTTGGGGCTGGCTTGTGCGCCGTGCATGAACAGCCCGACGTGCGGCGGCTCGGATAAGCCTTATCAGTGTATCCGGGGGATCAGTGCGGACGCCGTGCTGGAGCGGCTCGACCGGCTCGACCGGCTCTGTTCGGCTTCGACGCCATGAGCGGACGACCGCCGGGGTGGCTTTGCCCGGCCTGTCGGGCCGGCCGAGTGGGGCCTCGTATCGGCGAAGGAGGGTGGTAGAGGACGTGACGAACGGTTGTGGCTCCTCTCCCGGCCTCAGGGTCGTCCTGCCGCCGAGGCGGCGGCCGTCGCCGCGTTATTACGTCTACAACAAGGCGTTTCTGCGCGCGCTCCAGCTTGCGGATGGGGTGCTGTCGATCCTGCGCCACTTCTGGCCCAAGCCCGCGGTGCCGGCGCGCCCGTCGCGTATCCTGGTGTCAAATTGCGCCGATTTCGGTGACGTCGTCTTGGTGTTGCCAGCGCTGGAGGCGCTGCGCGGCCTGTTTCCGCAAGCCCAAATTGGCTTTCTCTCTTCGGCGAAGACGGTGCCGGTGCTGGCCGGCACCGGGCTTGTCGACCGGCATCATGTCGTCGAAGGGCGTTTGCTGGACATCCTGAAGCGAGAGCAGGGGCTTAGCCGCCTAAAGGCGTTGTGGCGGTTCATCCGCGCCCGCCAGACGACCGCGCGTGAGTTGCGGGCGGCCGGCTATGACGTTGCGTTGGATCTCTATCTCTTTCCGTTTCCAGCGTCACCGTTGCTCTATATGGCGGGGATTCCCGTGCGTGCTGGCTTCGCGAGTGGCGGATTCGGACCGCTCCTGACGCACCCGGTCGAGCCGGGCGCCGAGCCACGGCCGATTTTTGACAGCCCGCGGGATGTGATCTCGGCCCTTTGGCCCAGCCGCGCCGCCGACCTGCCTGCTTTCGAGCCCAGCTATCCAGGACATCCCCGGCACGAAATTGCACCATTCGAGGATGGCGGCCGCTACTGGGTCGTGCACATGGGGGCGGGGGCCGTCTACAAGGAGTGGCCGGAGGCGCAGTGGCGGGATCTGTTGGCCACACTCTTGCGGCGAGGGGTTAGGTTCGTGCTGACGGGCAGCGGCGCCCGGGAACGGGAGCGTATCGAGCGGACGATCGCTGCGATGGGCAGCGCTGGCATCCGCGGCTTTACCGATCGCCCCTGGGCCGAATTCGTGGCCGTGGTTGCGCGAGCGGAGCGCGTGATCTGTCTCGATTCATCGATCGTTCATGTCGCTGCCGCATTTCGGGTGCCGACGACGGCGTTGTTTACCGGTATCAATGACCTCCGGGAATGGCGCCCGGCCAGCGATGTCTGCGGCATCCTGATGGCTCCCGTTGGTTGCGCGCCGTGCAACAGAAGGGATTGTATCGAGTTGCTGTGCCTTCGCGGACTAAGCGCTGACGACGTGCTGTTGAAGCTCTGAACCATCGAACGTGATCGATCGCCGATTGAATAGAGCTGTGAGGCGGGCGGCTTTGCTGGCCTTGAGTTTGCTTCGATCGTATTGTCGCTGAAATTTGATAGTCAGTTGTTTCTTCATCGTGGTTTCGCAATGCCACAGTCAGCGTCGGTTAAATAAAGGGCGCTCGAATTTTCAAAGAAAGCAGTGTGCATATGTCGAACGATTTTTCGTTGACGATCGTCATTCCGACCTACGATCGCAATCGTCAGCTGCTCGAGACAGTAAAAGCGTTGCTGCCGCAGTTCGGCGGCGGCATCAATATGGTTATCCTCGACAATTGCTCGCCGGTACCCGTAGCAGAGACTTTGGCGCCGCACCTGTCCGAATATCCGATCTCGGTCGTTAGGAATAATTGCAACATTGGCGCGGATGCCAATATCGTCCGTTGCTTTGAATATGCGGACGGCGAGTGGGTATGGGTGCTCGCCGACGATGATGTTCCTGATCCGAATGCGATTTCCATCGTTCGCAGAACGATAAAGGACAATCCCGCTCTTGGTCTTATAAATTACTATGCGCCATGCGCGACTCATCCAGTGCGAACGCAGACAAAATTTTCTCACGGGGTTGGTGAATATATTGCCAACATGGATTCATTCGGCTCCCATCTCTTCCTCCCATCGTCAATTTACCGTGCATCTGAGGCGCGGAAATATATGAAAATCGCGCACCGTAATATTCATACGCTTGCGGCGCACCTATCCCTCGCCTTGTGCTACATGCAAAACGGGGGGGTCGCGTGCCAGTCCTCCGAAACCATTGTCAGATTTAAGAACGATTATACAGCTGCGGTGGGGTGGTCGCGATTGGCCTTCGGCCTGGGGTGTTCGTCGCTGCCCGATCTCATTCACGACGCGCAACATCGTCGCTTGCTGCGCCGAAAAATAGCGTCTTTTCTGCCTTTTAAGACCATGTATGCAGAAGCATTGATAATTTCTCGTGACCGCATATCAGATCGCTACGGACATTTTATGTATAAGGCTGCTGTTGGTCGGATTTTCTCTGGCGTCGGCATGCCCAAAAAGCATGCTCTCGGCCTTGTTCTTGCGCTATCGTTATTATTTCCAAGAATTGCCTTTTGGACTGTTTCTCGTGTTCTCACGACAATAAAGGGAAGTCCGCCGAATGTAACCAGGATGCGTGCGGCTGAAGACATGTTGTCTTTTCATTGGGAATCTTAAAATATATGATAATCTCTTATCGAGTGGGGTGATAGGTGAAATTTTCTCTTGTTGTTTGCAGCTTGGGTAGAACTGTCGAAATTTCCGATCTGTTTGAGAGCTTGAACAGGCAGGATTTCAAGGATTTCGAGGTCATTGTTGTTGACCAAAACAGCGATGATCGTCTGGTCGAGATACTTGGTGATAGGAAATGGCAGTTCCCCGTCACCCATCTGCGGACGCCGACAGCGCGGGGCGCCAGTCGGGCCAGGAACAATGGGTGGCGCGTTGCCCGCGGCGAGATCATTACCTTTCCGGACGACGATTGCTGGTATCCTCCATGGATACTCTCGAAGGCTCTCGGCATCCTGGAGCGAACCGGCGCTGACATGGTGACCGGGCGGGCCGCGGACCTGACGGGACGGAGCATTAACGCCAGGTTTGAGATGTCCCCGCAGATAATTTCCCTACGCAACCTTTGGTCCACCCATATCGAATGGGTTGCCTTTTTTCGCCGCACAGCTTTCGAAATGATCGGCGGCTACGATGAGGACATCGGCCCCGGCGCCGCGAGTCCCTGGCAGGCTTGTGAAGCGCAAGACGTTTCGTTGCGCGCACTCAAGCTGAAGTTGCGTTGCTACTTCGATCCAAGCCTATATGCCCATCACAAGGAAGCCGTCGTCACAAACCCCGACGAGACAGTCACGAGAAAACAGCGTGGTTATGCCAGAGGTATGGGGTACGTTCTAAGGAAGCACGAGTTTGGGCCGTTTCATCTCCTGTACTGGATCGCTCGCCCTGTCGGCGGAATGCTTTATTATTTTCTCCAAAATAAACGGAATCGTGCCAAATACAGTGCTAACGTTGTTATGGGCAGGGTCGAGGGCTGGCTGAAAGTGAGGCCCAAAAGTCCATAGAGGGACTTCCGGTGGGTAAGTCGTCGTCCGTGAAGAACCCGCCTGAGGGCTATTTCAGGCGGGTTTTGCGTCTGTTCCGTCGGCGCGCCATGCCAGGATCCAGGCGCGCAAGATCGCTGCGAACCACCTCTGCAGGAGGTGGAAGTTGAAGCCGGCGGCGGCGAGGACCGCATTGATGCGGTCGCCGTCTCGCCCTTTGAGGTAATTGCGGTCCATCCGGTGCTCGGCCTTCAGGTGACCGATGACGGGCTCTGATGTTGCCCCCATTTGACCGGACACTCAGGCGGTTGCGGACTGGGCTGCGATGAACTCGCGGGGCGAGAGCATCTTGAGCCTGGCATGCGGGTGGTTGGCGTTGTAGTCCTCGAACCACCCAGCAATCAATCCGAGGACAGTGGCGGCATCGGGCAGCGGCGTGATGCGGACGTAGTCGCGCTTCAGCGTTCTGACGAAGGCCTCCGCGAGGCCGTTGCTTTGCGGGCTCTTGACCGGGGTGAAGCAGGGCTTCAGGCCGAGCTGGCGGGCGAAGATGCGTGTCTCCTTGGCGGTATAGGGCGCGCCATTATCGGACAGCATCTCGATCACGGCCGGGGCGTGGCAAGCGCCGAAGCGTTTCTCGACCGCTTCCAGCATCATGTCGCGGATGTCCGAACCGCTGATCCCGGCATTCACGACGGCGCGCCAGGCGATGACCTCGCGATCGTGGGCATCGATGATGAACGCGCCACGGATCACGTCGCCGTTCCAGCAAGTGAACTCGAAGCCGTCCGAGCACCAGCGCAGGTTGGAGCGCATGACCACGACCTTGCCGTCATGCACCAGGCCGGGGCGATCGGCGTGCTTCCGGGCCAGCAGCAGATTGTGGGCCTGCATGATCCGGTAGACACGCTTGTGGTTGACCGGCTCGGTCCCGCCGGCCGCGAGCTGCCGGTTCAGGAGCACGGTGATCCGGCGGTAGCCATAGGTCGGGCGCGCCGTCACCAACGCCGTGATTAGCGGCACCACCGCCGCGTCTTGCGCTTTGTGATAGCGCCGACGCGGCTTCGTCTTGCCGGCGAGCCGGTCGATCAGGTTGGAGCGCGCCACGTCCAAGGTCTCGGCGACGGCCTTCACGGGGTATCGCCCTTCAGCGGCGACCGCGCGAGCAAGGTCGGTTTTTTTGCCCGCGACTTGTCGAGCGCCTCGCGCAGAATCTCCGCCTCCAGGGTCTTGCGGCCGAGCTGGCGCTCCAGTTCCCGGATGCGCTCTTCGAGCTGCCGCACGACCTTGTTGCTGGTGACATCGTCATCGTCGGCCACGGCAACACTCCCTCCGGCGAGCATGAGCCGACGCCAACGATACAGCAGGTTGGGCGCCACGCCGTTGCGCCGTGCCACCACCGAGATGCTGGACCGCTCATCCAACGTCTCCTCGACAATCCGCAGCTTCTCGGTGGCACTCCAGCGGCGACGGCGCCCGCCGTCGGTGATGATCTCAACCTCAGACATAAGCACGTGCTCAGGCATAGGCCTAAGCCTCCAGGGCTATGCCCAGGTGTCCGGTCGAAACAGGGGCCAGTTCAGGCTCGATCGCCGCCCTTCCTTTCATCTCGTGCTTGATGGCGGCGGTGGTGCGCCGGACCTGGCCGGTGATCCAGACCCGGAACTTCTCCTTGTGGCTGTGGCCCTTGTAGCCCTTGTCGACGTGGATGCGTTTGGGCTCGATGCCGGTCAGCCTGGTGAGGTCGGCGATGACGGGACCGAGCGTGTGGCCATCGAACGGATTGCCGTGCAGCGCCTTGGCGTGCAGCACGAACTGGCCGCCCTTGGGCTTGGTGACCGACGTGACGACCGAGACCTTGCAACCGAACTCATAGGGCGTGCGCGCCTTGCCCTTGCCGATGCATTCGACCTCGGGCGCGTGCAGCGCATAGACCTTCTGGCCGCGCTGGCGATGGTGCTGGTGGCGGACCCTGACCGCCAGGTCCCGCAGCGGCGCGAAGCGCTCGCCGAGCGCGGTATCGCCGGCGATCTTGCGGTTGATGTCGCGGATCAGGCGGCCGAGCGGGGTGCGCAGGAACTTCAATTCCCGGTTGGCCCGTCTGAACTGGTGGGCGTGGGTATAGCGGCCCACCATGATCGCCGCCCGCTTGACGAGCCGGAGATAGCTCTGGCGCAACGCGATGCCGTGGCGCTTGGCGAAGGCAACCAGCTTCTCGATCGCCCTGTGGGTCAGCCTCGCGTCGGTCGGATGCGCGATCGCCTTCGGCTGGACCGTGGTATCGACCGCGACGTGCTCGAGGTCTCCGGTGACGAGCGCCCCGGTCTTGGCGGCGACCGCCAGGCTCTCCTGGATCAGCGCCGCGAGCCGCTCCTCGCCGAGCCGCTGGCGCCAGCGGGTCAAGGACGAGCGGTCGAAGCGCAACTCGTGCCGGAACACTTCTTCGCCGCAGAAGAACTGAAAATACGGGTTCTCGACCCAGCGGGCGCACAAGGCCTCGTCACTCAGCGAATGCATCTGCTTCAGGATCAAGAGCCCGGCCATCAGCCGGACCGGCAGCGGCGGATGCCCGGGGCTGGGCTTGTAGACCCCGCCGAGCTGCCGATCGAGAAAGCTCCAATCGATCTGCCGTGCCAGCCGCACCAGTGGATGGCCCATGTCGATGATCTGGTCCAGCGCCGGCCGGAACAGCTCTTTCTGACGATCATCCCGAGGCTGCGCCATCGCGTTCCCCAAGCGGAATCCCTCGGAGAATCGAATCAGAAATCGCCCGAAACAGCCATCGGAAAACGCAGGAAAACCACCGCCTCAACAGGACATTCCTGCAAATACGATTACTTCAGCAGCCCGAAAAACGTCATCCGATCAATGCGCTATCGATTGATCACGGACGACTAAGTCACCGCGTCTCCGGCCCCTGGCCAATAGGGGCTGCGCCTATGGCCTCCTACGCGCGCCTTACTGCCGCATGCAACTTTTCGATGATGTATTCGATTCTCGGCAGATCGAGTCCGGGGAAGACGCCGACCCAGAAGACCTGGTTCATCACGAAATCCGACCGCTCCAGATTGCCGATAACGCGGCAATGCAGTTTTTCGTATGCTGGCTGACGCAGCAGATTGCCGGCGAACAGCAGGCGGGTGCCGATCTTCTTTGCTTCGAGAGATCTCACTATTTGCTCGCGTGTGACCTTGGCGCCTTCTCCTACCGCGATGGGAAAGCCGAACCATGACGGGTCCGAGTTGGGCGTCGCCTGCGGCAGGATGAGGCTGTCCTGCAGGTCCGCCAGCCCCTCGCTCAACAGGGTGAAATTCCGCCGCCGGGCCGCGATGAAGTCGGGTGCGCGGTCGAGCTGCGACAGGCCGACCGCGGCCTGCATGTCGGAGACCTTCAAGTTATAGCCGATGTGGCTATAAGTATATTTGTGGTCGTAGCCTTCCGGCAGCTTGCCCAGCTGCCAGTCGAAGCGCTTGTTGCAGGTATTGTCCTTGCCCGGGGCACACCAACAATCCCGGCCCCAGTCGCGCATGCTCTCGAGGATGCGCCGCAGTAGGGCGCGGTCGGTCAGTACGGCGCCGCCTTCACCCATGGTGATGTGGTGGGCCGGATAGAAACTGCAGGTCGCGATATGGCCGAAGGTGCCGACAGGCTTGCCGTCATACGTGGCGCCGAGCGCGTCGCAGCAGTCTTCGATCAGCCACAGCCCATGCTGGTCGCAGAACGTCTTGACCGCAGCGAGGTCGAACGGGTTGCCGAGCGTATGGGCGAAAATCACGGCCCGCGTCCGGTCCGACCACGCCTCTTCCAGCATCGAGACGTCAGCATTATAGGTCGGCACGTCGACGTCGATGAACACCGGGATGAGCCCGTTTTGGATGATCGGGTTTAAGGTCGTGGGGAAGCCGGCGGCGACGGTGATGACCTCGTCGCCAGGCTTCAGCCGACGATCCTTCAGCAGCGGCGACGTGAGCGCGGATACTGCCAGCAGGTTGGCCGACGAGCCGGAATTGACCAGCAGCGCGTGCTGGCGTCCGAAGAAGCTTGCGAAGCGCGGCTCGAACGCCTCGGAGAAGCGGCCGGCAGTCAACCACATATCGAGCGAGGCATCGACCAGGTTGCGCATGTCGGCCGGGCTCATCACCTTGCCCGACACCGGTACGGCGCTCTGTTCCGGCACGAACGGCCGCGGGCCGTGAACCAGCGCATGATATTCCTCGGCCAGCGTCAAGATCTGTTCGCGCAGCGTGGCGGCCCGATCGGCGGTGTTTTCGGTCATGGTCATACTGGTCTCGAAACCTAATTTCTAAAGCCCCGGGCGCGGGCGATGGCGCGGTGTATCAGAGGCGATATCAGCCGCTTCTTCAAATTGCGCGATCTGGCCAAGCGTGACTGCACGGATGTCGGCGCCGTCCCGATGCGCGCGATACCAGTCGACGATCGTCGTGAGCGCGTCGTCCAGGCGCCAGCGAGGCTGGTAGCCGAGCCGCGCGCCCGCTTTGGCCGTGTCGAGATAGAGATAGCTTGCCTCGTGCGGCTGCGGTGCCGCGTCGAGTTGCCAGGCCGCATTTTCACCCCACAGGGCGGCGAGCCGGTCGGCGATCCAGGACACCGGCCTGGCATCCTCCTGGCGCGGGCCGAAGTTCCAGCCTTCGCCACCCGCCGTGCCGTCCTCGTAGAGCTTCTGGCACAGCAGCAGATAGCCGCTGAGCGGCTCCATCACATGCTGCCAAGGGCGCACGGCATGGGGAGAGCGGATGAGCGGGGTATTGCCCAGGGCAAATGCCTGGACCAGGTCCGGGATCAGCCGATCCTTCGCCCAGTCGCCACCGCCGATGACGTTGCCCGCCCGCCCGGAGCCGATGGCGACGCCATGCTGATCGTAGGCCGCCGGGTTGAAGAACGAGGAACGGTAAGCGGCGGTGACGAGCTCGCTGCACGCCTTGCTGTTGCTATAGGGGTCGTAGCCGCCGAGCGGGTCGATCTCGCGATAGCCCCAGGTCCAACCGCGGTTCTCGTAGCATTTGTCGGTCGTGACGATCACGACCGCCCGCACAGAGTCGACCGACCGGACGCCCTCGAACAGGTTGACGGTGCCCATGACGTTGGTGGCATAGGTGCCAACCGGATCGACATAGCTTTCGCGCACCAGCGGCTGCGCCGCCATGTGGATGACGATGTCGGGGCGGGCGGCGGCGACCGCGGCCTTCAGTCTGTCGAGGTCACGGATGTCCGCGATCCGATGCGAGGTCAGCACCTCCGCGACGCCGGCGAGCGCAAACAGCGAGGGCTGCGTCGGTGGTTCCAGCGCATAGCCGTGGACCTCCGCGCCAAGCCTGGCCAGCCAGAGCGACAGCCAGGCGCCCTTGAAGCCGGTATGCCCGGTTAGAAAAACCCGGCGGCCGCGCCAGAACGCCGCCGACGGTGTCATTTCCAGACCTTCCAGGGCGCCTTTCCGGAAGTCCAGAGCTCCTCGAGATAGGTCTTGTCGCGCAGCGTATCCATCGGCTGCCAGAAGCCGTCGTGGCGGAAGCCCTTGAGTTCGCCCTCGCGCGCCAGTCGTTCCAGCGGCTCGCGTTCCCAGATGGTCTGGTCATCCTGGATATAATCCACGGTCTTGCGCGACAGCACGAAGAAGCCGCCGTTGATGTAGGCCTTGTCGCCGACCGGTTTTTCCTCGAACGAGGTGATGCTGTCGTTGCCCATGATCGAGATCGCGCCGAAGCGCGCGTTTGGGCGCGTCGCCGTCAGGGTCGCAAGCTTGCCATGCTGCCGGTGGAAATCGATGGAGGCGGCAATGTCGATCTCTCCGACGCCGTCGCCATAGGTCAGGCAGAATTCGTCGCCGGTCAGGTGATGGGCAACCCGCTTGATGCGACCGCCGGTCATCGTCGCGTCGCCAGTGTCGATCAGTGTGACGCGCCAGGGGTCGGAGTAATTCTGATGTACTTTCGTCGTTCCGGCTTCCATGTCAATCGTTACATCCGACATGTGCAGCGCGTAATTCGCGAAATACTCCTTGATCATATACCCCTTGTAGCCGAGGCAAATAATGAAATCATTCAGCCCGTACTGTGAGTATATCTTCATGATGTGCCACAGAATAGGCCGGCCGCCGACCTCCACGAGGGGCTTCGGGCGGACATCGGTTTCTTCACGAAGGCGCGTACCCAAACCTCCGGCGAGAATAACGACCTTCATATACTTTCCTCGGAGAAATCTGGGGGAACCATACACGATGATCGGGCTGAATCAATCATAATGGGCAACGGGGCGGTCACTTGCCGGGGCGTTCGGCGAAGCATGCGCGGAAGGTGAAAACGTGGGTCGCATCGATCATAGCGGGAGGGTACAAACGCTATCGCTGGACGGCCTCGCGATCTTGCGTGCGGTCCCGCGCCCTGGGATTGGTTTCTAGTCGGTTTTGAAGAACACCATGCTTGATCTTCGCCATCTGGTGCGACGCCTTTGTAATCCGACGATCCTCTTGGGGATGGCTTCGAAGATCTGGCCGGCGGTCGCAGGTCTAATGACCCTCTACCTCATCACCTCGAAATTTTCGCCGGTCCAGCAGGGCTACCATGTGACCTTCCAGAATCTGGTCAGCATGTCGGTGTTCTTCGAGCTAGGCCTGTCGCAGGTGGTCGTGCAGTTCGTAAGTCACGAAATGGTCGACGTACGCCTGGGGAGGCTCGGTAAGCCCGCTGGGAATCCGCAGGCGATCGCGCGGCTGGCGGGCATCGCGCACTTTGCCAGCCGGTGGTTTCTGGTCGCTTCCGTGGCCATGGCGGTCTTGCTGACGCTCGGTGGGAGTCTGTTCTTTTCCAGCCAGCCGTCCGAGAACATCCATTGGACCGGCCCCTGGCTGCTCGTCAGCCTGGCGGCCAGCGTCGATCTGCTGCTGCTGCCCAGCGAGGCGTTGCTGCAGGGCTGCGATCGGTTCGTCGATGCGTACACCTATCGTCTGGGTCGGAATGTCGCCGGTTCGATCGCGCTGTGGACCACCATGGCGAGCGGGGGCGGCCTGTGGTCGGCAGGCGTCGCACTCTGCGTCAGTTGCGTGGTTGGTGCTACGATCCTGTTCTCGCGCCATCGCGGCCTGTTCTTGACCCTGATGCGCTGTGCCCACGACCGCAGCATCGACTGGAAGCGCGAGATGCTGCCGCTGCAATGGCGCATCGGCCTGAGCTGGCTCAGCGGCTATTTCATCTTTTCGATGTTCACGCCGCTCGCGTTTCATTTTCAGGGCGCGGTGGCGGCCGGCAAGGTCGGCCTGACGCTATCCCTGGTCAACATGATCTCGGCCATCTCCATGACCTGGTCCGAATCGCGCCAGTCGCGCTTCGGCACCCTGATCGCCAGCCGTCGCTGGCGGGAACTTGATCAGGCGGCGATCCAGGGCGGATTCCTGTCCATAGGCACTGCTGTGTTGGGGGCCTGCGCCCTGTTCGTGCTGATGGCGCTCCTGCCTTATACGGGCCTCACGATTGCGAGCCGTTTCCTGCCACCAGAGCACATGGCGTTCTTCGTCGGTACGATGCTGTCAAACTGCGTCATCTTCGTCGAAGCCGTCTATCTACGGGCGCACAAGGCGGAGCCGTTCGTCTGGCTGTCGGTCGGCAATGCCGTGCTGGTCGCCTCGACCATCACCATCGGCGAGGCGTTCTACGGCACGGTCGGCATGGGGCTCGCCTATTTCCTGTCGACGGCGCTGGTGATCCTGCCGATTGGGACGATGATCATGATGCGCTTTCGCGGCGCTTACCGCCACGGCATGACGGCGACTGCGGCCGAATGAGACGGTCGGTGGAGGGCTCGTATGGTCGGTTAGGAGAGCCGATCATTGATGCGAAGCCGGTTCGCGACATGCTATGCAGGGCTGTAGGGTTCAACCGCGGCTTGCCATTGATCTAAAGGGCCGCGCTTCGCCTGCTTCCTCGCTGTAAAACCAAGACGGGCATGGCGCCTTCTCTCTCGTGTAAGCGGAAAGTGAAATGATCGGAGCTGAATACATCGCCGAATTTCTGGCTAGAGTCGGCAGCGATCGGGTTTTTCTACTCACCGGTGGGGCGTGCGCCTTCATGATCGACGCCGTCGGGCGTCATCCGGAGTTGAGCTACACCTGTTTCCAGCATGAACAGTCGGCGGCCATGGCGGCGGATGCGGTCTGGCGCACCGGCCGCAAGGTCGGGGTGTCGATGGCGACGTCCGGCCCCGGCGCCACCAACCTCATCACCGGCATTGCCTGTTCCTATTTCGACTCGATCCCGTCCCTGCACATCACCGGGCAGGTCAACCAGCGGGAGGGCAGTGCCTATCACGGCGCGAACGTCCGCCAGTCCGGCTTTCAGGAAACGAAGATTGTCGACATGGTGCGCCCCATCACCAAATACGCGGTGATGGTACGCAGCGGCGAGGAATTGCGCCAAGAACTGGCCAAGGCCTATTCGATCGCCGTCAGCGGCCGGATGGGGCCGGTTCTAATCGACGTCCCGATGGACATCCAACAGATCGAGATCGTAGGCGAAATGCTGCTGCCGCCATTCGTCCCGCCGGCCGACGAAGATGTCTTCGATGCTGTGTGTGCGTTGGGGGCGACGCTTTCCGCGGCCCGGCGGCCGATTGTGCTCTGGGGCGGCGGCATCGGCCTAGCAGGCGTGCAGGCGGAGGTCGCGCACTGGCTGGAACAGGCCAAGGTGCCATTTGTCTCCAGTTGGGCGGGGCTCACCTATTTCGACCATGACCACCCGGGGTTCTTGGGCCAGATCGGCGTCTACGGTAACCGTGGCGCCAATTTCGTCCTGCAGAACGCGGATACGGTAATCGTGCTGGGCAGCCGCCTCGACAACCGGCAGCGCTCTGGCAATGCCCGGAATTTCGCGATCGGCGCCACCGTCCATGTCGTCGATGTCGACGAGGAAGAACTGAAGAAATATGTGAACGATGGCTACCGGACGAGCCAAGTCGATTTCCGCCTGCTGCCGAAGGTGCTGGCGGCGCTGCCGCCGGCGAGCCCGGATCCGGAATGGTCCAACTATGCCGGCGAGATGAAGCAGCAGTATTACGGTCGGGAGACCAGCACCTCGGCCGCTCGGTTGAACAGCCTGTCGCCCTACGATGTCGTGCGCCGCATCAATGCGTCCATCGCCGACGACGCAATTGTGATCGGCGATACCGGCGCTGCCCTCTGCTGGCTGCACCAGGCCTTCAAGGTGAAGGACCATATGCTGTTCACAGCGGGCGGCAATTCGCCCATGGGCTATGCCTTGCCGGCGGCGATCGGCGCCAAGCTCACGGCGCCCAATCGCCAGATCGTGTCCTACAATGGCGATGGCGGGTTCCAGCTGAACCTGCAGGAGCTGCAGACCGTCAAGAGCCGCAATCTCGACATCGCCATCGTGATCATGAACAACGGCAGCTATGGCATCATCAAGCAGTTCCAGGACAGCTACCTCGGCAGCCGCTACGACGCATCCCGCGACGGCTACAGCGCGCCGGACTTCGGCTTGATCGCGCAAGCCTATGGCCTGGAATACATGCGGGTCGAGCACCTCGAGCAGATCACGCCGGCGCTGTTCCAGGGCAAGGCGATCATCATCGACGTGGTCCTGAGCGAGAACACGCTCATCGAGCCGAAGCTCGAAATGGGGCGGCCCATCAACGACCAGTTTCCCTATCTGGACGCGGCGGCCTATGCCGAGGGCAACAAGTTCGTCGACTACGAACGGCCGGCCCGTCTGAAGGATCTAGTTCGTTCGTCCTCGTAGCCGCGAAGGGCCGAAAAGTCGGGACATGGTACAGCTAGCGATCCTGGGGTCGACGAGCCGCATCGCCAAAGATCTGATCTGTTCTCTGGCGCAGAAACATCCGTCGCTCGCCCTGTTTTCGCGGCGCCCCGACGAACTGGCGGCTTGGGGGCGGGAGCAGCATCTACCGGGCACAGTGCAATCGCTCGGCTACGAGCGGTTTCAGGATGGCGCGTTCGACGCGGTCCTCAATTTCGTGGGATCCGGCGATCCGGCGCGCACGGCGGCCATAGGCAGCTCGATCCTCGACATCACTCATGAATATGACGACCTGGCGCTCACCTACCTGCGCCGACATCCTCAGACCCGCTACCTCTTCATGTCGAGCGGCGCCGCCTACGGGCGGACGTTCCTGCGTCCCGCCCAGGCCTATACCCAAGCGGAATTCCCGATCAACGGCCTGTCGGCGACCGATTTCTATTCCGTCGCCAAGATGTATGCGGAATGCCGCCACCGCGCGCTGGCGGATGCCGCGATCGTCGACATTCGCATCTTCAACTATTTCAGCCGGACGAGCGACATCGCGGCGCGCTTTTTCATGACCGACATCGTGCGGGCGATCGCCAACGGCGAGGTCCTGAAGGTCAGCGAGGCGCCGATGCGGCGGGATTTTCTGGCGCCGGTCGATTTCGCACACCTCATCGATTGCGTCCTGCGGGCCGATCCGGTCAACATGGCAATCGACGCCTATTCCAAAGCGCCGCTCGAAAAATTCGAGCTACTGGCCCGCATGCGCGAGGAGTTCAGCCTGCGGTTCGAGGTCGTGCCCGCGCCGCCCGTGGTCATCTCGACTGGTGCCAAGCCGGAATATTTCTCGGAGAACCGCCGTGCCGAAATGCTCGGCTATCACCCAACTTTCAGCTCGATCGAGGGCGTCGTCATGGAGGTGCGTGCTCTGTTCAAGCAGCTGGGGACCGTCAGGGGCTAATCAGCCCCCTCACGCCGCCGCCGGCGCATTGTCGATCGCCTGCTCGATGTCCGCGAAGCTCGGCTGGTCGTGGGCCAGGAGCACCATGCGGGCGCTCTCGACGGCCATGATCGGGGCGTAGCCCTGCATATAGGCGATGATGCCGCTCTTCATGCAGATGTAGTAGCGCACCTCGGCGTCGGCGACGCTCTTGAGCTTGGCGGCCATCGGCGCCACGAAGCCGTAGCTGATGAGCACGCCCAAGAACGTACCGACGAGCGCGCCGCCAATGAGATGCCCCAGCACCTCGGGTGGCTCGGTGATCGAGCCCATCGTGTGGATGACGCCCAGCACGGCGGCCACGATGCCGAGCGCCGGCATGCCGTCCGCCATGCCGGTGATGGCGTGAGATACTTCGAGCGATTCGTGGTGGTGCACCTCGATCCGCGCGTCCATCAGCGCTTCCATCTCGTGCGCGTTGTCGGCGCCCATGATCAGCATGCGGAAAAAGTCGCAGAAGAAATCGACCGCGTGATGGTCGTGCAGAAAGGTCGGGTACTGCTGGAAGATCGAGCTCTCTTCCGGGTTTTCGACATGGGTCTCGAGCGCCATGGCGCCCTTCGATTTCGCCAGCTTGAAAACGACGTTGAGCATGACCAGGAGCTCGACGAACGCCGGCTTGCCGAATTTCGGTCCCTTGAAGACCTTGGGAAACTCCTTGCCGACCGCCTTCAGCACCGTCTGCGGGTTGCTGATGATGAAGGCGCCGATCGCGGCACCAACGATGATGATGAACTCGAACGGCTGCCACAGCGCCGGCAGGTGACCGTCGTTGGCCACGTATCCCCCGAACACCGCGACCAGAACCACGCCGACGCCGATAAAGAAGAACATGGCACTCGCTTCCCACCTGCCGGCGTGCGCCCGACGATTCGGCCGCGCAACGCGCAGTTTCAGACGTGAGAAATACCGTCCCGATGGTTAGGGGTTCATTAACCGTGAGGCGCCGGCCATCCAGCGCCTCACACCCCCAAATAAGCCGCTCTTACCCGCTCATCCGTCATCAGTTCCCGGCCGCTGCCGCTCGTCACGATGCGCCCGGTCTCGAGCACGTAGGCTCGTTCGGCGAGCTCCAGCGAGGCTGCGACATTTTGTTCGACCAGGATTACGGTCAGGTCGCGTTCGCGGTTCAGGCGCTCGATGATGCGGAACATCTCGAGGACCAGCGCCGGCGACAGGCCGAGCGACGGCTCGTCGAACATGATGAGCTCCGGTCGGCCCATCAGGCAGCGGCCGATCGCCAGCATCTGCTGCTCGCCGCCGGAGAGCGAGCCGGCCGCCTGGCCTCGCCGCTCGGCAAGCCGCGGGAAGAGCGTCAAGACCTCGGCCAGCGTCTCGGCCTTCGCCCGGCGCGCGCGCGGCAGGTGGCCGCCCACCTCCAAATTCTCGAGCACGCTCATGGTCGGGAAGATCTGCCGGCCTTCGGCCACCTGGCCGATGCCGAGGTTGCAGATCTCGTGGGATGGCCGGCCCTGGATCTCCCGCCCGCGCCAGGTGATGCGGCCGGCGCGCGGCCGCTCGATGCCGGCGATGGTGCGGATGAGGCTCGACTTGCCGGCACCGTTGGCGCCGACGATCGCCGTAACGCCGCTCGCGGGCACGTCGAGCGACACACCCGAAAGCGCCTGGGCGTCGCCGTAATAGAGGTCGAGCCCCTCGACCGAGAGCGCGATCTCGCTCATTCGGCGGGCGCTCCGCCGAGGTAGCTCGCAAGCACGGCCGGGTCGCGCACCACGGCTTCGGGCGCGCCCGAAGCGATGATCTCGCCGTGATGCAGCACGATGATGCGCTGGGCCAACGCCATGACCGCCCGCATGACATGCTCGACCAGCAGGATGGTGAGCCCGGTCTCGCGGTTGAGCCGGCGGAACACCTCGACCATCTCGTCGATCTCGGTCGGCCTGAGGCCGGCCATGACCTCGTCGAGCAGCAGGAGCTTGGGGCCGGTCGCGAGCGCGCGCGCGACCTCGAGTCGCTTGCGTTCGGGCAGGGTCAGCGTATGGGCCGGGGCCATGGCCTTGCCGTCGAGATGCAGCAGTCGGAGGACGCGCGCCGCTTCGCGCCGGGCCGTGGCCACGTCGGCGGTCGCCCGCAGCGCGCCGACCGTCACATTGTCCAGCACCGAAAGCTGGGCGAAGGGCTTCACCACCTGGAACGTCCGGCCGATGCCGGCGCGGCACGCCTGGTCGGCGGCAAGCCCGGTGAGCGGCCGGCCATCGAGCGTCACCGTGCCGGCGTCCGGCCGGATGGCACCGGCGATCAGGTTGAAGCAGGTCGTCTTGCCGGCGCCGTTCGGCCCGATCAGCGCCACGATGGCGCCCGCCTCGACCGCGAAGCTCGCACGGTCGACGGCCTTCAGGCCGCGAAAGCTCTTGGTAAGGCCTTCGACCTCGAGCAGCGCCATGGGCTCAGTCCTCCCGTGCGGCGAGGCCAAGCCAGCGCGCGAGCCAGGGCCAGATGCCGTTCGGCAGGTACTTGATCACCAGCAGCAGCACGACGCCGTAGAACAGCTGTGTCGCGCCTGGCACCTGATGCCCGGTCGCGTCCAGCAGCGCCTGCAGGCTTTCGCTGAGGCCGGTCAGCACGAAGGCGCCCAGGATCGGGCCGGCCAACGTGCCGAGCCCGCCGACGAGCGGGCCCAAGATGATCTCGATCGACTTCGCCGCGCCGAAACTGTCGGCCGGCGTCAGGCTGTTGTAGTAGAAGGCAGCAATGACGCCGGCGACCGACGCCATGGCGGCGGAGATCGCGGCGGCCAGCACCCGGTAGCGGAACAGGTCGATGCCGAGGGCACGTGCCGCCTCGGGGTCTTCGCGGATCGCCAGCCAGTAATAGCCGATGCGGCGATGGCGGAGCGTGTGGCACAGCCAGAAGGCACCCGCGGCCAGGATCAGCAGCAGGTAATAGAACAGCTGCGGCCCGCCGCGCAGGTTTGCGATGTCGAGCTGCCCGCGCTCGACCACCGGCAGGAACAGGCCGCCGGCGCCACCCAGCCAGTCGATGTGTTCGAAGCCGATCCGGGTGAACTCGGCGAAGGCGATGGTGAGCAGCGCGAAATAGACGCCGCCGATGCCGAAGCGGAAGGCGAGGGCGCCGATCGCAGCACCTGCCAGCGCTGCAACGGCGGCGGCAAGCAGCACTCCCACCCAAGGCCCGATGCCGGCGTGCAGGTAGAGTGCGGCCGAGAGATAGGCGCCAAGCCCGACATAGAGCGCGTGGCCCAAGGACAGCTGGCCGGCGAAGCCCATCATCACGTTCCAAGCCTGCCCGACATAGGCGTAATAGAGCGCCAGCACGAGCACGGACAGGAGATAGGGCCCGGCGACGAAGGGTGCCGCCAGCGCCAGGGCGAACCCGGCCAGCACGAGTGCCCGGGCCGGCATCGACAGCGCAAGGATTGACTGGGTCATGCGCTGCGCCCTAACAGCCCCTGCGGCCGGAACAGCAGCACCAGGATCAAGAGGCCGAAGCTGACCATGCTCTTCATCGAGGGCACGAGCACCAGCCCAGCCAGCGCCTCGCTGACACCGATCAGCACGCCCGCCACCAGTGCTCCCGCCATGTTGCC
Organism: Aliidongia dinghuensis; assembly: GCF_014643535.1. Lineage (NCBI taxonomy): Bacteria > Pseudomonadati > Pseudomonadota > Alphaproteobacteria > Rhodospirillales > Dongiaceae > Aliidongia > Aliidongia dinghuensis. Next base: position 231,999 of record NZ_BMJQ01000009.1, on the reverse strand, counting down.
GAGCCCGCCGACGATGACGATGACGAAGGCGAGGAGGGTGTAGGCGGGCCCCAGCGACGGCGTCACGTCGCCCAGCAGCACCAGCATGGCGCCGGCGGCGCCGACGCAGGCGGCCCCACAGCCGAAGGTGAGGGCGAACAGGCGCCGGACGTCGAGCCCGACGACGAGCGCGCCGCGGTAATTGTCGGCGCAGGCCCGGATCGCCTTGCCGGTCGGCGACAGGCGGAAGAAGGCGAACAGCGCCGCCGCGACCGCGAGGGCTGCGAGTGCCGCGTAGAGCCGCACTTTGTCGACCAGCAGCGGCCCGAGCTCGATACTGTCGAGCGCATAGTCGACCTGGACGCTGCGCGCGTCGGGCCCGAACAGGATGAGCGCGCCGTTGGTCAGGATCATGCCGACCGCGACCAGCAGCATGAACTGCGCATGATCGGGCCGCGTCATAAACGGATGCACGAGCAGGCTCTGCAGCGCATAGCCGACGAGGAACATGAGGGCGGCGAGCGGCACCAGGATCCACAGCGGGTCGACGCCCCAGGTGCTGCAGCCGAGCACCGTCAGATACATCGCCACCATCGTCAGTTCGCCATGGGCGAAATTGACGACGCGCACGACGCCGAAGATGACCGAGAGGCCGAGCGCCATCAGGCCATAGACGAGACCGGTCAGGATCCCGCCGATGATGACGTTGGCATAGACTTCCCAGGTCATGGAGTGATGGGGTCCCGATCGGAACGGATGACGGCGGGTGTGGCGCCGCTTGGGCGGTCCCGCCGCTGGGTCATAGCCCGCGGCTTCGGCCCGGATCAACTGCTTTGGCGTGCAGGACCGGCGCCGCGCTGATTTGCTGCGCTGCGGCGGAGTCGCGCTGGCGACTCGGCTATGGCGCTCAAAAGTTGTCCCGTTGGCGCCGGCGGTCGACGACTGACCGGGTCGACCAGCGCTGGAGGCCCAGCCATTGAGGGTGCTGGCGGTATTGATGGATGCGGATCGCAATAGTATGACATTTATGAAAAAAGCAAGATAATTCCATGCCTTCCCGATCACGGCTTTCGGCGCCGAGTCGCGCCGAACCGCGACAAAAAAGTGACAGTGAAAAGCATTTTGAGTTGCCAGGCTGGAAATCTGCGGATACGGTCCAACGCGTTCGGTGAGGACCTGCCCGACCCAGGGCGAAACGTGAACCCGAATCGAGTTCATCCTGTGGATGAATTTTGGGATAAATCGGGAACGCGGGACAAGTGTGCCGCACCGGATGTGGCTCAAGACGGATTTGCAGCCTAGGCGTCAGGGGCATCGTCTCGTCAGGGCGATGATGCGACAGGCGGCAATCGGCTTACCGCGCGGGGGATGATGATCGGCACACTTTCGAGGCTTGGGGGACGTCTGTTCCCTGACCGGCAGATCCTGATACGTAGCAATGGACGGGTTACCCATCTGAACCTGTCCGGCCCGTTACAGATGTCGTTCGTCGCCGCGTCGGTCTTGAGTGTCGCCGCGGTCGCCCTCACCACGTTCATCCCCACCACGCTCACGCCGAAGTCCGATGCCGACCTCAACCTGCAGGTCGACGCCAGCTCGTCGCAGGCCGAACTCGCCCGCGCGGTCGAGACGCTGAAGGCGCAGCTGGCCGAGGCCCAGTCGGCGGCGCAGCTGGCCGACAGCCGGGTGAAGACGCTCGCCGACCAGCGCAAGGACGCGGCACCCTCGGCCGACGGTGATGCGCAGCAGGCGGCGGCCGAACTCGATGCCGCGAAGCTGACCGAGCGCGTGGCGCAACTCGAGAACGACCTCAAGATCCTGGGCGCTCAGAACGCGCAGAACCGGTCGCTCTACGAACAGACCGCGGAACAGCTGGCGCAGGCGACGACCGAGCGCCAGAAGCTGACCGCGGAGAAGGGCAAGCTGCAGAAGTCGATCGGCGAGCTCGCCCAGGCGAAGGATGCGGCGGAAAAGACCATCGCGGCCGACCGCGAGCGCCTGAAGCTCAAGGTGAGCGAGCTCGAGAAGAAGCTCGCGACCCGGCCGGCCCCCCGGGCGGAGCTCACGGGCAAGCTCGTGACCGTGCCGACCACCGATGGTGCCTCAGCTGCTGGCACTGTGGGCGGGGGCGCTGCGACCGACGGCGAGGAAGAGCCGGCGGGCAAGGTCGAAACAGCCGACAACGGCTTCAGTGTCGAAAAGCTGCTGGCCCAGCTGGGCGTGCGCCCGGCGTCGGTGGGCGGTCCCTATGTCGCGGTCGGCGCGAACAAGGGGGCGCAGCTGCCGGACGAGCAGGTCGCGAAGCTGATGAAGACGCTGCCGCTGACGGCGCCGCTCGACAAATACAATTTCGAGAGCCCGTTCGGCGTGCGCCACGACCCGTTCAACGGCCGCATGGCCATGCATACCGGTGTCGATCTCTCCGGCCCCTACAAGACCCCGGTCATGAGCACGGCAGCCGGCACGGTCGTGTTCGCCGGCTATTCGACCGGCTACGGCAAGCTGGTCGAGATCGACCACGGCAACGGCATCCACACGAAATACGGCCATCTGAACCGTATCCTGGTCAACGTCGGCCAAAAGATCGGCAAGCACAGCCAGATCGGCCTCCTCGGCTCGAGCGGCCGGTCGACCGGCCCGCACGTGCATTACGAGGTCGTCGTCAACGGCACGCCGCAGGATCCGGAGAAATTCCTCGAGGTGGGAAAAGCGGGTGTTCTCAAGGCGTCGAACTGAGGAAGGCGGCAAGCCGCAGCCGGTCGTGAGCCGGCGCGGCGGGCTGTCGATCCTCGCGGCCGATTTCCAGATCACGGGCAGCCTGCGCTCCGACGGTGAAATCCACATCGACGGCATCGTCAACGGCGACGTCGAGGCGAGTGCCATCACGGTCGGCCAGACCGGCACCGTGATCGGCAACCTGTACGCCGACCGCGTGACGATAGCCGGTACGGTCCACGGACTCGTGAGCGCGTCGCACGTGTCGCTGCTCAAGACGGCCCGCGTCCACGCCGATGTGCGCTGCCACGCATTCGACAGCGCGCCCGGCGCGGTGCTCGAGCTGCAGGGCGAATCGGCCGCAGCGACGGCGGAAGCGGCGGCCGAGCCCGAGGTTTCCTGACGGGAAGTTTCCTGGCGGGAAGTTTCCTAACGGTCAGGCGGCGAGCGCCTCGCGGAACAGCGCGGGATCGACATTGCCGCCGGACGCGATGACCGCGACCGTGCGCGGCTGGCCGGGGAAGCGTCCTTCGAGGGCTGCTGCGAGGGCGATGGCGCCGCCCGGCTCCACCACCAGCTTCAGTTCGTTGAACGCGACCGCCATCGCGCGCTTTGCCTCGGCATCGCTCGCGACCAGGCCGCCGGCCAGGTGCCGACGGTTGATCTCGAACGTGAGCCGGCCGGGCGTCGCGGCCAGCAGCGCATCGCAGATCGACGTCGCCCCCGGCGTGTTGGCGACGCGGCTACCCGCAGCGAGCGAGCGGGCATGGTCGTCGAAGCCGGTCGGTTCGGCGCAATAGACCTTGGTCACCGGGCTCCTGGCGGCGAAGGCGAGGGCGCAGCCGGCGATGAGGCCGCCGCCGGACGAGTTGGCTGCCATGGCGTCGATCGCGATGCCGCGCTCGGCCGCCTGCGCAATGATCTCGAGCGCTGCCGTGCCCTGACCGGCGATGATGTCGCGCTCGTCGTAGGGCTTGACGATGGTGGCGCCGCGCTCGGCGGCGATGCGGGCCGCGACCGCCTCGCGGTCCTCGGTCCAGCGGTCGTAGGTCACGACCTCGGCGCCGTAGCCGCGCGTGTTGGCGAGCTTGATCGCCGGCGCGTCGGCCGGCATCACGATGGTGGCGGGCATGCCCAGGATCTCGGCCGCAGCCGCCACACCCTGGGCGTGGTTGCCGGAGGAGAAGGCGACCACGCCGCGCCGCCGAGCGGCCTCGTCGAGCTGGACCAGGCGGTTGAACGCGCCGCGGAACTTGAAGGAGCCGGTGCGCTGCAGCGGCTCGGCCTTGACCAGCAGGCGGAAGCCCAGGCGCTTGTTGAGCGCGCTCGACTCGACAAGCGGCGTCACGATCGCCTGGCCCTTGAGCCGGTCGGCGGCCGCCACGACGTCGGCGAAGGTTGGCAGGTCGGCGTCAGCAACGGTCGAGGAACTCATCGAGTACTCCTTCTACTTCCGGCTCGCCGAGGTGCGGCGTGTGGCCGACGCCCGGCACGGTCACGGTCTCGAGATCGGGCTTCGCCTCCACCATCCGTGCCAGGCCTTCGGCGGTCAACAGGTCCGAGATGCCGCCGCGCACGACGAGCGCCGGGATCCGGGCGAAGCCGCAGAAGAGCGCCCAGAGATCCATGCCGCCGGTGTCGCCGGCGACGAACGGCCGGGCGATCGCCGGGTCCCAGTCGTGGTGCCAGAGCCCATCCCCGCCCCGCCGATAGGTGCGCTCGGCGAAATCGAGCCACTCCTCGTCCGTACGATAGGACAGGTGGCTGAACTCCGTGCGGAGGTAGCGCACGGCCGCGGCGAGGTCGGGTTGCGGATGGTCGCGGCCGATGCGCTCGATGATATTGCCCGACCCGTTGCCCACGGTGGGACCGATGTCGTTCAGCACCAGGCCTGCGGCGGCGCCCGGCTTCAACGCGTTGAGCGCCATCGAGAGCAGCCCGCCGAACGAGGTGCCGACCAGCACGACCCGGCCAAGATCGAGCGCCGCCATGATCTGCAGGATGTCGCCCAGGATCACCGGCGGCGCATAGTTGCGCCAGTCCGGGTCGCGCGCCGAACGGCCGCGGCCGCGATAGTCCGGACAGACGACGCGGCGCTTGCCGGCATGGCGCAGGGCGAGGGCATGGTAGTCCTTGGAATTGCGCGAGATGCCGGCAAGGCAAAGAAGCGGCGCGCGTGGTGCCAGCGGATCGCCATAGTCGCGCAGATAGAGCTGCGCACCGTCCTGGGCCGAGACGAAGCGTTCGCGAAATTCGGTCATGCTGGCGGCTGATCCGGCTGGGTGCGGCGCTCGACCGTCACGAGCAACCCTCACTCTTCCTTATCGCGCCATCTCGCCCGAGGCAACATAGCCCCCCCGCGAAGCGCTTGTAAGAATGCGGGAGCAACTTTAAGTTCGGGCCATGGTGGGCGGATGTTCTTCCGCCGCTTCTGCGCGATCCGCGCTTATCGACCGACCTCTGGGGGCCTGATTGCTCGATCCGGATGAGATGCCAACGGTGACGGCGGTCATCCTGGACTACAACAAGGCGCGCCGGGTCGTTGAGAATGTGCGCGGCTTGCTGCGGCAGCGCGGCCGCTTCAAGCTCGAGATCATCGTCGCGGACAATTCGTGTAATCCCGCGAACGCCGCGATCTTGGCGCCCCTGGCGGAGCACGACGGCGTCAAGCTGCTCGTCAATTCGGAGAACCTGCACTATGTCCGAGGCTGCAATCGGGCAGCGGAGCAGGCGATCGGCGCGTATATCCTGATTGTCAACCCGGATATTCTTTGGCCTGAGCTCGATACCGTGCAGGTTCTGCTGGAGTATCTGCAAAAGCATCCCTCCGTCGGCATTGTCGGCCCGAAACAGATCGAAGAGCCGAGCGGCAAGGTGGCGATGACGGCCCGGGCTTTCCCGCGTCTGTTCACCCAGGTCGCGCGGCGTACGCCGCTCCGCAAGCTGCCTGGAGTGCGCAAGCTCGTTGCGTATGACGAGATGGCCCATCTCGACGTCAACCGGACACAACCGGTCGACTGGCTGCAGAGCTCCTGCTTCCTGGTGCGCCGCGACCTGTGGGACGAGGTCGGCGGGTTCGATCCGCGGTACGTCATGTTCCTGGCGGATCCGGAGATCTGCTGGCAAAGCTGGAGCCGCGGCCTGTCCGTCGTCTATCACGCCGATGCGGTCGTTGCGGCCGACGGGATCCGCTGCTCGTCAGGCGGCCTGTCGGAATTCTTCCGCAAGCCCATCCTGCGCCAGCACCTGCGCGACTCGCTGAAATACCGCTGGCGGCATGCCTGGCGGAAGAGCCCGCGCCGGCAGGTCGTCTGACTCGGCTCGGCCGGCCCTATCGTCTCAAGTCCGCCTCGAGCGAGAAGGCCAGCGACCGGTTGCCGATCCTCAAGCGGTAGACCTGCAGGTTTTCGAGCACGCGCTGGACGTAGTTGCGCGTCTCGCTGAACGGGATCTCCTCGACCCAGTCGACGGCGTCGACGTCCGGCGAGCGCGGGTCGCCGTAGTCGCCGAGCCATTGCCGGACGCGTGCCGGGCCTGCGTTGTAGGCGGCGATCGCCAGCACGTAAGAGCCGTTGAACTGCGCGATCAGCGAATCGAGATAGGCCTGGCCCAAGGTCACGTTGTAGATGCCGTCGGTCGAGAGCTTGCGCTCGACGAAGGGCAGCTCGAGCGTCTTGGCGACCTGGCTCGCCGTCCCCGGCATCAGCTGCATGAGGCCGCGCGCGCCGGTCGGCGAGAGCGCGCGCGTGTCGAAGGCGCTTTCCTGGCGCGTCAGCGCCAGGAGCAGCGCCTGTTCCGCGCCGGCGTTTCGCGGCATGGGCACCAGCGGATAGCCGGCGCGCAGCAGCGACACGCCGCTGTAGCTCGCCCGCTTCGCCGCGGCGACGCCCAGATCCGGCCGGCCGATCTCCTCGGCCAGGTCGGCGACCAGCGCGTGGTCGGTCGGGTTCTCGGCACTCTCCGACAGGCTGATCAGGAAGGGCTTGATGTAGTCCTCCTCGTCGACCGCGGCGAGGACACGGATCGCGTGGACCAGCTCCTTCTTGTTGAAGGCGGCGGCCTGGGTCGTCGTCGCCTTCGGCTCAGGCACCGGTTTCGGCGGCGGTGCCACGCCGGGCACGGCGCTCGCGAGCTGGCCGTAATAGGTCGTCGGGAACTGCGCCGCCTTGGCGTACCAGTCGAGCGCCTCCTGCGACCGGCCGAGCGCATCGGCGGCGCGGCCCGCCCAATAGGCGCCGCGCGAGACGGTGAGCGGCAGCTTCGCCACCCCATAGAGTCTCTGGAAATGCTCGTAGGCGTGCTGTGGATCGTTGAGGAAGCGCAACGAGATCCAGCCGGCGGTGAACTCGGCCTCCGCGAGATTGCCGCCGTCCGGCAGGCGATGATCGGCGATCACCCGGTAGGCGCGCCCAGCGTCGTGCGCCGCCAGCAGGTGGCGGGCCAGGATCTGGCGTTCCGGCCACCAGAGCTCGGGCCGCTCGAGGTCCTTCGGCGCTTGCAGCAGGATGGTGAGTGCCTCGTCGTCCATGTCGTGCTGACGGCGCCATTTCAGCCGCGCGAACAGCAGCCCGGGGTCGTTCTGCAGGCTGGCCGGTACTCTGGCGACGGCCGCTTCCGCCCCCTTGGCCGACTCCACGAGCTTGAGGCGCGCTTCGCCGAGCAAGCGCCAATCCGGCGACACGCGGGCGAGCTGGCGCGTCGCCTCCTCGAGCTTGCCGTCCCAGATCAGCCGGTCGAGCCGGCGGTCTTCGGTCTCGGTCGTGAATTTGTCGCCGTAGCGGGCGATCACCAGCTTCTCCTCGGCGGCGGAGAAGTCGCCGGTGATCCAGATCTCGCGAATCCGGTCGGCATAGCCGGCGGGGTCGCCGCCTGCGACCATCAGCTCCGCCTCCTTCAGCTTCGCCGAGGGGCTGACCGGCTTGTGGTGCTGAAACCAGGTCCGCAGCGTCGCGTCCGGCACCTGGTCGAGGGTTTCCTCGGCCCGGAGCCGCAGCATGGCCTGGCGCGGCCAACCTGGGTTCTGGTCGACGAACTGGGCGATCTCGCCGAAGCTGTGCCCGACTTGGGAGCGCTGCAGGTCGAGCCAGAGGATGAGCTTGGCCGGCAGCGGGTCATTGGCGTTCTGCGCCAGGTTCTCGGCCCGTGCCCACTGGCCGCGGTCCATCAGATCGAACGCCTGGCGCGCGATCGGCATGTCGTGGGCGGACAGCGGTTCGGCGGCGCGGGCGGATGATGCGTGATAGAAGAGGAGCGCAGCGAGGCTGAGTGCGGAAATCGAGGCGCCGTGGCGCAAGGCCCTGGCAGGAACGCGGCCTCTGGTGGCACGACGCCGGCGGGCGTCGTTCGTCGTGTCGTCGGACAAGGAACACTCCCCTGGAGAGGCGCCTATTCTACCGGTGAACGGCCGGTCGCGCCAAGCGGCGTTGCGCGGTTTCGCGTGCCATTTGCCGGCTCTGCCTTGCATGGGCGGCAGGGCAGGCGACCCGATCTGCCGCGTGTGTTGCGGCCACGTGTCGTGCTCGCTATGGTCGGGCCAGAATGGAGACGGCCGCTTCGATCCCGAGCTTCGGCCCGGCGCCCCGAACGGCGGCCTGGAGGAAAGACCATGCAGTTCACCGGATCTTATGTCGCGCTGATCACCCCGTTCCGGGCCGATGGCAAAGTGGACGAGCGCGCGTTCCAGGATCTCGTCGCCTGGCAGATCGCCGAGGGCACGGACGGGCTGGTGCCATGCGGCACCACTGGTGAATCGACGACCATGAGCCACGAGGAGCATCGCCGCGTGGTCGAGCTCTGCATCGAGGTCGCCAAGGGCAAGGCCGTGGTCATGGCGGGCACCGGCTCCAACTCGACGGCCGAGGCAATCGAGCTTACGCGCCACGCGGAGAAGGCGGGGGCCGACGCGGCGCTCGTCGTCGTGCCCTATTACAACCGGCCGACCCAGGAAGGCCTCTACCAGCACTACAGGGCGCTGCACGACGCGACCGGCCTGCCGCTCGTCATCTACAACATTCCCGGCCGCGCCGGTGTCGACATGTCGGTCGACACCATGAAGCGCCTGGCAGAGCTGCCGCGCATTGCAGGCGTCAAGGACGCGACCGCCGACCTCGCCCGGCCGATCCGCACCAAGCTCGCCATTCCGGGCGATTTCTGGCAGCTCTCGGGCGAGGACATCACGGCGCTGCCCTTCCGCGCCCAGGGCGGCCACGGCTGCATTTCCGTCACCGCCAACATCGCGCCGCGCGATCTGGCCGAGATGCACCGGGCGTGGGACGCGGGCGATTTCGCGACCGCGGAGCGGATCAACGAGCGTCTGGCGCCGGTGCACGATGCCATGTTCTGCGAGAGCAGCCCGGGCCCCGTGAAGTATGCCGCCTCGCTCCTCGGCCGCAGCGCCCCCAGCGTGCGTCTGCCGCTCGTCGAGCCCGCGGCCGCGTCCAAGGCGCGGATCGAGGCGGCGATGCGCCAAGCCGGCCTGCTGAACTAAGCCGGCCAGCGGCAGAGCGTCAGGAACCAGCCCCGTGGCGTTGCGTCCGACCGACAAGTTCGTCGCCCAGAATCGCAAGGCGCGGCACGATTACTTCATCGACGACACGCTCGAGTGCGGCATCGTGCTGGTCGGCACCGAGGTGAAGTCGCTCAGGAAAGGGCACGCCAGCATCGTCGAGTCGTTCGCGCGCGAAGAGGGCGGCGAGATGTTCCTGGTCAACGCCCATATTCCGGAATACGAGGGCGCCTCGCGCTTCAACCATGAGCCGCGCCGGCCGCGCAAGCTGCTGTTGCACCGCAAGGAAGTGAACAAGCTCCTGGGCGCCATCAAGCGCGAGGGCGTGACGCTCGTGCCGCTGTCGATCTATTTCAACAAGACCGGCCGCGCCAAGGTCGAGCTCGGCCTGGCGCGCGGCAAGCACAAGCACGACAAGCGCGAATCCGAGAAGGCGCGCGACTGGAACCGCGAGAAGGCGCGCATCATGCGCGACAAGCGCGCGGACTGACGGCGTCACGCGTCGCCCTTGAGTTCTTTGGATTTCCGGCGTACAAACCAATCGGTCGGTTTCTTTCTTCGGATTGGCCATGGCGACGAACGCGGTGAGCAGGACCCAGGAGGAGCGGAGCCGCGACATGCGCGCGCTTCTGGTCGAGGCGACGCTCGATTGCCTGCAGGCCGAGGGCTTCCACGGCGCGTCCCTGAGCGTGATCCTGGCGCACGCCGGCGTCTCGCGCGGCGCCTGGGCGCATCATTTCTCGAGCAAGCAGGACCTGATCGCCGCCGCGGCCGAGGCCATGATGGCGGACGCGGCGGCAGCGGCGCGCACGGTGGCGGAGACGCTCGACGGGCACGAGGATCGTTTCATGGCGCTGATCGAGCAGGTCTGGCAGCGCTTCTACTGTGGGCGCCATCGCGACGTGCTGTTCGAGCTGGTCGTTGCCTGCCGCACAGATCGGGCGCTCGCCGACCGGCTCCGGCCCGTCTTCGTCGACCTGATCGAAAGCTTCCGCAGCGCCTGGGGCTCGGCAACCCCCGATGCGACGGGCGGCGGCGATCTCCTGACGCTCACCCTGTTCGTGCTGCGCGGCATGGCGATGCAGGAGATGCTCGCCCAGAGCGCCGACGGCCAGGCACCGCTTCGCCGGTTGTGGACCGGCCTTGCCCGCGACTACCTGCAGGCGCGTCACGAGCGGCCGCTCGGGCGCCCGGCCGGCGGTCCGCCTTTGGGAGCCGTCAGATGAAGACGCTTGCCGAACATATGGCCTTCTACGGCTGCTATCACCGCGATCCGCGCAACCGCATGACCCATTTCATAGGCGTGCCTTCGATCATCTTCGCGATCCTCATCCCCCTGTCGCTGAACGAGATCGCGATCGGCGGGTTCGGCGTCACGCCGGCCGTGATCTGGGCGACGGTGATGGCGCTCTATTACCTGAAGCTCGACCTTGCGATCGGCCTCGCCATGGCGGTGCTGTTCGTGCCGCTGCTCTGGGCCGCGGCCTCGGTCGCGGCCCTCGGCTCCGGCCCCGCGCTCGGCATCGCCGCGGCGGTGTTCGTTGCCGGCTGGATCGTGCAGCTGATCGGTCATTGGTTCGAGGGCAACAAGCCGGCGCTGACGAGCAACCTGTTCCAGACGCTGGTCTCGCCGATTTTCCTCACCGCCGAGCTGTTCTTCGCGCTGGGGCTGAAGCGCCGCCTGCAGGAAGAGGTCGAGCGCCGCATCGTGACGCGAGATTTTCCCGGCGCCGAATTGACGGTCAAAAACGCCCGGCACGCCTGACGACAAGCCGAAACGCAGATCGCGATCGGCCGATTGCGCCGACCGGCGAGACGATCTATCACCCCGACGGCGGCCATCCATGTCGATGGCGCCGCTGTGGCCGACATCGAGGGCGGCCGCTGAGGGGAGGGTGAGAGCATGTACGTCGCGAAGAATTCGACCGCCGCAAGCAAGGCGGAGCGCTATGTCGAGCTGGCCGAGGCGCTGGACGCGTTGCTCGCGGGCGAACCCGATCCCATTGCCAACCTCGCCAACATGTCGGCGCTCGTCATGGACGGGCTCGACGAGCTCAACTGGGCCGGGTTCTATCTGATGCGCGACGGCGAGTTGGTGCTGGGGCCGTTCCAGGGCAAGCCGGCTTGCGTCCGCATCGCCGTCGGCAAGGGCGTCTGCGGCACCGCCGTCCAGCAGGGCAGGAGCGTGCTGGTCGAGGACGTCGACCAATTTCCCGGCCATATCGCCTGCGACGCCGCCTCGCGCTCCGAACTCGTCGTGCCGTTGATCCGGGATGGCGCGATTCTGGGCGTTCTCGACCTGGACAGCCCGCGCCCCGGCCGGTTCGACGCCGCGGACGACGCCGGCTGCAGCCGGCTGGTCGACGTGCTGCTGCGCCACTTGGCCCGCGTTCCCTGATACCCCATGTGCCTGCCGAGGCACGCTTTGAGAAAAGTTTCGCCGGCTGCACCTATAAGTTGGCAGCTTGCCACAAAAGCTTTGGTATGATCCCCCGATGCACCTATTAGTAGCCCCGTGCTTCTCGCGCGGCTCCGTTCTTCATCGCGATTTCCGCAAAGCAGCAAGATTCTTCGATTCCTACCCGGCAATGGGCAGAAGCGGCGTCAGGTTAATTCGCGAACTCCGCTAACCGGTTCGCGTTCACGTTCGGCTTATTTGAATAAAAGTACTCCATAGGGACATTTCGGGGCCTGCTGGATATGCCTGGTAACAGTTTAAGTGTACCGTTAGCACTATCGAGCTTCGACGGCTGCAAGCGTGATTACGCGCGGCATTGGATGGGCCGCTACGCTCAGTCGCTCGTTGACATGCTCGCCTTCGGCACCGCGTTTGTACTCTACAGCTTGTATTTATCTGGCGAGTATAAATTTTCAGCACTTCAGTACATCAGAAGCAGTGCCTCGAGCGGCATGCTGATTTACGCGATTCTTTATGTGATATTTTATCAATTTAAACTAGGTTATGCGTCCAGCGTCTACTTTCTTAAAGAAACGCGCGAGGCAATTGGCATATTATTGTATTTTGTTTTTCTGGACGTGATTTTCTCGGTATTGTTCATCGGGCGTGACGCGCGGCTCTACGACCTGATCCTCAGCTGGGCGATTGTGATCGGGACGCTGGTGCTTTTCCGGATCCTCTATCGTCAGATACTCGTCGCGCTGGGCGTGCGCCGGCCGGTTGTCATCTACGGCACGAGCGCCAATGCCGTGGCAGTGACGAAGACGTTGCTGACCGACCGCTTCATGCTGATCAAGATCATCGGCTACGTGGCGCCTGACAAAAAGCAGCTGTCCGCCGAGGTGCTCAATCAACTCGCGACTCGCCGGGTGATGCAGGTCGAAGAGTTCTTCGCGCGTGAGAACCGGGAGAAGCTCGCCAACGCCACGGTCTATATCGCGCTCGACGACAACCGGGGCAACCTCGGGCCGCTGGTCGATCGCATTTCCGAGAATTTCGACGGTTGCGTCGTGGTGCCGAACCTGCGCGGCGTACCGGCCGATTATTCGCACATCCATCATGTGATGGGCCGGGACTTCATCTTCATTCATCTGAGCGTGGCCCGCACGGTTTTCGTGCGGGCGATGAAGCGCAGCCTCGACGTGATTCTGGCGGCGGCGGCCCTCATCGTCTTCGCGCCGCTTCTCATCATCGTCGCGGCATTGATCTGGTCCGGTGACGGCGCGCCGATCATCTATTCGCAGGAGCGGATCGGCCGGGGCATCAAGCCCTTCAAGTTCTACAAGTTCCGCAGCATGGTTAACAACGCCGATACGATCCTGGCGGAATGGGGCGAGAAGAACCCGGATCTCTACCAGGCTTATGTCGAGAACAATTTCAAGCTGGCGAAGGACCCGCGCGTGACGGGGGTCGGCGCCTGGATCCGCCGCTCCAGCATCGACGAACTGCCGCAGCTCTTCAACGTGCTGCGCGGCGATATGAGCATCGTTGGCCCTCGGCCGATCCTGGAACGGGAGATCGATGCCTACGAAGGTAACTTGGCCCTCTACGGGCGGATGCGGCCCGGCATCACGGGCCTGTGGCAGGTGAGCGGCCGCAGCTCGACCAGCTTTTTCGATCGGGCGACCTATGACGAATGGTATGTCCGCAACTGGTCGATCTGGCTCGACATCGTCATCCTGTTCAAGACGGTCCGCGTCGTCCTGATGCGGAACGGCGCCCACTGACCCGCCACCGGCTTCGGTAGACACATGCGCGCTTGAGCATTGGGCGCCGGCTCAATAGGCTCGACGGCGGGGGCGCCTCGTCCCGGGAAGCGAGGGTGGCGTGGACTGGGATAAGAAATTCAAGGTCCAATACGATTATGCGCGCGCTTGGTTGCAGAACAACGGCGCGTTCGAGTCGGGCTGGCAGGATCTCGTCACAGCGCTCTATGAGCTCATGACGACAACCGGCTTCGACGCCGGGCGGGCCGACAGCCTGGACAAGCTGCGCAAGAAGGTCCAGCAGGGCGCCGCGAAATTCATCGGCCATCATGCCATTCCCGAAAGCCAGGGGATCCTGCAGGCGGTCAAGGCTTGGAGCGACCGGCCGAACGCAACCGTGCTCGACGACGCCTCCAAGATGCGCGCGGCGGCGCTCAAGTTCCTGCGCCATGTCTACCTCGTGAAGAAGTCGGGCAGCCAGACGGTGTGGGTTCACTCCCTGCCGCGGGAGTTCCACGACTGGGCATCGCACCACATCAATCAGTTCACGACGACGCGCGACGCGGTCGAACGGATCCTCGACACCGACAACGAGATCTTCTCGGAGACGCAGAAGAAGTATCTCGCGTCGGCGACCCAGCAGGCGCTGGCCTGGTGTCACCGGACGGCGATGGTCCTGGCCGACGCGGGCAGCCCAGATGCGAAGCGCAGCCGCCTGCGGGAGACCGCGCGCGAGCTGGTCAAGCGCTGGTTCGCCGACCCGGGCACGACGGATAAAGAGCTCGACCAGTTCATCGGCACCCTGACATTCGGCTTCAAGGCGATCATCGCCTGTCTCAACAAGGGCCGCTTCATCCTGACGGACTGGGTATCGCTGCGCGGCGCTACGGCGCCGGGCGATGTCGATTATCGCGACTCGGAGGCCTTCACCTTCTCCGGCTTCGGCGAGGGGCTCGACGTCGTCTATATCGAGCAATCCTTCTTCAAGAAGGACGAGGGCGGCATCGTTCACGGCCAGAAGAACTGGACGCGCATCATCGTCCATGAGCTGAGCCATCTCGTCTCAGCGACCGAGGACGTCAATATCGGCGACTTCCGCTACGCCCACTACGGCATCGGGCCGCACCGCGGCTTTCCGGGCAGTGCGGCGATCCGCAACGCCGACAGCTGGGCGTTCTTCGCCGCGGATTGCGCTGCTGCGCTGACCGAGGGCGAGCGCAGAATGGCGCTCCGGATCCGGTGAGGCGGTTGCCCTTGGTCAGCGTGGCGGTCGCTGTGCTCGCGCTGGGAAGCGCCGCGACCGGCGACCATGGCCGGGCCTATGGTTCGAACGATCGGCCGAGCGGCCCTGCCGCCGCCGACAGGGAGGTACAGATGACCCATCCGCCCGAGGCGAGCCGGCCGGCGCCGCCCGTCGTGCCGCCGGTGTTCTACAAGGGGATCCGCTACGAACAGGACCTGGACAGCGCCCAGCACGGCGGCGATCCGTTGAGCGGCTATCTGATGGCGACTGACACGACGAACGGCGCGCGGCTCTGGATCCTCAAGATCTATCAGGTGGCGCCGCAGAACATACCAGGGCTGCCGACCTTCAACCGCTACTTCAAGCGCTTGTCGCTGGTCCCGGACCGGGATGCGCTCGCGATCGAGGACGAGGCGGGGACGCGCTACCTGGTCGATCTCAGCCGCCGTGCCGTGACCATCGTGTCGCCGCCGCCGGCGCCGGCGCCTGAGACGAAGCCCCTGCCCACGCCGGAGTGAGGGCTCAGAGCTGCCAGCGGCGGAGCGTGCCCGGCAGCGCGCGCGTCCGCCAGATGCCCTTCATGTCCGCGACGAGGCCGCCCGGTCGCACGAGGTCGGCCAAGCGCACCGCCGCCATGTCGCGATAGGCCTGATGCGGCACCGCCGCGACCAGTGCGTCGAAGCCGCGGATCTCGTCCAGATCCGGTTCGAGATCGATGCCGTAGAGTGCCTTGGCCTCGGCCGGGTCGGCCAGCGGGTCGTGCGCCGCGACCTCGGCGCCGGCGGACCTGAGCGTGGCGATGAGATCGGCGACCTTGGAGTTCCGGAGGTCCGGCACGTCCTCCTTGAAGGTCACGCCCAGCACCAGGATTCGCGGCGCGGTGCCGGCCGGCGCCTCGAGCGCCGCCAGGATCGCGCCGGCGACATAGGACGCCATGCCGTCGTTGATGCGCCGGCCAGCCAGGATGATCTCGGGCTCGTGGCCGGCTGCTTGCGCACAATGGGCGAGGTAATACGGATCGACGCCGATGCAATGGCCGCCGACCAGGCCGGGCTTGAACGGCAGGAAATTCCACTTCGTCTGCGCGGCCTCGAGCACGTCGTGGACGCTCAAGCCCAGCCGGTTGAAGATCATCGTCACTTCGTTGATGAAGGCGATGTTGAGGTCGCGCTGCGCGTTCTCGATCGCCTTGGCCGCCTCGGCGGTACGGATCGAGGCGGCGATGAAGGTGCCGCCGGACGTGATGCGGCCGTAGATCCGCGCGAGTTCGTGGGCGATTTCCGGCGTCTGCCCCGCCACGACCTTGGTGATCCGGTCGACGGTGTGAACCCGATCGCCCGGATTGATCCGCTCGGGCGAATAGCCGAGGAAGAAATCCCGCCCTGCCTTGAGCCCGGACGCGCGTTCCAGCGTGGGGCCGCACAGGTCTTCGGTGACGCCCGGATAGACCGTGCTCTCGAATACCACGACAGCACCTGGCCTGAGCGCCCGGCCGACCGTGGCACAGGCGGCGAAGAGCGCCTGTAGGTCCGGCTCGTTCGTCGCCGTGACCGGCGTCGGCACCGTGACGATATGCACGGTTGCGTCGGCGAGCCGCTCCGGCTTCGCCGTCACCTCGAGCGCGCTCTCGACGAGGGCGCCGGGCTCGACCTCACCGGTCCGGTCCTCGCCGCGCCGGATCGCGGCAACGCGTTCCGGATCGATGTCGAAGCCGATGACGCGGTAGTACCGGGCGAGCGCCACTGCGAGCGGCAGGCCGACATAGCCGAGGCCGATGACGGAGATGATTGGCGTGTCGATCATGAAGACGTGCCGGTCATGACGATGGTGTGGGTGCGCAGCCGCTGTCGGTCGGCGTGGAGGAGGGCAGCAGGGCCGCGCTGCGGCCGGTCAGCCGATAGATCAAGAGACCGATCCATTCGTGGAAGGAATTGTCGAGCAGCTCGATGCTCTCGGCGAGATCGTTATCGAGAAACAAGTGTGCCGTCCTGGTTCGGTAGTCCGTCGGCCAGGGGATGACCGGGAAACCGACCTGCTGCGCGATCGACACCGCCCGCGGCATGTGCATCGCGCCGGTCAAGAGCACCCAATGCTCTCCGGGCTTGGGGGCCACGATGGCCTTGGCGTTCCGGAAATTCTCCCAGGTATCGCGCGATTGTGTCTCGAAGATGAGGCGGTGGGGATCGACGCCAGCCTCTGCGAAGAGCGCCGCAGCCACGTCTGTCTCGTGGGTCCCTTCCGGGTCCCAGGCGCCGCTGCCGGCCGCGACGATCAGGCGCGCGTCGGGGAAACGGCGCAGCAGGTCGATGGCGGCGAAATACTTGCCCGACCGGGTCAGCAGGATCGGTTGGTCTCGATCGCGCGACAGTTTCGGCGCCTCGCCGCCGCCGAGCAGGATGATGCCGTCGATCCGGCACAGCGGCGGGTTGGCGGGAAAGCGGTTTTCAAGCGGCTGCGCCAGGAGCTGGATCGTGCCGGGCAGGCCGATCGCGGCAAGTACCACCGGCACGACCACGAGCCAGCGACCGACTCGATAATGCCGGGTGAACAGCAGCGCCGACCCGACGACAAGCAGGATCAACGCGAAATGGCTGGGCGTGGCGACGAAGCTGAACAGCTTGGCGAGCACGAAGAACATTCAGCCGGTCGCCTTTCCCGCTCGCTTGCGTCTCAGAGGCGGCCGCCCGCGTCGCGGATCCTGCCGATCGTCCCGGTCGTGCTCTGTCCGGCCTCGAGCTCGGCCAGCACGACCTTGCCGCCATAGGACTGCACGACGTCGGCGCCCACGACCTGGTCGATGCGATAGTCGGCGCCTTTGATGAGCACGTCGGGCTTCAACGCCTCGATCATGGCGAGCGGCGTGTCCTCGGCGAACAGCACGACCAGGTCGACGGCGCCGATCGACGCCATGACCGTGGCGCGCGCGACCTCGTTCTGGATCGGCCGTTCCGGTCCCTTGAGCCGCTTGACCGAGGCGTCGGTGTTGAGCCCGACGATCAGCCGGTCGCAGGCGGCGCGCGCGTGGCCCAACAAGCGGACATGGCCCGGGTGGATCAGGTCGAAGCAGCCGTTGGTGAAGCCGACGCGCAGGCCGGCGGCGCGCCAGCGCGCGACCTGGTCGAGCGCGCCGCTCAAGGTCGCGATCTTGCGGTCGGTCTCGATGAGCGCGCCCAGATGCAGGCCCTGCGATAGTTCCGTCGGTGTCACGCATTCGGTGCCGGCCTTGCCGACGACGATGCCGGCCGCGGCGTTGGCGAGCTCGGTCGCCTCGACCAGGTCGGCACCGGCGGCGAGTGCCACCGCAAGGCACGAAACCAGCGTGTCGCCGGCACCCGACACGTCGAACACCGAACGCGCCAGCGTCGGCAGATGCACGGCGGTGCCGTCCTTCGGAATGATCGAGACGCCGTGCGCGCCGCGCGTCACCACGACGGCGCCGGCCTCGGCGGTCGCGAGCGCCGCGCGGCCCGCCTGTTCGGTCGTGGCGTCGTCGCGGCAGTCGATGCCGGTCGCCTGGGTGATCTCGAGCCGATTCGGCTTCAGCACGTCGACGTGCCGATAGCGTGTGAAGTCCCGGCTCTTCGGATCGGCGATGACGCGCTTGCCCGCCGCGTGTGCCGCGGCGATGGCGCCGGTCAGCACGGCGTCGCTCAGCACGCCCTTGGAATAGTCGCTGAGGATGACGAGGTCGCATTCGGCAAGCGCTTCGCGGAAGCGCGCCAAAACGGCGTCGGCGGCGGCGCCCGCGACCGGCCGGGCGATCTCCTCGTCGACGCGCAGCAGCTGCTGCGCGCCGGAGACGAAGCGGGTCTTGCGCGTCGTCGGGCGATCGCGGTCGATCACCAGCCGGCCGTCGATCTGGCTGCCCTCCGTCTCGGCCAGGGCGGCCGCGACCTGGCGGCCGGCCTCGTCGTCGCCCACGGCGCCGATCAGGACCGCGCGCGCGCCCAAGGCCGCGACGTTGCGGGCGACATTGCCGGCGCCGCCCAGCATTTCCCGCCGCTTGTCGATCCGCAGCACCGGGATCGGCGCTTCCGGCGACACGCGCTCGACATGGCCGTAGACATAGGCGTCGAGCATGACGTCGCCCAGCACCAGGATCGTGCAGCCGGTGAACCGATCGATCCGGTCCAAAAGGGGATTGACCGAGGTCATGCGCTACACCAGCCCGAGCTCGGTTTCGAGCGCACCACACAGCAGGTGGCCGATCAGGATATGGACCTCCTGGATGCGCCGCGTGCTCTGGGCCGGGACGATGAGCGGGATGTCGGCGAGCGTCGGCATGACGCCGCCGTCGCGGCCGGTGAACGCCGCCGTCACCATGCCCATGGCGCGTGCGGTCTTGAGTGCGGCGACCACGTTCGGGCTCGTGCCCGACGTCGTGATGCCGATGACCACGTCGCCCGGCTTGCCGAGAGCGGCCACCTGGCGGGCGAAGATCTCGTCGAAGCCCAGGTCGTTGCCGGCCGCGGTCAGGGCCGAGCTGTCGGTCGTGAGCGCGATCGCGGCGATCGGCGCGCGATCCTTGATGTAGCGGATAGTGAGCTCGGTCGCGATGTGCTGGGCGTCGGCGGCACTGCCGCCGTTACCGAACAGCATGATCTTGTTGCCGCCGCGGATGGCGGCGACTGAGGCGGCGAGCAGCTTGGAGAAGGGGACGGCCAAACTTTCGCGGGCCGCCTGAACGGCCTGAAAATGATCCTCGAACTCTTCGAGGAAATAGCCCATTGATGCCACGCTGATCGCGCTCCAAACTTGAGGTCGGCTGCCGGTCGATATACACGCTGGTTCGCTGGCGATCTACAACCGGTCAATCCGCAGCCATGCCATGGTGGGGCTGCGTGCCATCTTTGCCGCGGGGAGGGACATGGTGGGCAGGGTCGCAACAGTGCTTCGGATCGCGTCTCTCGCCTGTCTCGTGTCGGCTCCCAGCGTCCTCGCGGCGGACCGGCCCTTGCCGGCCTCGGTCGAGCGCGCGCTGGATCGGGCGATCGACGGCGGCGATCCGGAGGCGATCGGCCAGCTGGTCGGCGGCAATCCCATGATCGGGGTCGAGATCGTCGTCATCGCGGTTACCAAACGACCCGACCTTGCGGCGCGCATCGCGGCCGCTGCCGCCGGTAACGCGCCCGAAATTGCGCCGCAGCTCGCCGGTGCGGCGGCCGTTGCCAGCCCGACCTCGGCGGCCCAGATCGCGACGGCGGTTTCGGTCGTGGTGCCGGCCGCCCGGCCGGCCGTGGCGGACGCGGTTGTCGGCACGCTCCCGCCCGACGACCGGATGACGGCTGGAATGCGCGTGCATTCCGCGATCGGCGCCGTCCGGATGCCGTCGCTTGAGGATCCGCGGTAGCTGGCTGTCCCCGTCGTTGCGTTCGCGCCGCGGCGCCGATTATCCTTCGCCGCCATGCGCTTCCAGATGACGCCGCCCCATCATCCATCCATTCCGGCCCTGGCCGGCGGGGCGGCCGTCGTGCACTGCCCGAATTGCTCGGCTGAGGTTAACCAGCGCTTCTGTGGTCATTGCGGCCAGAGCCGGCACGATCACAGCCGCTCGCTTGTCGAGATCGTTCGCGAGCTGATCGAGCATCACCTGTTCCTAGACGGCAAGATGATGATGACGCTGGCCGCGCTGCTGTTCCGCCCGGGCGTGCTGACGCGCGCCTTCATCGAGGGGCGACGGGTGCGCTTCGTCTCGCCGATCCGGCTCTACCTGTTTGCGAGCTTCGCCTTCTTCCTGACGCTCTGGCTGTCCGGCTTCGCCATGATCCAGTTCCATATCCCGCAGCAGGCGCTGGCGGCGCTCGCGGAGGGAAGCGCGTGGCAGGAGCCGGTGCCCGGGACAGCGCAATCCGACGGGCCGGTGCACTCCGACGGTCCGGTCATCGAGTTCCTGCGCCCGTCGCGTGACGGCGAGCCTTTGTCGGATGCGGTCCGCGCGCATCTCAAGCTCGACAGCGATATCGCCAAGGATTCGGCCGATGCGCAGAAGCTCGCTGATTTCACGCAGCGGCTGACCGATGGGTTCTCGCTGATGCTGGCCCATCCGCGTGCGCTCAACCCGGTGCTGGATGAATGGCTGCCGCGCCTGTTCATCGTGACCCTGCCGTTCACGGCCTTGCTGCTGGCGGTCTTCGGCCGCGGGCGCGGGCTCTATTTCGTCGACCACGTCGCCTTCGCGCTGCATTGGCAGGCGTTCCTGTTCGTGGCTGGATTCCTGGTGATCGGCGTTAGGCTCGCCTGGCCCGGGTTGGCGCTCGGCTGGCCCTTGTTCCTGATCTTCTCGGTCTACAGCTATTTGGCCTATCTCAGGACCTATCCCGGCCATTGGCTCTGGGCTGCGGTCAAGCTCGGCGTCATCGGCAGCATTTACGGCCTCAGCCTGGTGATCGACGTGTTTGCCCTGCTGGTCTACGGCGTCTCGACATTGCCGGGCGGAGCCTGAACGCGGCGGCACTCTGATCCTGTCGCGGTGCAGGCGCGACCAGGCGGCGGAATACGAGCGCCTAGGTCGAGCGGCGGAATGGCGGTAGCATGGGATTGCGGAGCCCTTGGCCGCTCTGGGGCCGCACCGGACATCACGATCAGCGATGGGAGGACGCAACATGGCGTACCATCTGGAGGGACGTCTGCTCGAGGTCTGCGATTGCCGTGTGCTGTGCCCGTGCTGGATCGGTGAAGACCCCGATAACGGCACCTGCGATTCGGCGCTCGCCTATCACTTCGACCTGGGCCAGATCGAGGGGGTCGATGTCGCCGGGCGGACTATCGCGCTCGTCTCGCATATACCGGGCAATGTCCTCGCCGGCAATTTCCGGGTCGCGGTCTATATCGATGACGGCGCCTCCGACGCGCAGCAGGAGGCGCTGCTCAAGGTCTATACCGGGCAGCTCGGCGGGCCGGTCGCCGAACTGGCCAAGCTGGTGGGCGAGGTCGTCGGCGTCGAGCGTGTACCCATCACGTTTGAGGTCGATGGGGGCCGCGGCACGATGAAGATCGGCGAGGTCAGCTCGGCGGAGCTGGAGCCCTACCTGGGCCCCGACGGGTCTACGACGGTGCTCGCCAACACGATCTTCTCCACGGTGCCGGGTGCGCCGGTGTTCGTCGGCAAGGCAACGCATTACCGCTCGAAGCACGCGGCCCTCGGCCATGATCTGGCACTCACCGGACACAACGCCCTGCAAAGCACCTTCGTCTTCGACGCTTGATCACACCGCGAGGCGCCGATGCGGGGCTTGAGGCGCGCCGACTGGTTCGTGCCGATCATGGGCGGCCTGATCGGCACGGCCTGGATCGCGCTCCTGCTGTGGGAGCAGAGCCCCTATGGCCGCTATCTCGATCACGGCCGGTGGACGGAGATCGGCTTCGCCGCCCAGATCTGCCGGGCGCTGCCGGCCGGTGACGCACTTCTGCCGGGTCTGCTCTATGCCGGCGGCTGGCTGCTGATGGTCGCGGCCATGATGCTGCCGACGACCCTGCCGTTGCTGCGGCACTTCAATGCGCTGGTGGCGCAACGCTCGACCTCCTGGGAACTGGTGGCCCTGCTCATCGCCGGCTATCTCTTGGCCTGGTCGGGCTTCGGCCTCGCCGCGCATCTCCTCGATCTGGCTGTGCACGGGGCCGTGCAGCGAACGCCATGGCTGATCGGGCACGGCTGGCTCATCGGCAGCGGGGTGCTGGCGGCGGCCGGCGCATTCCAGTTCACGACGCTGAAATATCGCTGTCTCGATCGATGCCGTACGCCACTGGGCTTCATCATCCAGCACTGGCACGGCCTGGCACCCCGGCGCGAGGCGTTCCGGCTGGGGCTGCATCATGGGATCTTCTGCGTCGGGTGCTGCTGGGCGCTGATGCTGCTGATGTTCGTCGTGGGCACCGGCAATGTCGGCTGGATGCTCCTGCTCGGCGCGATCATGGCGGTCGAGAAGAACGCCGCCTGGGGCCGGCGCCTCGGCCGTCCACTCGGCATGGTCCTGATGGGCTGGGCCGCGCTGATCCTTGCCGCGAACCTCGTGGCCTGAGCGTCGTGCCCGTGGTCTAGTCCGTCTCGACGTTGCCCGGTGGAGTCTGCGGGATCGGGATCTCGTCGAGCATCTTCAGGCGATATCCGACACCGGTCTCGGTCACGACATAGATCGGCCGGTCGGGCTGCGGCTCGATCTTCTGGCGCAACAGCCGGATGAAGGCGCGCAGATACTGCACGTCCTCGGCATTGGCCGTGCCCCAGACCTCCTGCAACAGAAAGCGGTGGGTCAGCACCTTGCCCGCGTGGGTCGCGAGCATGCGCAGGATGTCGAACTCCTTGGGGCTCAATTTGATCGGCTCGCCGGCGCGGCTGACCAGCCGCTGCACCAGGTCGATACGCAAGTCGCCGGTCACGATGGCTGCGGCCACGCCCTGGACGTGCAGGCGGTGCCGAAGTGCCGCGCGCACGCGCGCCGTCAGCTCCTCCATGCCGAACGGCTTGGTGATGTAGTCGTCGGCGCCAAGGTCGAGCGCCTCGACCTTGACCTTCTCATCGGACCGGCTCGACAGCACGACAATCGGCAGCGCGCTCGCGTCCGTGTCGCGCAGCCGCCGGATGACCTCAATGCCGTCGATGTCGGGCAGGCCCAGGTCCAGGATCATGAGGTCGGGCTTCTCGCGCTGGGCGAATTTCAGCGCCTCGGCGCCGTCGACCGCCTCGATCACTTCGTAGTTCTGCGCGGTCAGGCTGGTGCGCAAGAAGCGGCGGATTTGCGGCTCGTCGTCGACGATCAGCACACGGGCATTGCTAGACTTCATGGTCGGCTCCGACCAGCAGCTCGACGCTTGCGGCGAGCGCTTTGGGGAAGGTGATGCGAAGGATGGCGCCGGCCCGATCGGTCCGGTTGGTCGCGGTGATCCGGCCGCCGAGCGCTTCGACGAAGCCCCGGCAGATCGCGAGGCCGAGGCCCGTGCCGGCGCGCTGCCGATCGCCCTGGCGGACGCGGTAGAACTTGTCGAACACGCGTTCGAGCGCGTCCTGCGGAATGCCGGGGCCTTCGTCGACGACGTCGATCACGATCTCATCGTCGTTGTGCCTGGCCTCGAGCTTGACCGTGGTGCCGACGGGCGCGTATTTCGCGGCATTGTCGAGCAAATTGACCAGCACCTGCTCCATCAGCACGGCGTCGAGCTTCACCATGGGCAGGTCGACCGCAAGATCGATCTCGACCCGGTGGCCGTGCATGATCTTGGCCGTGCGGTCGAGCGCGGTGCCGACGATTTCGCTCATGTCGACATAGTCGCTCTTGAGCTCCAATGCGCCCGATTCGAGCCGCGTCATGTCGAGCAGGTTGCCGACGAAGCGGTTCAAGCGCTCGGCCTCGTCCTGCACGGTCGCCATCAGCTCGCCGCGCGTCTCGGCGCCATAGCGCTCGCCGTAGCTCCGGAGCGACGTGATGGCGCCGATGATCGAGGCGAGCGGCGTCCGGAGGTCATGGGAGATCGAGGTGAGGAGGGCGGAGCGCAGCCGTTCCGTCTCGGCCAGAAGGCGCGCCTCGTCGATATCCTCGGCGAGCCGGGTCCGCTCGATGGCAATGGCCGCCTGGTCGGCGAGCGCGTCCAGAAGGCGGCGCTCGTCGGGCGTCAGCAGAGGGCCGGGCGCGTCCCGGTCGATGCCGATGACGCCCACGGCGCCGCGGCCGGTCCGGAGCGGCAGGAACAGGCGCTTGCCGCCCGGCAGCGTATCGGAACCGCGGCCGGCTGGGTGGTTCCGGTCCCAGGTCCAGCGCGCCGCCGCGAAATCCGCGTCGTCGAGCTCGTCCTCCGGCGGATATCCCGCGCGCACCTCGAGCCGGCCGTCGCCGTCCGGCAGCAGCATGACGACGCGGACCTTGAGCATGAAGGCGACCTGATAGGCCGTCGCCCAGAGCACGTCGTCGAGCGTTGCCGTGCCGGCGAGCTTGCGCGAGAAGGCATAGAGCTCGGCCGTCGTGTTGGCGCGCCGGGCCGCCGTGATCGCCTGGTCGCGGGTGCGCGAGGCGAGGTTGGAGGCGATCACCGCCACGATCATGAAGGCGACGAGCGCCAGCACGTTCGCCGGATCGGCGATGGTGAAGGTGTAGAGCGGCGGCAGGAAGAAGAAGTTGTAGGCGAGCACGCTCAGGAGGGCGGCGAACAGCGACGGGCCAAGCCCGGACGTCACCGCCGCGAACAGCACGGCCGTCAAGAAGACGAGCGAGATGTTCGGCAGGGGCAGGGGCAGCACCTGGTCGATGCCGAGCCCGGCACCGAGTGCGGCCGCAACCGCGATCGCCGAGCGCCAATAGGGCTTGGGATCGAACGGGCGCGGCGCTGCCTTGGTCTCGAGCTCGTCGCCGTCGGTGCGCTCGCCGATCGGGTCGCCCGCCATGACGTGGATCGAGATCGAGCCGGCGCGGCGGACCAGGTCGTGGACGACCGAGCCGTGCAGGATCTCGAACCAGCGTGAGCGGTCGGACTTGCCGATGATGATCTGGGTGATGTTGTTGGCCTGGGCATAGCCGATCAACTGATCGACGACGCGGCTGCCGGGAATGGTGGCGAGATCGGCGCCCAACTTCTCGGCGAGGCGCATGTGGTCGGCGACGCGGTTGCGCTCGGGCTCGGTCAGCCGCGCCGAGCGTGGCCCCTCGACATAGATCGCGGTCCATTTGACGCGCAGCCGGTCGGCGACGCGGCGGGCGTAGCGGATGAGGCCAGGGGTGTTCGGCGCCTCGCTGATGCAGACCATGATGCGCTCGCCCGCGGCCCAGGGGCCGCTGATCGCATGCTCGCGCATGTAGCTCAGCATCTGGTCGTCGACCCGCTGCGCCGTCCGGCGCAGGGCGAGCTCGCGCAGCGCCGTCAGATTGCCGGGCGAGAAATAATGCTTGAGCGCGCGCTGCGCCTGGTCGCGGACATAGACCTTGCCCTCGCGCAGCCGCTCCATCAGGTCTTCGGGCGTGAGGTCGATCACCTCGATCTCGTCGGCCTTGTCGAGGAAACTGTCGGGCAGCGTCTCGCGCACGCGGATGCGGGTGATCTGCGCCACGACGTCGTTCAGGCTTTCGACATGCTGGATGTTGAGCGTCGTATAGACGTCGATACCGGCCGTGAGCAGCTCGTCGACGTCGAGATAGCGCTTGGCGTGCCGGCTGCCCGGGGCGTTGGTATGGGCAAGCTCGTCGACCAGCACCAGCTTCGGTCGGCGCTTCAGAATTGCGTCGAGGTCCATCTCGTCGAGCTGGCGGCCGCGGTATTCGACCTGGCGGCGCGGGATGACCTCCAGGCCTTCGACGAGGGCCGCCGTCTCGCTGCGGCCGTGGGTCTCGACGATGCCGACGACGACGTCGACGCCTTCCTGATGGCGCTTCTGCGCCGTCTTCAGCATCTCGTAGGTCTTGCCGACGCCGGGGGCGGCGCCGAGGAAGATCTTGAGGCGTCCGCGCCCTTCCTTCTCCGCCGCGGCGAGCAGGGCTTCGGGATCGGGTCTCTGGTCGCGGTCGGCGGGGTCGGACATAAGGGAATTTTATCTCAAACCGAGCCGCTTAGGTGAGATACCGGCCGGTATGGTTCGAGACATGCGCGAAGGCGCATGAAAATACGAGACGGCATTCCGCCGTCCCGCATCAAAATCCCATCAAAAGCCTGGTCCGGCTTATTGGTAATCCTCGCTGCCGCGCGCCTGGCGCGGGCGGGTGGCCGCAGGCGCAACGGTGACATGCAGATCCTGGACCGAGCCGCGCCGGTCGACGGTCAGGGTCACGTCCTGGTCGACGCGGGCAAGCGCGATGCGGTTCACCACGCTCATCCAGTTGCGCACCGGCTCGTGATCGACCGCAACGATGACGTCGCCGGTCTTGACGCCCGCCTGGTCGGCCGGCGAGCCCGGCTCGATCGCGGTCACGACGCCGCCGTCGATCCGGCCCGTGCCGAGGCCGCGTGCGATCTCCGCGGTCATGTCCTGGCCGCTCACGCCGATCCGGCCGTGCTCGACCGAGCCGTAGCGCAGCAGCTGTTCCATGATCGACTTGGCCATGTTGATCGGCACGGCGAATCCCACGCCGACGTTGCCGCCGGCCGGCGCCAGGATCGCGGTATTGATGCCGATGAGCCGGCCTTTGAGATCGACCAGCGCGCCACCGGAATTGCCGGGATTGATTGCTGCGTCGGTCTGGATGAAATCCTCGAAGCCTTCGATGCCGAGGCCCGAGCGGCCCAAGGCCGAGATGATGCCGGAGGTGACCGTCTGGCCGAGCCCGAACGGGTTGCCGATCGCCAGCACGAAGTCGCCGACCTCGCTCTTGTCGCTGTCGCCCATGGGGACGGCCACGAGATTGTCGGCCTTGATCTGCAGCACGGCGATGTCGGTCTGCGGGTCGCGTCCGACCAGTCGGGCGCGGATCGTCCGACGGTCGCGAAGCGTCACGTCGATGACGTCGGCGTTCTCGACCACGTGGTTGTTGGTCAGCACATAGCCCTTCTCGGCGTCGACGATGACGCCCGAGCCGCTCGCCTGGGTCCGGCGTTCGACCGGCCCGTTCGGAAGGTTGAAGAATTGCCGGAAGAACGGGTCGGCCAAGAGCGGGTTGTTGACGCGGACCCGGCCCTGCACGGCGATGTTGACCACGCCCGGCGTCACCTGGCGCAGCACGGGGGCAACCGTCGGTGCCGGCCCGTCGGGTGCGCTCGGAAACGCGGCGAACGCTGGGGTGCCGGCGACGAGAATGGCGCCGAGCGCAAAGCCGGCGAGAAGCCGGCGCGGAAACTCAGTCATAAAGCGAGGCCTTCAAACCGATTGAGCGTTCACGGGAGTGAACGTCTCGGGCCACCGTTAGGCTCCTGTCAAGCCATCGCGTTGTCGCGATTGCGCGTGCGGGGCGGGCGGGCGCTCGGGCAAGGCGGCGCCGAGACGAGCGATCGAGGCCGCGACCTCCCGTAAGAGCGCTCCGCCATTACGGGCGAAACCGGCGGCCTCTTGCCGCGTCGGCAGTTTTTGCCGGATCGAATTGGGCCCCCGGGCAGCTCCGGTGCGAGCCCACGTCAGGCGCCCTCTTGGAATTCCAATACAGATCAATGGCTTGCTTTGATGTTTCGGCGCGGCCCGGAACTTGCCACGTCGCTGCCTGAGATTGCGCGGCATGCGCCGCCCGCCTGAAAAGAAAGACGAGGACCGTTGTCATGAGCTTCATCGAGATGATCGAACCCGTGATCGATCACAGCCTGACCATCGCCCATCGACGCGCCTCGGTCGGCGACGTCGCCCATGGGCTGATCGCCGCGCTGAAGCGGGTCCGGTCGGCGATCGAGGAGGTCGGCGGCTACACGATGGTGTCGCTGCTCGATGGCGCTATTCGCGATCGCCTGATCATCCGTGGCCTGCGCGCAGCACGCGCCGGCGAACGGGAGCAGCCGGCCGCCTTGCCCGTACCGGGCCCGCGCGCGGTCGAGACGGAGACGATCATGATCGCCGCCGCCGAGACCTGCGTCATCTACGGTGCCGACGCGCCCGACATCACCGGACTGCTCCATACCGCCTTCATGCTCGTCGACCGGCTGATCGAGGCGCTGCATGCGGCGCCGACTTGCGAAGACCTCCTTGCCTGTCTGCAGGCCGACGATGCGCGTGACGAGTCCGTCTTCGCCGATGAGGCGGCGGCAGAGCACGCGTCGGTGCACTAAGCTCCAGAAAACGCAGCGGGGTTTCTTGGGCCGGGCGATCTCGATAGAGTGCCGGAACTTTCGACCACGCCCCAGGGAATGACATGGCGATTCTTGTGACCGGTGCCGCCGGCTTCATCGGCTATCACTTGAGCGAGCGCCTGCTCGCGCGGGGCGAGGCGGTGATCGGTCTCGACGTGGTGAGCGACTATTACGACGTCCAGCTGAAGGAGGCGCGGCTCGCCCGCCTCTCCGGCAAGCCGGGCTTCTCGTTCCTGCGCATGGACATTGCCGACCGCGCGGCGATGTCCGGGCTGGCGGCGCGCCATCCGGAGATCACGCGCATCGTCAACCTGGCGGCCCAGCCGGGCGTGCGTTACTCGCTCGAGAACCCGCGCGCCTATGTCGACACCAATGTCGTGGGCTTCCTCGAGATCCTGGAGCTCGCGCGCCATCTGAAGCGGCTCGACCACCTGGTCTATGCCAGCTCCTCCTCGGTCTACGGCGGCAATACCAAGCTGCCGTTCGCGATCGAGGATCCGGTCGACGCGCCGCTGTCGCTCTATGCCGCGACCAAGAAGGCGGACGAGCTCATGGGCCATTGCTACAGCCATCTCTATCGGCTGCCGGCGACGGGCCTGCGCTTCTTCACCGTCTACGGGCCCTGGGGCCGGCCCGACATGTCCGCCTTCATCTTCACCAAGGCGATCCTGGCCGGCGAACCGATCCCGGTGTTCAACAACGGCCAGATGAAGCGCGACTTCACCTATGTCGACGATATCGTGTCGGGCGTCGTCGCCTGTCTCGACCGGCCGCCGGCCGACGATGGCAAGACGCCGCCGCACCGCG
The DNA here is from genome assembly GCF_014643535.1 of Aliidongia dinghuensis. Classification (NCBI taxonomy): domain Bacteria; kingdom Pseudomonadati; phylum Pseudomonadota; class Alphaproteobacteria; order Rhodospirillales; family Dongiaceae; genus Aliidongia; species Aliidongia dinghuensis. The sequence goes on along the minus strand of NZ_BMJQ01000009.1, from coordinate 202,903 downwards.
TCTACAACATCGGCAACAACAACTCCGAAGACCTCCTGCGCTTCATCCGCGTCATCGAGCAGGCTTGCGGCCGAGAGGCGAAGATCCAGTTCAAGCCGATGCAGGCGGGAGACGTGCCCGAGACCTTCGCCGACATCGAGGCGACCAAACGCGACTTCGGCTTTGTGCCGACGACCTCGATCGACGAGGGCATTCCGCGTTTCGTCGAGTGGTACCGGGACTATCACAAGGCCTGATCGGCGTTTCTGAACGCGATCCAGCCGCCCCAGAACAGGCTCTGAAAGAACCGGGTCACCCGGCCGAAGCCGGCTTCGGCCAGCAGATCCAGGACTTCAGCCTCGGACGCCGGCGGGACGACCCCGCCGGTGATCCGCTCGAACTGTGCTTGGGCTTCTTCGGGGGCGACACCATGCTGGCGCCAGCGCTCGCGCCAGGCGGCGCGGAGCAGCGGCTCGCTGTCATAGGTCCGATAGTTGCCGCCCAGGACCAAGGGCGCGCCCGGTGCCAGGCGCCGGGCGATGTCGGCCAGTAGCCCGGCGCGGCTCGCGGCATCCGGCAGATGGTGCAGCACGCCGATGAGCGTGGCGCCGTCGTGCGGCGTCTCCGGCAGATCGGCGACCAGGCCGAGACGAAGCTCGGTGCGGTCGAGCAGTCCGAGTTCATCCAGCCGGCTGCGGGCGATCTCGATCATCGGCGGGGAGGGATCGGTCGCGGTGAAGCGCCAGCTGGGCTCGAGCGCAGCGATCGTGGCGACATCCTGTCCGGTGCCGACGCCGGCTAGGAGCAGCCGGCGCGCGCCGCCCGAGCCGAGGGCGGCGGCGAGGCAGCAGGCGGCGAGCTCGTGCATCGCCTCATAGCCGGCGAGCGCCAGCCGAGCCTGCCGGTCATAGGCGGCCGCGCGGGACGGATCGAACTTCTTGGCGGCATCGGCGTGCTCGGCCACGATATCGTTCTCCTCGATTGAGTGTTTCGCGCATATCACGCCCACGAAGCCGTGGGCGGCAAAGGACTTTACTTGCGGCATGGTTTGAGAAAATCTCCATCCATGCGCCAACCTCGCTTACCCTCTTTGAACGCGCTCAAGGCCTTCGAGGCCGCCGGTCGGCTCCTGAGCGTGACCGCGGCGGCAGACGCGCTCGCCGTCACCCCGTCGGCCATCAGCCGGCAGGTGCGGCAGCTCGAGGAAGATCTGGGACTGCCGTTGTTCCGGCGGGGGCGCTCGGGGCTCGTCCTGACCGAGGCGGGGACGGCGCTCCTCGCCGGCCTCACCGACGGGTTCCAGCGCATCGCGCAGGCGGTGGACGCGGTTCGGCCGCGGCCGGAGAGCCGCGTCGTCACGGTCAGCATGCTGTCGACCTTCGCCATGCGCTGGCTGCTGCCGCGACTCGGCCACTTCAACGAAGCGTATCCCGACATCGAAGTGCGACTCTCGACCTCGGTCGAACTGGTCGACCTCGCGCGCGGCGACATCGATTGCGCGATCCGGTTCGGCCGCGGCGATTGGCCGGGCCTGCTGGCCGACCGCCTGTTCACCGAACGGCTGACGCCGGTGTGCAGCCCGGCGCTCATCGCCAAGGGGCCGCCGCTCGAACGGCCGGAGGATCTGCGGGCGTATACGCTGCTCCATGCCCGCCTGCGGGCCGACCATTGGCGCATCTGGCTGCACGAGGCCGGGATCGAGGATCTCGACCCGCGTGCCGGCCCCGTGTTCGAGACGCGGAATTTCGTCATCCAGGCCGCCTTGCAGGGGCTGGGCGTTGCCGTGATCGATCCGGCGCTCGTCGGCGAGGAACTCGCTTCCGGACGGTTGATCCAACCCTTCCCCCGCATCCTGGCGCTCGAGGGCGCCTATTTCCTGGTGCGCCATCCGTCCAAGGCGAAGCTGAAGCGGGTCGCGGCCTTTCGTGAATGGCTTCTGAGCGAGGTGGGCGAGGAGACGCACGCCGACTAAATACGGCGCGCTCTTTGTGCGAATGCGATAGCCAACGCCGCGCCAATTCGGCTAAACCTCGACGAGATTGAATGTTCGTTGCGCCACACCATCGCCGGCCGGCTAGGGTCTGCAATATTTTGTGGCTGTTTGCTTATTATTTGGTGCCTTGGAGAGATTTGTGGAAATCGTCGATACGAGGCTTCCCGGCGTCAAGGTTGTAAGACCGAAGATCCACGGCGATCATCGCGGCTTCTTCTCCGAAATCTTTCGCTCGGAATGGCTGCCGCAAGTCGATTTCATTCAGGAGAACCTGTCGCTGTCGGCGGAAGTCGGCACTATCCGCGGGCTGCATTATCAAGAGCCGCCTGACGCACAGGACAAGCTGGTGATGGTGGTGCAGGGGGCGATCCTGGATGTCGCCGTCGACCTGCGCCACGGCTCGCCGACGTTCGGGCAGTGGGTCGCGGTGGAGCTCCGCGCCGAGGACCTGACGCAGATGTTCGTGCCCGTCGGCTTCGCCCATGGCTTCTGCACGTTGCAGCCGAATACGATGGTCCTCTACAAGGTGAGCGCGCCCTATAGCCCGGCGCGCGATCGCGGCATCCTATGGGACGATCCGGATCTCGGGATCGAATGGCCGGTCGCGCCGGGTGCAGCGATCCTGTCCGACAAGGACCGCCGCCTGCCGCGGCTCAAGGACGCCGAGCCGATCTTCCGTTTCGGAGGCTGAGTTGATTCAGGGGCTGGGTTGATGAAGATTTTGGTCACGGGCGGTGCTGGCTTCATCGGTTCGGCGGTGGTCCGGCATCTGCTGGCGGCGACGGACCATGCGGTCGTCAATGTGGACAAGCTCACCTATGCCGCCGACCGGCGCAGCCTCGAGGGCGCCGAGGCGAACGGACGCTATGCGTTCGAGCAGGTCGACATCTGTGACGAGCCGGCGGTCCGGGGCGTGTTCGCTCGGCATCGGCCCGATGCCGTCATGCATCTTGCCGCGGAATCCCATGTCGACCGGTCGATCGACGGGCCGGGTGCCTTCATCCGCACCAATATCCTTGGCACCTATGTCCTACTGGACGTGGCGCTCGCCCATTGGCGCGGTCTCAGCGCCGCCCAGGCCGAGGCCTTCCGCTTCCACCACATCTCGACGGACGAGGTGTTCGGCGCGCTCGGCGACGCGGGCTTCTTCACCGAGGAGACGCCGTACGACCCGAGCTCGCCCTATTCGTCGAGCAAGGCTTCGTCCGATCATCTGGTCAGGGCCTGGCAGCGCACTTACGGCCTGCCAACGGTGATCAGCAACTGCTCCAACAACTACGGGCCCTACCAGTTTCCCGAGAAGCTGATCCCGCTCACCATTCTGAACTGCCTGGCCGAGAAGCCGCTGCCGGTCTATGGCACAGGCAGCAATGTGCGCGACTGGCTCTATGTCGAGGACCATGCACGGGCGCTCACATTGGTGCTGACGCAGGGCCGGGTCGGCGAGAGCTACAACATCGGCGGCAATAGCGAGCGGCGGAACCTGGCGGTGGTCGAGGCCATCTGCCGGATCATGGACCGGTTGCGGCCGCGCGCCGGCGGCGCCAGCCATGCTGCGCTCATCACCTTCGTGACCGACCGGCCGGGCCACGACTTCCGCTACGCGATCGACGCCCGCAAGATTCGCGACGAGCTCGGCTTCGCACCCTCGGTCGATTTCGAGACCGGCATCGAGCGCACCGTCGTCTGGTATCTCGGCCACGAGGCCTGGTGGCGGCCGCTCATCGAGCGCCAATATGGTGGCGAGCGCCTGGGCCTCGCAGGCATGAAATGACGCTGATCCTCGTCACCGGCTCCTACGGTCAGGTCGGGCGCGCGCTGTCTGCGCGCCATCAACCGGGCAAACGCGAGATCATCGGCTTCGATCGCGACGAGCTCGATATCACCGACCTGGATCAGGTCCGGGCAGCGATCGCCGCCAAGCCTTATGCGGCGGTGGTCAACGCTGCCGCCTATACCGCCGTCGACAAGGCCGAGGGCGATCGGGACGTGGCCTATGCCATCAACCGCGACGGCCCCGAGAACTTGGCGCGCGCGTCGGCGGAACGGGGCATCCCGCTGCTGCACATCTCGACGGATTATGTCTTCGACGGCACGCGCGACGGCGCCTACCGCGAGGACGACGCAACCGGCCCGACCGGCGTCTATGGCGCCAGCAAGCTCGCCGGCGAAGCGGCGGTGCGTGCGGCCAATCCGCGTCACATCATCCTGCGCACCTCGTGGGTCTATGCCGTTTCGACGGGCAATTTCGTCGCGACCATGTTGCGGCTTGCGGCCGAGCGACCGGAGCTGCGCGTGGTCGCGGACCAGCGCGGCGGCCCGACCGAGGCCGGTGCGATCGCCGATGCGCTGCTGACCATTACGGAGCTGCTCGGCCAAGAGCGGGTCGATAGCGGGCTTTGGGGCACCTATCACTTCAGCGGCGCGCCGGCCACGACCTGGCACGGTTTCGCCCAGGCGATCGTGGCCGCGGGCGTGCCCCGGCTCCGGATGGTGCCGACGGTCACGCCGATCCGCACCGCGGACTATCCGACGCCGGCCCGCCGTCCAGCGAATTCCGTCCTGGACTGCAGCAAGATTGCGGCTCGGTTCGGTATCCGCCAGCCGGACTGGACCCAGTCGCTCGCCGCCGTCGTCGAGGCGATCCAGACCACCGTGCTCGCCCCCCAGCAGCTTCCGAGGAACAGCGCGTCATGAAGGGCATCATTCTCGCGGGCGGCTCCGGCACGCGGCTTTATCCGATCACGCGCAGCGTCAGCAAGCAGCTGCTGCCGGTCTATGACAAGCCGATGATCTATTATCCGCTGTCGACGCTGATGCTGGCCGGAATCAGGGACATCCTGGTCATCACGACGCCGGCGGACCAGGGCCAGTTCCAGGCTTTGCTGGGCAATGGCAACCAATGGGGCATTAGGCTCGCATACGCCGTTCAGCCGTCGCCCGACGGGCTTGCCCAGGCATTCCTGATCGGCGAGGACTTCATCGACGGCGACGAGTGCACCCTCATCCTCGGCGACAACATTTTCTTCGGCCACGGCCTGACCGACACGCTGAGACGCGCGGTCGCGCTCAAGGACGGCGCGATTGTGTTCGGCTATCAGGTGTCGGACCCCGAGCGCTATGGCGTGGTCGAGTTCGACCAGGCCGGCCGGGCGATCAGCATCGAGGAAAAGCCCAAGAGCCCCAAGTCGAACTACGCGGTGACCGGCCTCTATGTCTACGACCGCCATGTCGTGGAATACGCGAAGCAGGTGCGGCCGTCGGCGCGCGGCGAGCTCGAGATCACCGATCTCAACAATATCTATCTCGAGCTCGACAAGCTGCAGGTCGAAAAGCTCGGACGCGGCTTCGCCTGGCTCGACACGGGAACGCATGCCTCGCTGCTGGCCGCCTCCGAATTCGTGCGGGTCATCGAGCAGCGACAGAACCTCAAGGTCTGCTGCCCGGAGGAGATCGCATACCGGGCGGGGTGGATCTCGCGCGACGTTCTCCTGGAGCTGGCGCAGCCGCTGCTCAAGAACGAGTACGGACAGTATTTGAAGGCGCTTGCCGACGGGCGCTTCGATGTGGGCGGTTGAGACCAGCTTGCCGAGCGCGATGACGGGGCCGCAGTCTACCGCTACGGCTCGGTCATCGCCGGCTCGACCCTTGCCCGCGTCGTCCGCCGTGCGATTGCGGGAACGGCGATCGCGATGAGCAGGCAGCCTGCGACCGGCAGCAGCAGGGTACCGATGAGCCGGTAGCCGATCACGCCGATGACGCCGCCGAGGAGGAACCCGCCGACCGTCGGGATGTGCAGGGCGAGCTTTCGGCGGTCGACCTCGGCCACACCATCGTCGCGCGGCGAGAGGCGGCGATCGAGCAGCTGGCCTAGCTCGATACCGATGTCGGTCACCATGCCGGTCACATGGGTCGTACGGATGCGCGCATTCGACACGCGGGTAATGATGGCGTTCTGCAGCCCCATGGTGAAGCTGAGGCCCAGGATCAGCAGCGACGCCCGCATCGCCTCGGGGACGATCTGCTCGACCAGGCCGCCCAGGAACAGGAGTACTGCCTCGGCCAGCAGGCTGAAGGCATAGGCGCCGTTCGGCCGGCGCCGCTGCGCCTGGTTGATGAGCAGGGTCGATACGGTGGCGCCCGCGATGAACGTGACGATGACCGAGAGCGCGATCGCCGCCTCGCCGACCTCGCCCAACGCCAGCGCGTCCGCCAGCAGCGACATCGTGCCGGTCATGTGCGAGGTATAGTGCCCGGCGACATAGAAGCCGGCGGCATTCACGGCGCCGGCAATCGTGGCGAGCGACCAGGCGAGCCGCCGATCGTCGTCGTCCGTCCGCATCAAGGCCCATGTGTCGCGCATCGCAAAGCCTTCTGCTCAGGTGCTTTTCGGGTGCTTTCGGATCCGCGCTCGAGAACGCGCAATCATCGTAGGATATTCCGCGCTGCTGCTGCATTGCGATATTTCGCCAGGTGCCCTCTCCCCCCATCGACGGATCGCAGGCGGCTCTGGCAATGTCGCCGCACGATAGTTTCGCGTGAAAGGGAAATGAGAATGCCGATCCGGTTCACGGACATCACGGTCGACACGCCGACCAGGGAAAGCCTTGCCGCCCGATACAAGGTGATCGACGCGCTCCTCGACCGGGGCGAGAAGGCTGAAGCCGTTGCGGCCTGGGACAGGCTGCGTCGCGAATACGACAGCTGGAGTGCGCTCGTGGGATTGCGCTTCCAGCAGGACACCGCCGATCCGGAGGCCAAGAAGGCGCGCGACTATGCCGACGCGCTGAGCCCAGAGGCGACCGGCTTCGAGGTCGCGGTCAAACGGCGGCTGCTCGCCGATCCGGACCGTGCCGGGCTCGAGCGCCTGGTCGGGAACCACGCCGTGCGGCTCTGGGAGACCGACGTCACAACCTTCGATCCGGTCATCGCCAAGGATCTCGAGGAGGAGGCGAGGCTCGGCGCGCGCTACACCGAGCTCTTGTCGGCGGCGAAGCTCGAGATCGACGGCGAGACCGTCAATCTTGCCGGCATCGAGCCCTTCGCCCAGGCGCTCGATCGTGAGACGCGGCACCGGGCCGAACGGGCGCGTTGGGCGTTTTTCGAGGCGCACGGGCCCGAACTGGACGAGATCTACGACAAGCTCGTCCATCTGCGCCATGGCATGGCGCGAAAGCTCGGCTACGAGACCTATACGCCCTTGGGCTACCGGCGCATGCGCCGGGTCGATTACGACGCCGCCGACGTGGCGCGCTATCGCGACCAGGTGGCAACCCATGTCGTGCCGCTGATCGCCCGGCTCATGGAGCAACGGCGCCAGGAGAACGGCTGGGACCGGCTCTATTTCTGGGATGAGAGCCTGACCGATCCGGCGGGCAACCCGGTGCCGGCCGGCGACCACAACTTCCTGGTGGCCCAGGCCCAGACCATGTTCGACAACATGGACAAGCGCCTCGGCGATTTCTATCGCCTGATGAACGAGGGCGGCTTCCTCGATCTCAAGAACCGGGCGACCAAGGCCGGCGGCGGCTTCTGCACCTCGTTCCCGACCCACGGCGTGCCGTTCATCTTCGCCAATTTCAACGGCACCGACCACGACATCAAGGTCTTCACCCACGAGATGGGCCACGCTTTCCAGAATTGGGAGAGCCGCCGTCAGCCGGGTATCGACTATCTGTGGCCGACCATGGAGGCGGCCGAGATCAACTCCATGGGCCTCGAGTTCCTGGCCCATCCGCAGATGGCGCTGATGGTGGGCGAGGCGGCGGCCGACCGCTTCCGCCGGATGCATCTGATCGATTCGCTGGCCTTCCTGCCCTATGGCGTGTGCGTCGATCATTTCCAGCACGAGATCTACGCGAAGCCGGAGATGACGCCGGCCGAGCGTCATGCCGTCTGGCGCGCGCTCGAGCGGCGCTACATGCCCTGGACCGACTACGGCGATCTCGCCTACCCGGAAAAGGGCGGTCGGTGGCAGGCCAAGCGGCACATCTATTATCTGCCGTTCTACTACATCGACTATACGCTGGCGCTATGCTGCGCCATGCAGTTCTGGGTGAAGTCCCGGCGCGACTACCAGGCCAGCCTCGAGGCCTATATCGCGCTCTGCGCGCTTGGCGGCTCCGCACCGTTCCAGGACCTCGTGCGCTCGGCCGGGCTGGTCTCGCCCTTCGCCCCGGGTGCGCTTGCCGAAGTGGTGAGCGAGGCGGAGAAAGTGCTCGCTGCCTGAGCCGATCAGACTGAGCCGAACAGACTGATCCGTTCGGCCCGGGGGAACTCATCGCCGGGCCGGCGGGCAGCCTTCCGCATCGGAGGGCGTGCCTGCCCCTGGCGACGGGGCAGGGAACAGCGTCACCGCGATCGCCCGCACCGTTTCGGCGCGGGCCTGTTCGGTGATCGCCGCGGTCAAGCCGCCGACGGCAAGGGCGGCCGTGGCCGCGAGCGCCAGCGACCACGTGCGCAGGGTCATGGTTCGAAACTCCCGGGGGCGGGACAAGGAAAGAACACTCAGGGAAGAAAAAGGCCCACGTCCCGTCCAGCCGCGACTCAGTCCGGGACGTGGGCTGCTCGCCCCTCGCGAGAGAGGCGCCCCGCCTCGCGATCCGCCGGAGAGCCGGTTTCGCGAGGCAAGCTGGTGATGGATGGGAATGGCGGGGTTCGGCGGTGGACCACGAAGGTCTTGAGAGGAGAGCCCCACGTCTCGTCCGGCCGCGACTCCGTGCGGGACGTGGGGCTTTGCGGCCCCGGTTAGAGGGCCGCCTCGCTCGCCACCCGCTGGGCGGGGCGCGAACAAGTCAGGCTGGTGACGGAGACCGACTGGCCGTCGGCGCCGGTTTCGATCGAGTAGGTCGTGGTGCAGATGGGCTGGACGTGCGCTGCGGTCGACACCGTCAGGCTGCGATGGGCGTAGGCGGCGGTGCCGAGACCGGCCGTGAGGGCGGCCGCGAGCAGTGCCAGGGAGATATTCTTCGTCGACATCTTGCGGACTCCGTTTCTCGTCCTCGGTCGCTCACGGCAAGGGGGCGGCGTTTCCGCCATGCCTCACCGGAACTGCCGGGCTCGTGCGAGTCTTGGATTGAATTCGTCTGTCGGTTCGAAGTGACGGCCGCCGGTTCGGTCGAATAAGGGGAGCTTCGCCGCGCCGAGATTGCTTCGATGTCTCGCCCGAACCGTCTGCCGTCACTTCCATCTTCGCTTATCATCGGCTCGAGGACTTGGCGGTGCTGGGCTGTTTTGCCGCCGAGTCTCGGGCTTCTGTTCGGCGCCGATATCTAAGCCATTTCACGCCGCGTGCCAGTTTGATTGGAACGCAATAACTCATTGGAGTGAAACGATTATCTTTCGTGGCGTGACAGCTTGCGTGTGGTGATGTGGCGCATATCGCCATCAAGTGGCGGAAAAGAACAACGAGGCGGTGAAATTCGCTACCGGTCTTGTCCTGCCGGCTGGCGACATGCGGCATCCCGGCATGCCGCTTCCCGGCGCTGAGACCCTGCCGATCTTTCAGACCGTCGCGGACGACATTGTGCCCGGGTGTATTTGGGGCGCGTGCGACGATTCACTTGGTCTTGCTGGGGCAGCATGCTAATCACCCGCCGAGATTCGATCGGCCAGCCCGTGGGGGCGGCAGTACCAAATGATGGAGACATGCATTGAAACGTGCCCTGATCACCGGCATCACCGGTCAGGATGGATCGTATCTGGCGGAGCTTCTGCTGGGTAAAGGGTACGAAGTGCACGGGTTGCTCCGCCGGGCCAGTTCGTTCAACACGGATCGGATCGATCATCTCTATCACGACCCGCATGTGCCGGGACCGAAGCTCACCCTGCACTACGGCGATGTGACCGATGGCACCGTGCTGCGCCGGGTGCTGGAGAAGGTCCAGCCCGACGAGGTCTATAACCTGGCGGCCCAGAGCCACGTGCGCGTGTCGTTCGACGTGCCGGAATATACCGCCGACGTGGTTGCGACCGGCGCGCTCCGGCTGCTCGAGGCGGTGCGCGACCATATGGTGGGCGGCGGCAAGACGGTGCGTGTCTACCAAGCCGGCTCATCCGAGATGTTCGGTGCCGCCCATCCGCCGCAGAGCGAGGCGACGGCGTTCTATCCGCGTAGCCCCTATGCGGTCAGCAAGGTCGCGGCCCACTGGTACGGCATCAACTATCGCGAAGCCTACGGCATGTTCGTGTCGAACGGCATCCTGTTCAACCACGAGAGCCCGCGCCGCGGCGAGACCTTCGTCACGCGCAAGATCACCCGCGCGGTCGGGCGCATCAAGGAAGGGCTGCAGGACAAGCTGTTCCTCGGCAACATGGACGCCAAGCGCGACTGGGGCTTCGCCGGCGATTACGTCGAGGCGATGTGGCTCATGCTGCAGCACCACACGCCCGATGATTTCGTCGTGGCGACGGGCGAGAGCTATTCGGTGCGCCAGTTCGTCGAGCTCGCGTTCGGCCAGCTCGGTCTCGACTGGCAGAAGCACGTCGAGCTCGACCCGCGCTATCTCCGGCCGACCGAGGTCGACGCGCTGCACGGCGATCCGTCGAAGGCGATCCGCGAGCTCGGCTGGAAGCGCAAGGTCTCGTTCCAGCAGCTGGTCGAGATGATGGTCAAGTCCGACCATGAGCTCGCCAGGCGCGAGCGTGTGCTGGTCGATGCCGGCCATCTGTCGGCGGCGCACGGTGCGCACCGGTAAGACGAAGCGGTAGGGCGGCGCGCGGCGGTCCACGGCCGCGCGCCGGAGACTTCAACGGATCCCGCGCAGGCGAGCCGCCGGATCAGGCGGGCGCGAGCGCGGCGGCGGCCCGGCGCACCTGTTCCGCGCGGAGCCCCTGGATCCGGTCCGACAGCGCGCGCATCCGCGCCTCAAGCTCAGGCCCGGCGCGCTCGGGTGAGCCGGTGCCGAACGGCGGCTGTGGATCGTATTCGAGCCCGAGCTCGACGGCCTGGGCGAGCTCGCGCCCACCCAGTTCGGCCAGGATCGTGAGGGCGAAATCGATGCCGGCGGTGACGCCGCCGCCGGTGATGAGCCGGCCGTCGGTCACGACCCGGGCCTTGACCGGGACGGCGCCGAACGCCGCCAGCAGGTCGTGCGACATCCAATGGGTCGTCGCCCGTTTGCCGTAGAGCAGGCCGGCAGCGCCCAGCACCAGCGCGCCGGTGCACACCGAGGTGATGTAGCGGGCACCCCAAGCCTGGTGGCGGATGAAGTCCAGCACCGGCGCGTCGGTCAGGAGTTCGTTGATGCCCGGGCCGCCGGGCACGCAGATGAGGTCGAGCGGCGGGCACGTGACGAAGCTGTCAGTCGCCACGATCGCGAGACCGCGGTCGGATGCAACCGGACCCGCCTCCTTCCAGACAAGATGGATCGCAGAACCCGGCAGGCGGGACAGGACCTCGTAGGGTCCGGTCATGTCGAGCTGGGTCATGCCGGGGAACAAGAGGAAGCCGATCCGGAACGTTGGCTCTGTCATGGGCGAAGGCCTTCTGCCTTGGGAGCGGCCTGGGTGGCCGCATCCTTATGTTGCGCCGATGATGGTTTGGCGGCTATGTCAAACATCCCTCCCTTTCCGCCAAGGAGGCATGCCCATGTCCCGCAAAGTTGCCGTGCTTGCCGTCCCGGACGGCCAGCTGCTTGACATCACCGGACCGTTCCAATGTTTCGCGAGTGCCAACGAGCCGGCATGGAATGGGGCCGAGCCGCCCTATGAGCCGGTCGTGGTCTCGCTGGCCGGTGGACCGTTGCGCACGTCGAGCGGTCTTGTGATCGAGACGCGCCCGCTCGCCGAGCTCGATGGCGAGGAGGTCGATACGCTGATCGTCGCCGGCGGCATCGGCACGCGCCGGGCGATGCATGACGAGGCCGTGATCCAGGCGATCCGCCATTGGGCGGCTCGGGTGCGCCGTCTCGCCTCGGTCTGCACCGGGGCCTATCTGCTCGCCGCGGCCGGGCTGCTCGACGGCAAGCGCGTTGCGACCCACTGGTGGGCGGCGGACGGCCTGCAGCGCCGCTTTCCGCAGATCCGGGTCGAGCCCGAGCCTATCTTCATCCATGACGGCGGCATCTGGACCTCGGCCGGCGTCACCGCCGGCATCGACCTGTCCCTGGCGCTAATCCAGGAAGATCTGGGCCATGACCGGGCGATGGCGATCGCCCGCGCGCTCGTTGTGTTCCTGAAACGGCCGGGCGACCAGGCTCAGTTCAGCGCGGCGCTCGAGGCGCAGGTCTCGTCCGACCAGGATTTCACCGGCTTGCACGCCTGGGTGCGCGAGCATCTGGCCGAGGACATCAAGGTCGAACGGCTGGCCCGGCGGGTCGGCATGTCGGAACGCACTTTCGCCCGCGCCTATGCCGCCAAGGCCGGCCGCACGCCGGCGCGCATGGTCGAGGCACTGCGCCTCGAGGCCGCGCGCCGGGCGCTCGAGACGACCGACCGGCCAGTGAAGCAGGTGGCTCGCGAATGCGGCTTCGGCGACGAGGAACGGATGCGGCGCGCGTTCCAGCGGCGCCTCGGCGTCTGCCCGCTCGACTACCGCATGCGTTTCGCCGCCGAGTGACCGGTGAGCCGCTCCTGGCGCCAGGCCGTCAGCAGGGCCGCCTCCCGCTCCAGGCTGAGGCCGGCGCGCCACTGCCGGGTTGAATCGCGGGTGCCGAGCCAGTCGGCGGTGTCGCGGAACGTCTCGGCGAGCGGCCGGAAACGCAGGCCGGCGGCGATCGCGCGATGGCAGTCGATCGTGAACAGCCCGGCGAGCGCCTTCTCCCGCGCGGGCAGCCAGAGCGGCAATGTCTCGGCCGGTATGCCCCGGTCGATGTCGATGCCCTGGCTCACCAGGAATGCGTCGTCGACCCAATGGAGCTCGGCACTGGCGCCGAGGGCAGCGCGGCCGGTCTTGAGCAGGTCGCCCATGGTGAGAGACGTCGCCGGGCCCGCGGCGTTGTAGGTCCCGGTCGCCTGGGACTCGGCCATCGCGATCATCCAATGTGCGAGATCGCGCACATCGATCACCTGGACCGGCGCACGCTGCCGGCCGGGCGCCAGCACGGCGCCGCCGTGCGCCAGCCGCCACGGCCAATAGCTGAACCGGTCGGACGGGTCGTGCGGCCCGACGATGAGCCCGGGCCGGATGATGAGCGTGCGTCCCGGCAGGATGGCGTCGACCGCCGTTTCGGCCCGTGCCTTCAGCGGCCCGTAAGTCGCCGGGCGTATCTCCTCGGTCGATGGATCGTCGAGGCGGGTCGCGATCGGGTGCGCTTCGTCGAGCCCGTGGGGCAGGGGGGCCGAATAGACCGAGATCGACGAGACGAAGGTGTAATGGCCGACCGAGCCTTCGAGCGTCAGCGCCGCATGGCGGACCAGCCGGGGCACGTAGCCCGACGTGTCGATGACCGCGTCCCAGCGCCGGCCGGTAAGCGCGCGCAGGTCGCCGGCCCGGTCGCCGACCAGATGCTCGATTTGCGGGAACAGGGTGGGATTGGTCTTGCCGCGCGTGAACAGCGTCACGTGATGGTGTCGTGCGAGGGCGGCCTCGACGAGATGACGACCGAGAAATTGCGTGCCGCCAAGGATGAGCAGGCGAAACATCGGGTTGGACACCCCGCTTTTTTGGACGGGGGCACGTCCACCCGTCTTCCGCGGAGCCGTCGATGCGGCGCCGCCGCCGAAACCAACAGGCGATCACCCTAGAACCGTCGCCGCCGAATGGGAAGGGCGACGCGAGGGCGATCTGGGGCCTATGCCCGGCCGAATGGCGAGCAGGAAACATTTAACCATGGGTAGGTTACGCTCGGCGCCCCAAACCAATAAGGAGAGCGGCCTGGTGGCGCCCATCCCAGAACCGAGCCGCCCAGAACCGAACCGTGCAGCGCAGCGACCGCGGCGCGGGTCGTCTTCCGGTATTCTCGGCTTCGTCCTTCTGGCCTGCGTGGCGCTGGCGGCGATCGACGGTTGGATGATCTTCCGGTCACGGGCGATCGAACTCGACCATGCCGAGACCGAGACGCGGAATCTTGCCCGCTCGCTTGCCGAGCATGCCGACGATGCGGTGCGCGCGGCAAACTCCGTGCTGGTCGACATGGTCGAGCGGGTCGAGGCGGACGGCACCGGTGCCGCCGCGCTCGAACGGCTGCATCGGCATCTGGCGGCGGAGCAGGCCGAAACGCCCGGGCTGGGCGGCCTGTTCCTCTATAGCGATACCGGCGACTGGCTCGCGTCTTCTTCGCCCACGGTGCCCGTGGGCCGCAACAACGCCGAGCGCGAATATTTTCAATATCACCGGGACCATGCGGACCTCGGCCTGCACGTCGGTACGCCCGTCGTCGGCAAGACAAACCAGGATTGGGTCATCCCGGTCTCGCGCCGCTTCAATCATCCCGACGGCAGCTTCGGCGGCGTGGTGCTCGCGACCCTGTCGACCGCCTATTTCCAGGAATATTACGGCACGCTCAAAGTCGGTGCCACGGGCGCCATTCGGCTGTTCCACAAGAACGGCACGCTCCTCGTCGAGCAGCCGTTCAAGTCGGCGGAGATCGGCCGCGATCTCTCGAACAACCTGCTGTTTCGAACCTATTTGCCGGCAGCACCCTTCGGCAGCTTCGGCCATGAGTCGATGCTGGACGAGTTGCAGCGGATCACCGGCTATTACAGCGCCGAGCGCTATCCGCTGGTCGCAGTCGTCTCGTTCGGCCGCGACGAGATCCTCAGCGCCTGGTGGCGTTATGCCCAGGTCGAGACCGCCGGCCTCATCGCCGTCATCGTCGTGATCTGCGTGATCGGCTGGCGGCTCGGTTCGCAGATCCGGCGGCGGCAGGAGGCAGAACGGCTGTTCCGCACGATGTTCGACCATTCGCCCGACAATCTCGTCGTGCTGGCGATCGCCTGGGACGGCACGCTGCGGGTCGAGGCCTGCAACAAGGTCGACAGCGGTTTCCTCGGTATCGACGCCGCCACCGTGGGGCAACTCGTCGACGACATCGTGCCGCCGTCGCGCGCGGCCGTGATCCGCGAACAGGTGGCTTCGGCGGCAGCACGCCGCCAGCCGCTCAAGTTCGAGATCGACGAAGAGGATGCGGCCGACGGCCGGCGCGACTGGGAGGTCGTCGTCTTGCCGATCGCCGACGGGACCGGCCGGGTCGCGCGCGCCAAGATACGTGCGCGCGACATTACGGACCGCCGCCGCGGTGCGGCCCTGCTTGAGCAGCAGCATCGGCTGCTGAGTGCTGTGCTCGACAACATGCCGGACGGTGTCGGGCTCGTGGACGAGGAGCCGCAGCTCGTCGCCTGGAATCAGCAATGCTTCGACCTTCTGGGGCTGGATGCGGACGAGATCCTGGAGGCACCGGACCGGCTGGGCCGGCTGATCGGTGCGCTCGCCGAGGCCCGGTTCTATGGCCCAGGACGGGCGGACGAGCTGACCGAGGCCCGTCGCCAGTCGGTCCGTGCCGGTGTGCCGGTCCAGAGCCGCCATCAGCTGTCGTCGGGACGCTGGATCGAGCGGCGCGGCGTGCCGACGGCGAACGGCGGCTATCTGACGCTCATTCGCGACATCACCGAGGCGGTCGCCCGGGAGGAGGAGATCGAGGGCGCGCGCTTCAGCCTGGAGGCGCAGGCAACGGAGCTCATAGAGGCGCGCGAGGCGGCCGACGCGGCGAACCGGGCGAAGAGCGAATTCCTCGCGAATATGAGCCACGAGATCCGCACGCCGATGAACGGCATCCTCGGCATGAACGCGCTGCTGCTCGACACCAGCCTCACACCCGAGCAGCGCAAGTTCGCCGAAGCGGTGCGTTACTCGGCCGACGCGCTCCTCGATCTCATCAACGACATTCTCGACGTCTCGAAGCTCGAAGCGGGGCAGGTCGAGCTCGAGACCATCGAGTTCGCACTCCACGACGTGGTGGAAAAGACGATCGAGCTCATGGTGCCGCGGGCGATGGAGAAGGGCATCGAGCTCGCCTGCTGGATCGATCCGGCGGCCCGCCGGTCGTTCCACGGCGACCCGTCGCGTCTCAGGCAGGTGCTGCTGAACCTGGTCTCCAACGCGGTGAAGTTCACCCAGCGCGGCCATGTGCTGGTCGAGGTGACGGCCGAGCCGCTGCCGCGCGATCCGGCACGCGATCCGGCGTCGGGCGTCGAGGCGGCGCGCAGCCGGATCCGGTTCACCGTCGAGGATACCGGGATCGGGCTCAACGCCGAGGCCAAGGCCAAGCTGTTTCAGAAATTCCAGCAGGCCGACGGCTCGATCGCGCGCCGGTTCGGCGGTACCGGTCTTGGACTCAACATCTCGAAACGCCTCATAGACCTGATGGACGGCCGCATCGGCGCCGAGGACCGGCCGGGCGGCGGCAGCCGCTTCTGGGTCGAGGTACCGTTGCGCCATGCCGACCCGCGCGTGCCGGTGCCGCCGCCTGAGCTTGCCGGCCGGCGCATCCTGGTCGTCGACGGGTTCGAGCCCCGGCGGCAGATCTGCGGCCGCTGGCTCAGCGAGGCCCACGCCTTCGTGACTGAAGCCGCTGGTGCCTCCGCGGCGCGCGAGGCGATCCGCACGGCCGCCCAGCCGTTCGACGCGATCCTGGCGGACGAGGCGGTCGGCGAGCCCGACCAAACGATGTTGCAGACGCTGGTCGGGGAATCCGACGGTGCGCAACTAGTGCTGCTGACCGGGCTTGGCCGCAAGGCGCCACCGGAAGCGGCCGCCGCGGCGGCAAAGCCGCCGACCCGCCGATCGGTGATGGAGGCGCTGCAGCAGGCACTCGCAATCGACGTCTCCGAAGTGACACGGCTCATCGCCGCCGCGCGGCAGGGCCGCATCCTGGTGGCCGACGACAATTTCATCAACCGGCAGATCGCCGAGACGATCCTGACAGACGCCGGCTTCGCGGTCGACACGGTGACCGACGGCGGTGCCGCACTCGAGGCGATCGAGAGCCGTGCTTACGATCTCGTGCTCATGGACCTGCAGATGCCGGGACTGGACGGCCTGCAGGCGGCGAGGCAGATCCGCGCTTCGGGCGGCGGCATGGCGCGGGTCCCGATCATCGCCATGTCGGCCTCCATGCTGACCGGCGCGCGCGAGGCGTGCCTTGCGGCGGGCATGGATGATTTCGTGACCAAGCCGTTCGACCCGGAGCAGTTCATCGGCACGATCGACCGTTGGCTTTAGTCGTTAAAATCCGATGCCGGCTGCCGGGCGTCGCGTGGCTTTCAGGGCCGCGTGCCGAGCGAGCTCACGTCTCGGTCGCGGATTGCACCTCCCGGCGCCAACGCGCCGCCGTCATGCCCATGCGCTGCTTGAAGACGCGCTGGAACGCAGCCTCCGACTGATATCCCACCGTTTCCGCGATGGCGCCGATCGACAAGCCCGGCTTGCGCAGCTCGTTGGCGGCGAGCGTCATGCGAATGTCGGTCAGGAGCTCGCTTGCCGAGCGGCCGAGGCTCTCCTGGAAATGCCGCGCGAAGGTCGCGCGCGACATGTGGCAGAGGCGGGCGAGCTCCGGCAGCGACCAGGGGTGGCCCGGCTCCTGAAACAGCGCCGTCAGCGCGGGCGCCAGGCGCGGATGACCGGCGAGCGCCAGGAGCCCGGTCGGCGCCGCTTCGGCCTCGCTTGCGAGCCGCAGGGTCAGCGCGAACAAGGCGGTCGACAGTGCATTCAGCATGGCGCGGCCGCCCAGTTTTTCGACCGCCGATTCCAGGCGCATGAGCGAGACCAGACCCGCGAGCTGGGCGCCGGTGCCGGGCGGCGCAGTCGCGGCGCTATGGTCGGCTGCGCGCACCACCAGCTGGGCCGGCAGATGGTCCCGCAGCAGGCGATCGTACGGCGGGCTCAGCATGAAATGGCCGCACAGCATGTCGAGCCGGTCGCCCGTGCCGGCGTTCTCGTGGATCGTCACATGGGCACGCTCGGACTTCTGCGCCGGCACCGGCGGGGCGCCGCTGCCGTCGTGCAGCACGTGCCGGGGCGCCTGGGGCAAGAGCAGGATGTCGCCGGCCGCGAGACGTGTCGGCCGGCCGCCGGCCGGATCCTCGAGCATGGCCGAGCCGCCAAGCACGACGTGATACGGGATCTCGCCTGTCGCCGCCGGCCCCTGCTCGATGCGCCAGGGCGCGCCGTAGAAGCAGCGCAGGTCGAGCCGGCCGCGCACGGGTACCAGCTCCAGCAGGCGGCTCAGCCAATCCATCGGTTCCGACATGTGGGGCCTCATTATTGAGACGAATTGGCATAAACTGGAGCGTATGAAGCATTAAAAATCGCAGTTGGCACACATACATTGATGTCGTGTTCGGCGCCACCCCAACCGGCGCCGCAGACCTCAAACCAAGGAGTGCCATCATGTCCCGTATCCATACCCCCGCCCTCGAGACCGCGACCGGCGCCAGCGCCGAAGTCTATGCCCAGCTGAAGAAGGCGATCGGCAGCGTGCCGAACACGTTTGCCGCGATCGGTGCCCATGGCCCGGTCGCCTTGAAGGCGGTGCTCGCCGCCGACGGCGTGCTCGCCTCGGGCAGCCTGAGCCGGCAGGACCAGGAGACGGTCAAGCTGATCGTGAGCGAGGTCACCGGCTGCGACTATTGCGTCGCCGCGCACACCATGCTCGGCAAGCTCACCGGCCTTAAGCCCGAAGTGCTGAAGCAGCTGCGTGCCGGCGGGCCGACCGGCGACGCCAAGCGCGACGCGCTTGCCCGCTTCGTCCGCACGCTCACCCGCACCAGCGGCACGATCAGCGATGCCGAGTTCCAGGCGATCAAGGCCGCCGGCTACACCGACGCGCAGCTGGTCGACATCAGCCTCGCCATCGCGCTGACCATCTTCACCAACGTCTTCAACCGCATCAACGACACCGACGTCGACTTTCCGGCCGTCGCCTGACGGCCGGCGTGCCGGTCGCGTGCGCTGCGGCAGCGCGCGCCGACCGGCGCCAAGGAGAAACCAGTCATGAACTCGCTCATCAAGGCCACGGCCCGCTCCGCTCTCGCCACGGGCGACCTCGACTATCACCTGATGCGCGCCGCGATGGTGCTCATCTTCGCGCTGTTCGGCTATCAGAAGTGGTTCGACTACGAGGCGCAGGTGCTGATCCCGTTCATCAGCAACGGCCCGTTCATCTTCTGGCTCGAGCCCGCCTTTGGCGTCCATGGCGCGAGTTATTTCCTCGGCGTCTCGGAGTGGCTGTTCGGCGCCTTGCTCCTGGCCGGCTTCTGGAGCCGCCCGCTCGGCATCCTCGGCGCCATCGGCTCGACCGGCACGTTCGTGATGACCGTCACCATCATCCCGTTTATCCCGAACGGCTGGGCCGCGGTCGGCTTCCCGGCGATGGCGATCAACAACGCCTTCCTCCTGAAGGACGTCGTCCTGCTCGCGGCTTCGCTCTACCTGCTGAAGCGGGACGTCGTGCGCCTCGCCGCCGAGGCGGCCTGAACCAAGCAAGTTTTGGCCGGTCGAGCGGTCAGCAACAAATCCAATGTTGACCGCCTCAGACCTGGCCAAAGCGGGCTTGGAAAAACCGAAAGGAAAGAGAAAATGGCAAGCAAATTCCTGACGATTATGAGCCTCGCTCTCATTGCGATCTCTATCGCGGCATGCAGCCAGGTCTCGCCGCAGGCAACGCAACAACACTTCGATTACCTGAAAAACAAGGCGGGCCCTCGATAA
The DNA here is from genome assembly GCF_014643535.1 of Aliidongia dinghuensis. Classification (NCBI taxonomy): domain Bacteria; kingdom Pseudomonadati; phylum Pseudomonadota; class Alphaproteobacteria; order Rhodospirillales; family Dongiaceae; genus Aliidongia; species Aliidongia dinghuensis. The sequence continues at coordinate 183,284 of NZ_BMJQ01000009.1, read as the reverse complement.
GCGATAGGCCGTCAACCACCGGTCAAGCGGGAGGGTACAAGACGTCTCCCTTCAGCCGCCTGATCCCTGTCCGGTTCCAGGGGCCCACTCCGGTTATCGCCAGAAGCCAATCGTCGGGTGCCGCTGTTCGCTAGCGGCGATAGAGCGTGATCTCTCCGCCTGGCCCGGACAGCAGTCCGGGTCTGTCGTCCAGATCGCTTTGCGGTATCGGGTAGGGGGCGGGCTGGATGCCGCAACCGGTGAGCTCGCCGCCCAGAAGCATGAGGAACGCTACGGCAAGGGCGCGTCGCATCATCAGAACCTCACCCGGGCGCCGGCCGTCACGATGTTGATGGCGTTGTAGCTGGCGAAGCTGCGGCTCAGCGTCTCGTGATGGCCCGCCACGAACAGCTCGAGCCCCGCGTCGTCGATCGTCTGCTCGAAGGCGATGCCATAGGAGCGCGCCGTGTCGCCGGCGAAGTTCAACTCGTCATTCTGGAGAAAATCGACGGCGAAGGCGCTCGAGCCGAAATCCCAGAACTTCGTGAGGTAGCCGAGCTTGCCGTAGTAGTAGACCGGCGTGATCGGCTTGCCGAGCGGATCGGTATATTTGACGTCACGCTGGCCGCCCGCGATGGTCAGATTGAAGCCGCTGGGCAGCAGTACCGAAGCCGAGCCGGAATATTGCTTCGATTCGTTTGCCGAAGCGTCGGCGATCGTCGTGGCCTGCAGGGGGCCGGTGCCGGGCGTCGTCAGGCCCGCGGCATAGCCGTAGGGATTGCTGGGGGCGGCGTGATTGCGGCCGTCGGCGTCGGCGAAGCCGAACGCGGCGGCGAACTTGGCGCCCTCCCAGGTTCCGGCATAGCGCAGCGCCACGTCGAAGGCGCCGCCGTCAACGAGCGAGGCGGAGAGCTGCAGGCCGTTCCAGACAGGCGTGTCGTAGCGGATCCGGTCGTCGCGCACCAGGCCGTCCATGAAGTTGTACACCGTGCCGACCGCCGGGCCGAAGGCGTTGGCCGGCGAGTTGATGAAGGTGCCCTTCGTCGTGCCCGGGATAAGCGCTGCGCCGCGCTGGCGGAACGCGAAGCCGCCGTCGATGTCGGCGACGTTGGGATAGGTCGCGATGAACGTGCCCGAGAGATCGTTCTCGGGCACCTGATAGCTCGCGGTCGAGCCGAAGCCGAGGCGCAGGCCGCCCCATTGCTTGTTCTGGAGATAGACCTCGACCTGTCGGGCGGTGAAGGTGCCGCCGGTATTGCTGGCCGTGGTGCCGCCGGTCGGCGTGAAGTTCGTGACCGAGCTCGGGCTGTCCTGGGTCAGGCTCGTGTTCGACGAGCTGTTCGGCGTCATCTGCGCCTCGAAATTGGCGCCGGCCGACGTGTTCTGATTGATCCGGCCCTCGGCGACAAAGCGCAGGCGGCTCGAGGAGATATTGTTGTCAACGTTCCGTACCGTCGAGCTCCGGCCGTCGTTGCCGTAGATCTCCATCCGGTCGACCTGGCCGGAGACGCTGAGCTTGAGCCGGTCGCCGCCGGAAGAAACCGGCGCCGCGGCCACCTTCGGCACGGCGTCGGGCGGCCCTGGCGCAAGAAGCGTATAGGGCGGCACGACCGAGATGCCGGGCAGATTGCCCGGATTCTGCGTGACGGGGGTGCCGGGGAGCGCCGGCGGCGCTGCCTGGGCAGCCTTCAATTGCGCCTGCAGGCTCTGAACCTGCTCGGTCAATGCCTCGATCCGCCGGGTGTTCTGTTCCTGCGCCGTCTTATTTTGCTCTTGCACCGCCTGAAGCTGCCGGAAGAGCGCGTTTATCTGTCCCGGGCTCGGCACAGTCTGCGCCAAAGCGGCTGGAACAATGGCAAAGAACGAACAGACGGCGAAGCCTCCCGCAATAGACGTGCTTTTTTTCATTTGGATCCCCGAGCGAAAGGGCTGTGCCAATTGCGTTTCTCACGCAGTGGACTCGGCGTTGCTTTCGCTGTTCTGAAGCAAGCATTACAGGCATCAGCTTAAGAAGCGGCCCGGGGCTTTGTAATGCTCGTATGGCTCAAGGATATGCCAATTCGTCTCAAGTTGAGGTCTTGGCTTGCGGCATTCGGTAGGTTTGTGCCGTGCGGACGGGACTGTCCGCCGCCTCCGGCTCAGACGGCGCCGAGACCGCCGTCGACCACGAGGTCGGCCCCGGCGACGCAGCTGCTCTCGTCCGATGCCAGGGACAGGACGGCCGCCTGCGGGCGTCGAGCGGCCAGGCTCCTAGTCGACGAGCGAACGCGGCGTTTCATCGCCGAAGATCAGTCGGTAGCCGCGGAACGTGTCCATGTATTCATGAATCCGGCGCACACGCGCGCCGTCCATTTCGAAGATCCAGCAATAGCGATTGTCATAGTCGCGCCCATTGATGGTTGGTCCCGTCAGCCGCTGCTCGAAAACGACGATGTCGCCTTCGGCGATCACCCGCGTGAAGTCGGACGTAAGGCCCTGCGGAAAGAGCCGGCGGAAATGCTCGATGAGAAAGGAGACGATGCCTTCGCGCGTTTCGAGCAAATCGGTCGCCAGCCCCAACGCAACCTGCGTCGCGTTGTGCTGGGGCGCGATCCAGGTGGCGTCTTCGGTCAGCACCGACCGGATGATGTCGGGATCACGGGAAGCGAAGGCCTTCCACACGCCGGCTGCCGATCCCTTGGCTGATGCCGTCATGTCGAACCCTCCTTCAAGATGGCCAATGCGCCGAAGAAAGCTGCGCCCCGCCGTCGCAGGCGCGTGAGCGGCGCAGAACCTATCTAACCATCGCGGGCAAAGGGCTGGCCGGCGGAAATCGGCCGCGATCATCTCGAGCCGGCTGCCTCACGCATCCTCGCTCGGCGCAAGCCGGCGTGACGGATCGAACTCGCCCGTCAGTTTGGCGACGATGATCGCGGCTACGGTGTTGCCGATCACGTTGCAGGTGGCGACCGCGATCGACATGAAGCGATAGACCCCGAAGATCAGCGCCAGCCCCTCGATCGGCAGGATGCCGGTGGTGGTCACGGTCGCGGCGAACACCACGAACGTTCCGCCCGAGACGGTCGCAGCCCCTTTGGACGTGAGCAGCATGATGCCGAGGATGCCGAGCTCCTGTTCCCAGCTCAGCGGCACGTTGTAGGCATTGGCGAGGAACACGACGCAAAGCGACATGAAGAGCGAGGTGCCGTCGAGATTGAAGGCATAGCCCGTCGGCAGGACCAATCCGACCGCCTGCTTGGAGGCGCCATAGGCCGGCAGCTTTTCCAGGAGCCTCGGCAGGACGCTCTCGGATGAGGCGGTGCCGAGAAGAATGAAGATCTCGTCCCGGATGTATCGCAGCAGGTGGAACAGATTGATCCTGAAGAGCCCGCAGACGGCGCCCAGCACCACCACGATGAACAGGGCGACGAGCGCAAAGAAAGCGACGACGAGATAGGCGAGCGAGATCAGCACGGCGGTGCCGTTCGCGCCGACTGCATAAGCGACCGCGCCGAACGTGCCGATCGGAGCCAGCTTCATGATTACATGGATGAATTCGAAGAGCGCCGTCGAGATGGTATTGATGCCGCGCTCGATCGGCGCGCGCTTCTCGGGCTTCAGCGCCATCAGCCCGAAGCCGAACAGCAGCGAGATGACGAGGACCTGCAGCAGCTCGCCGCGCGCGAAGGCGCCGATGAAATTGTCCGGAAAGATATTGAGGAGGAACTGCTCGAACGTCGTGTGGGAGCTTTTGGCCGCCTGCACGGCCGCAGCGGCACCCTTGGCGGCACCGTCGGAGGCGGCAAGCCGGCCGAGGTTCCGGCCGATGCCCAGCAGGTTGCCGAACACCAGGCCAAGGGCGAGTGCCATCGTCGACACGATCTCGAAATAGACGATGGCGATCAGGCCGACCTTGCCAACCCGTTTGACATCGCCCGCCGCAGTAATGCCGACCACGACGGTGAGGAAAACCAGCGGGGCGACTGCTGTCTTGATCAGGCGCAGAAAGATGTCGCCCAGGACCTTGAGTGACGTCGCGAACTCGGGCCAGATCAACCCGATGCCGACGCCCAGCACCATGCTGACGGCGACCTGAAAGCCGAGGTTGCGCCAGATCGATGCCTTGGGTGACGTGTCTTCGCCGGCAGCGGGCGCGCGGCTTTCCGTTGTGGCCATGGCCATGTCTTCCTCCCCAGCAATGTTTGGTTCGCGCACGGGCGGTGCTCTTGCGGCGCCTCGGCAGTCCGTGCTCACGCGTAGATGAAGGTTGGGCAGCGCTCAGCGCGCCCCGGTCGGCGGGTGGCCGAGAACGCGGTCGATCATCTCGCCGCAGAGGCCCAGGTAGTTGGCGGGGTCGCAGCGACGGCGGACGACGTCTACACCGCCCAGCGCGTCCACGACCTCCGGCACGTCGGCCAGGATTGCCGCGAGGGTGCCGCCGCTTTCGATCGCCTTGCGGCAGGCGTCGTACACGACGTCGTGGGCATGCTGGCGGCCGAGCCTGGGGGCGGCGGCCATCATGACGGCCTCAGCCACGATCAGGCCGTGGGTCAGGCCGAGATTGGCGCGCATGCGGTCCTCATGGACCACCAGGCCGGCGAGCATGAACTTCGCGTTGGCAAGGGCTGATGCCGTGAGCAGGAAACTCTCCGGCAGTGCCACCCATTCGAGATGCCAGGGGCCGGTCGCCCGCTCGAAGTCGTGGATCATGCCGTCGAGCATGGTCGCGACGTGCTGGCGCACGGCCTTTGCGGCCGCGAGCATCAACTCGCTCGAGATCGGATTGCGCTTCTGCGGCATCGTCGAGGAAGCGCCGCGGCCGGGCACGAAGGGTTCGGAGACTTCGCCGAACTCGGTCGCCGACATCAGCATGACGTCGGTTGCGATCTTGCCGAGCGTGCCGGTAATGAGGCCGAGCAGCGTCACCGCCTCCGCAATGCCGTCGCGGGCCACGTGCCAGGTGATCGGCGGCTGAGCGAGGCCGAGCTCGTCGCAAAACAGCTTTTGGACATCGAGGCCGCCCTCGCCGAGGGAGGCAAGCGTACCGGCTGCGCCCGAAAACTCGCCGACCAGCACACGCGGCAGTGCCTCGGCGACGCGCTCGATGTGGCGATCGATCGAGGCGAGCCACACGGCTGCCTTGTAGCCGAACGTGATGGGCAGCGCTTGCTGCAGATGGGTCCGGCCGGCCATCGGCGTGTCGCGATGCTTCCGCGCCATGTCGGCGAGGATCGTGCGGACCTCTTTCAGGTCACGGTCGACGATGCCGAGAGCGTCCCGGATCTGGAGCACGTTGGCCGTGTCCATGATGTCCTGGGTCGTGGCACCCCAATGGACGTAGCGGCCGGCTTCACCCGCGGCGGCGGCCAGCTGATGGACGAGCGGCAGGATCGGATATCCCACGATTTCCGTTTCGTGGCGCAGCTTCTCGTAGTCGATGACGACGGACCGCGAGGCGGCGTCGATCGCGGCCGCCGCCTCGTGCGGCACGATGCCCGCCCGGGCTTGCGCGCGAGCGAGCGCCGCCTCGGCCTCGAGATAGCGCGAGACCAGCGCTTCGTCCGTGAAGACGGCCCGCATCTCGGGCGTCCCGAACATGTCGCGGAACAGCGCGGAATCGAAAACTGTGCTGCCGGTCATGTCCGTTTTCCTATCTCCATTATGTTCGAACATAAATTATGTACGAACATAATGGAGAGTCAAGCATGCTTGACGGTGTGGCCCGGGACGCGGTTTTGATGGGGTGGGGCGCGAGGGGGAGCCGTTGGAAACGAGATACGCGATTGTTGCCAGGGCCTTGAGCGAGGCGATCGGCAAGGGGCGCTACCCCGTGGGCTCGGTGCTGCCCAATGAACTGGAGCTCGCCGCGGAATTCGGCGTCAGCCGCTCGACCATTCGGGCCGCCATGCGGGAGCTGCAGGCGTCGGGTCTGGTGAGCCGCAAGAAGAGCGCCGGCACGCGAGTCGAGGCGACGCGCCCGGGGGCAGGGCGCGGCGAGTTCACCCAAGCGCTCTCGTCGATCGAAGCGATCCAGCAGTTCGGTTTCGAGACGGTGCGCGACGTCCAGTCGATCGACGAGGTGGTGGCGGACGACGCGCTGGCGAGGAAGCTCGGCTGCAAGCCCGGCAGCAGCTGGCTCAAGGTCTCGAGCCTCCGGCGCCTGCCGGACAGGCCGGATACGCTCCCGATCTGCTGGACCGACGTCTATATCGCCGCTTCGATCGCTGCCGAGATCAGGGGGCGGATCGGAACCTATCGAGGGATCTTCGGCACGCTGATCGAGGAGACGACGGGCCGCCGCATCGTCGAGATCCGCCAGGATATCGCCGCCGCCGGCGTTCCGGAGGCCTTGGCGAAGCCGCTCAGGGCGCCCGCCGGCGATCATGCGCTGGAAATCCGGCGGCAGTATTTCCTCAGCCCCAGCACCCTGATCGAAATCACGGTCAGCGTGCATCCTGCCGATCGCTTCAGCTACAGCACCCGTCTCAAGCGGCAGGAACCGATCTAGCGCCCGACGCGAATGTTTGCTTAAGCAGGCTCCTATCCAAAGGCTGACAGCCTCAGACCGGAACGCGCACGGGCGTTGGTTTGCAGACGTTCCGTACCATCATACCGTTATTTAATTGACATGACTAAACTGGAAGTGTAGCGTGGCACGCTCAACAGTATCGATACGGAGAGTGCCATGCGTATCTTCGTAGCGACCTTCATTGTTCTTGCTTCGTTGATTTTTGCGCCGTTCGCGCTTGCGAAAGGCTCGTGCTGCTACCATCCGCCCGCTCGCGTCTATGTCACGGGGCCGACAAGTTTCCCGGGCGTTGTCCAACCGGGTCAAACGGCCACCCTCAATGTGGGCATCGTCGTCAGTGGCGGGGCTTTGACCAGTGTCTCGGTGGCGCCCGGCGGCGCCTTCACGCTGGTTTCGACGGATTGCAGCACCGCGGCCCGCACCCAATGCACGGCCGTGGTTGCCTTCAAGCCAGCGCTCGGCGGCAACTATTCAGGCGCCATCACTGGCTACGCGGTCGGCCCTTACGGCAAAGGCAACGCGACTGCTGCCTTGTCTGGGGCAGGTTATGGTGAGAACTATGCCTGGGACCCGCCGCTTTCTCTCAGCGTCGCCGCCGGCACAAGGGGATCCGTGCAGCTGGCGCTGCATAGCACGGGCCAGACGCCATTGATTGTCACCTCCGTGAATCTGAGCCAGGCTGGCGCTTATCTGGCGCTTGGCCCAAACGGCTGCGTCGCCAAGCCGATCGCTCCCGGTGCCAGCTGTCTTGTCACGATCGACTATGACGCCTCTGTGGTAGAGAGCGAGGCAACTTCGTACCCGATGTACGGGACCCTGTCGGTCGTCACGCCGGCCACGGCAACGAGCGCCCATGGGACCGTGGACATCACGGCAATCGTGCCTCAAGGCGAAGGCGATTGATCCCACCGCCCCTGCCGGCGAAGAAGTGTCATGCGATGTTCGATGCCCACGAACCTTCTTCGGCCGGCCGGACCGCGGGACCCTGGATCAGCCACATGCTGTTGCCAGGCTAATAGACGCAGCTGCGTGTCGCCCAGCCGGTTGAAAGATGGCGGTTTCTTCGCGGGCGTCTCGGCCTGCACCTACAACTGCGAGAAGCCGCCGTCGACGACCAGCTCGGCACCCAGCATGTACCGGGATGCATCGCTCGCGAGGAACAGCGCCGCCTCGGCGATATCGCTAGGCTCGCCCAGCCGTCGGAGCGGGATGCGCGAGGCAATGCGGTCCTTGCCGGCTTGGACCTGGTCCGGCGTGCTGCCGCCCCGGGCGTGGATCGGCGTATCGATCGCGCCTGGGCTGACCGCGTTCACGCGGATCTTGCGGTCGAGCAGCTCAGCCGACCAGGTACGGGCCAGCGACCGCACGGCGGCCTTCGACGCCGACAGCATCGAGAGACCCGGCGTGCCGACTTCGTTGAGCCACGACGTGTTGAGGATGACCGAGGCGCCCTCGCGCAGGATCGGTGAAACGGCCTGCATCGAGAAGAAGACGCCCTTGACGTTGATATCCATGAGCTCGTCGTAGCGGGCCTCATCGGTCCCGGAGAGCGGGGTGGCGAATGCGACGCCCGCGTTGGCAAAGAAGATGTCGAGTCCGCCGAACGCGCCGGCGACCTGGCGGCTCATGCCCTGCATCGCTTCGCGCGAGCGCACGTCGGCCACGATCGTGATCGCCGTGTCACCCAGGTGGGCTTTCGCCTGCATTAACCGGGCTTCTTCCCGGCCAGTGATCGCCACGCGCGCGCCCTCGCGCGCAAAAAGCGCCGCGGCCGCCAGCCCGATGCCGCTCGCGCCACCCGTGATCAGCGCTGTCTTGCCACTCAACTTCATGTCGTCACTCCTTGGCTGGAATCGGGGATGAGGAACGGATGATCTCTGGCGACGTCAGCGCCGCCACGCCTTGGCCGGCAGCCTCGACCGCCCCGGCCACATAGCCCGGGAAGCGAGGGGACCACTCGCTTGCGATGCCGACGATGCGGCCGCGCCAGATGCCATGGCGTGGGCTGGGCTCCGGTGCGTCAGCGTGAGAGGAATCCGCGTGCAGATCGGCGACGGTCGCCGTGTAGGGATCGCCGGCCCAGTCCTTCAGCAGCTCCGCTTTCGGCATAGCGGCGCTTGCCCCGAACAGTCGCGCGAGCTGAGCGCGGCAATGCACGCGCAACATGTCTTCGCTGGCGCGCCTGCGCGTCTCGGAGGCAATCCCGAAGAACCCGAACAACGCGGCATCGCCGCCGGGCGCCGACGCGTCATGAATCTCGGCGAGCGGCCCCACCATGCTCCGGGCTTCGCCCGAGAGCCCTTGGTCACGCCAGAATGGTGCGTCGTAGATCGCGACATATTTCGCATGGGGCGCCATCCATGTGCCAGTTTGCCGCCACGCGAGCGCGAGAGCGTCCGGCAACGACGGCATGAATTCAATTGTCGCCGTGGCGAGGCGCGGCGGCACGGCGAGCAGGACGTGAGCGACGCGATAGGTCGCACCGCGTCCGCCGGCATCTTCGGTGTCCAGCGCAATGTCGGTCCCGGTGTGCCGGATGGTCCGCACGCGTTGCCCACGCATCAGGCGCGTCGACTTGAGGCGGCGTCGAATTGCATCGACCAGTGCGCCCATGCCGCCCGCGATGCGCATGGAGGCAGGCGACGAGAGATAGCCGCGGACACGGCTCGGCGCACCGAGTTCGGACCGGTCGACGAGCATGTCGCCCGCTTCGTACTGCTCGAAGGCGTCAAGCCCGAGGTTGCTGACGAGGGCGGCCAGCTCGGGCTGCAGTGCTGGCCAGAACCAGGTGGCGCCCAGGTCGAAGCACCCGGCGGTTGGCTGCTCGCCGTCGACCTCTGCGCCCACCGCCTCGGAACGAATCCGGCCGCCGAACATCTCCCGCGCTTCCAGCAGGACATAGTCGTCGATGCCCTGTTCCTCGAGCAGCGCCGCGGCCCAGAGGCCGCTCAGGCCACCGCCGACGATCCCAAACCGTGCGGTCAGCATGCGGGCGGCACCGGCTGGGTACGCAGGTGGCCGGTTTTCAGGTAGATCGTGACCCCGCTGGTCCCAGCGATGAAGGCGGGGTCCTCGCCCGCCGGAAGGCGGATCCAGCTGCCGCGGCGGTAGATCTGGTCTTCCTCGCGCAACTCGCCATCCAGCACCAACATTTCGGCGCCGTCGACGCGACCGGCGAAAATCCTCGCGCTGGCAGCGACGCGCTCGAGGGCGACCTGTTCGTCGGCTCCGGAGAATAGCGGGCAGACCTCACGATCTCGCTGCCTCGTCCATCGGGACGGATCGTGCGTGTTTACGCGGACGAACTCGCTTTCGCTGGCCGGCATCTGCCAGAGCTTCACGAAGATCGTCGTGCCGTCCTCGCTGGACGGCCGATGGGACGACCTCGGCGGATTGCGCAGATACCACCCGGCGGGATAGTCGCGCTCGCCTTCGGAAAAGGTGCCGGAAAGAACCAACACCTCCTCACCGCCCGGGTGCATGTGAGGCGGAAAATGCGACGCTTTCGCGTATCGCACGATGCTGGTTGCTCGCGCTTTTTCATCCCCAAGACGGTCAAGCATCACGCGTTCGACGCCGCCTTGCGGGGAGGCAACCCATCGATACTCATCGGGCGTAACGATGGCGCGCCGCGAAAAGTCTGAATTGACAAGCATGCCCTTCCTTCCAGAACACGGACGAGGATGGGGCCGGCCACCGACACGTCGTACAAGGGCGGCCCCCATCGCGATCTGAGGCACGTCTCGGTCCGGATGAACCGCGACCGGTCCTGCGACCTCAGTCTTGTCTGTCACGACATATGAGGCGGCAGAGCGTCCCCTCGCAAACGCGAAGATCTTTGGAGCCTTTAAAGGAAATCTTTTCCAATCCCTGTCGGGCCGACGGGGCTCGATTTAGAAGCCGTGCTGGGGGAGGGGGCTATTTTGCGCTGCTTCGTCGAAGAGCCAGCCCCGAAACGCCAACAGCCGGGGCAGCGTCGCGCATTCGGGGCGATAGACCACGTAGTAGGCAAGCGCCGCCGCCAATTCGACCTCTGGAAACAGCCGCACCAGCCGACTTGCCGCCAAGTCGTCGCGCGCCATGATGCTGCGCGCCAGCGCTACGCCATGCCCGTCGATCGCCGCCTGCAGGACGGCCGCTGAATTGTTGACGCGCAGCCCGCGCTTGGGGGAAATCTCTTTTACGCCCGCTCGCTCCAGCCAGGTGTCCCACGTCGCGAAGCCAGCGCGGGAATCGACCGACAGATCATGGATCAGGGTCTCGTTCGCCAGGTCCGCCGGCGAGCGTAGCCGCCGGCTCTTGCCCAAAAGTGCTGGAGAGCAGACCGGATAGACCTCTTCCTCCATCAGCTTTTCCGCCGTCAGGCCAGGCCAGGTTCCGGCGCCGTAGCGCACGCCGATGTCGATGCCCTGCGCCGGGAAATCGAGCAGCTTGAGGCTGGTATCGAGCCGGACGTCGGTATCCGGCCAAGCGGCCTGAAACCGATCGAGCCGCGGCAGCAGCCACTTCGCAGCAAAGGCGGGGCTCACCGTCACGGTCAGCAGGCCGTTCGCGGATCCCTCTTTCAACTTGGCCAGGCCGAGGCTCAAGCGGTCGAACCCCGCCCGGATATCGGGCATCGCTCGAAGAGCTGTCTCGGTCAGGACGAGCCTGGCTCGTCCGCTGGTGCCTCGATGAAACAACGGAGTGCCAAGCCACTCCTCGAGGCTGCGTACGAGCTGGCCGACGGCTGCCGAGGTCACGTTCAGTTCTGCGGCAGCGGCAGAGAAGCTCTCATGCCGGGCGCTGGCCTCGAAGGCGCGCAGTGCGTTGAGGTAGACGGGCGACTTCATGAGAAGAAAAGAATTTCTTTAGCTGGAGCGCGAGCCTTCAGATTCGCCGGGTGCGCTATCCCTGTCAATTCTGGCAATCTGGCAAACCTCCGGAACGCCTGCAGCCATGCCCGAAAGCAGTCGATCGGCTTTCGGGCAGACCCGACATTGGAGCCCCAAATCGCACCGAAACGGGCGCGTTAGGTATCATAACTACCATGTTGCAAATGGTAGTGAGAATCATTTGCAATTGCTGTTCGACCTCACTAAGGTCCGCCTCGTCGGATTGAATTGCGGGGCGCGATCACGACCTCATGCGCCGGAAAACTATGGCGCTGAAAGGGGTTGGACGGGCTCCCGCCGAAGAGGGGTGGGACATTTAACATGCGTGCATTGGATTCGGCCGAAAGTAGCCTTCGGCGTCCGTCGTTCCTGGGCCTGTCACAGCCGGCGCTGGCCGCGACCACGGTTTGCATGACCTCGGCAGCAACGCTGTCGGGTGCCTTCGCCCAGACAGTGACGGCCAGCCAGGATCCGCCGCAGGGCGACGGCAAGGCCGAGCAGATTACCGTCACCGGCGTCCGGGCGCTGGTGAACGACAAGCTGCCGACCGGACTGCAGGACGCGCCGCAATCGATCAACGTCATCGACCAGCAGCTGCTGAAGGACCAGGGCACGACGCGGCTGCAAGACGCGCTTAAGAACGTGCCGGGCATCACCTTCAATTCGGGCGAGGGGGCGGCGCGCGGCGACACGGTCAATCTGCGCGGCTTCTCCGCCTTCAACGATTTCTTCCTCGACGGCATCCGCGATGCCGCCGTCTACACCCGCGACAGCTTCGATCTCGACCAGGTCGAGGTGCTGAAGGGCCCGTCGGCGGTGCTGTTCGGCCGCGGCTCGACCGGCGGCGTCATCAACCAGGTCTCGAAGGCGCCGACGCTGGCGCCGCTCTATGCCGGGACGGTCTCGGCCGGCACGAACTCGCTGTTCCGCGGCACGGCCGACGTCAACGAGCCGCTGACCGCGACGTCGGCGATCCGCCTCAACGCGATGGCCGAAAGCTCCGACGTTGCCGACCGCGACATCGCCCACAACGAACGTTGGGGCGTGGCACCCTCCTACGCGCTCGGCCTCGGCACGCCGACGACGCTGACTTTCTCCTACCTGCACCAGGAGGAGAACAACGTGCCGGACTTCGGCATCCCGTTCATCAACGGCCAGCCGGCGCCCGTGTCGCGCAGCTCGTTCTATGGCCTGACCTCGGACCAGAACACGGCGCGCGACGACATCGCCACCATCCGGGTCCGGCACGAGTTCAGCCGCGCCCTGTCGGTCTCCGACACGCTCCGGCTCGCGAGCTACATGTTCGGCTATCGGTTCAATTCGCCCAACTTCGGGGCGACCGCGCCGACCGCGACGACGCCGCTCAGCGCGATACGGGTCGGCCACGACGAGCCGTCGAGCCAGGGCGCCCAGACCAACCTCACCAACCAGACGGATGTGACCGCCCGCTTCGCCACGGGGCCGGTCGACCACATCGTGACGGTGGGTGCCGAATTCTCGCGGCAGACCTCGAACATCGGGCGGTTCAACAACCCGTTCAACAAGAACAACAACTTCATCCCGATGACGCCGCTGCTCAGCCCGGACCCGAACGAAGTGGCGCCGCCGGAGGGCATCGCCTCGCAGCAGAATACGACGGCCTATTCGAGTGCCGGCTACCTGACCGACACGATCCAGATCGGCCCCTACGTCGACGTGATCGGCGGCGTGCGCTACGACCGGTTCGCGGCCAGCTACAACCAGTACACGCTCGCGACGGCGACGACGCTGCACCTCGACCATGTCGACCACGAGACGAGCCCGCGCGCCGCCATCGTGATCAAACCGGACGACACGCAGAGCTACTATTTCTCATATGGCACGTCGTTCGACCCGTCGGCCGAGGCGCTGACGCTCACGACCAAGACCGCCGGCCTGTCGCCCGTCGAGGCCAAGACCTACGAGGTCGGCGGCAAGACCTCGTGGCTGGGCGGCATGTTCAACGTGACGGGCGCGCTGTTCCATACCGAAGTCGACAACGCCCAGACCAACGACCCGGACAACCCGACCATCACGACGCTGGCGGGCGATCAGCGCGTCCGCGGCTTCGAGCTCGGCATCAACGGCTACATCACGCCCGCGTGGGAGATCTATGCCGGCTATACCTATCTCGACGCGAAGACCATCAGGTCGGGCACGGCGGCCTTCGTCGGCAAGGTGTTGCAGAACGTGGCTCGGAATTCCGGCAGCCTCTTTACCGAATACAATATCAATGACGACTGGATGGTCGGCGGCGGCGCCAACTGGGTGGGCCATCGCTTCGCGGATTTCGGAGAGCAGGCCAACCTGCCGGGCTATGTCACCTTCAACGCCGTCGCCTCCTATCAGCTGAACGACAATGTGAAGCTGCAGGTCAACGCCACGAACCTGCTCGACAAGAAATACTACGACGCGGCCTACTACACCTCCGCGGCGGAGAACCATGTCGTGCCCGGGGCGGGGCGCACCGTAATCTTCTCGACCGCCTTCACGTTCTGACGATCATGCTGCTTCAGATCCCCGGCGTGCTCAGCGCCGACGAGGTGGCGCTGTGCCGCGACCGGCTCGACCGGGCGGATTGGCACGATGGCCGGCTGACCGCCGGCCATCAGTCGGCCCGCGTCAAGGTGAACCAGCAGCTGCCTGAGACCGATCCGGTCGCGCGCGAGCTCAGCGAGCTGGTGTTGCGCGCGCTCGAGCGTGCGCCGGATTTCCTCGCGGCGGCGCTGCCGCGCCACGTCTATCCGCCGCTGTTCAACCGTTATGTGCCGGGTATGTCGTTCGGCGCCCATGTCGACAATGCCGTGCGCCAGGTGCCGGGCACGGCCTATCGGCTCCGGACCGACGTGTCGGCGACGCTGTTCCTCTCAGCACCCGAGGACTACGACGGCGGCGAGTTGGTCGTCGAGGACACCTACGGCACCCATTCGGTCAAGCTGCCGGCCGGCGACATGGTGCTCTATCCCGCGACCAGCCTGCACCGTGTCATGCCGGTGACGCGCGGCGCCCGGGTCGCTGCCTTCTTCTGGACCCAGAGCATGGTCAAGGACGACGGCGAGCGCAGCCTGCTGTTCGATCTCGATCTCGGCATCCGCGAGTTCGCCAAGACGGCGCCCGAAGCCCCGGCGGCGCTCAGGCTGACCGCCTGCTACCACAACCTGCTGCGCCGCTGGGCGGAACTCTAGGCGACACGATGTGGACCCGTCGTCGATCGGCCGCGGCGCGTTTCGACGCGCCGGACGCGGCCAAACTCGCGCACATGTCACGGCACGAGCTCCAGGAACTCTTGAGCGGCGACCCGGCCGTCGCGGCACCCTGGGTGCGGATCGGGGCCGAGGGCGGGTTGACCGAGGCCCAGGTGCGGCTCGGCCGCATGCTCTTGGCGGGCGAGGGCGTGCCGAAGGATGCGGCGGCGGCCGTGCGCTGGTTCAAGACGGCGGCGCGGTCGCACGATGCGGACGCCATGAACATGCTGGGCCGCTGCCACGAATTGGGCTGGGGCGTGCCGGCGGACGTTGCCGAGGCTGCGGTCTGGTACGGCCGCTCCGCCGCTGCCGGGAATGACTGGGGCCAGTACAACCTCGGCCACCTCTATCTCGACGGCAACGGCGTCGAGCGCGCCCCGGCGAAGGCGCTCGCCTGGTACTTGAAGGCCGCGGCCCAGGGCCATGCCCGGGCGATGAACCTGGCGGCGCGCTGCTATGAGGAGGGTTGGGGCACGGCCAGGGACCCGGCTGCCGCGTTCGACTGGTATCGCCGCTCAGCCGAAGCCGGCTATTTCCGTGCCCAGTACAATTATGCGACGGCGCTCGCCGAGCGCGGCCTGGCTTCGGCGGCGGCCGAGTGGTTCTGGCGTGCGGCCGAGGGCGGCACGCCGGACTTGCGCCGGACCATTGCCGACCGGCTTTCGGCGAGCCGCGTGCCGGCCCTGGTCACGGTCGCCGAGCGGGTCCGCGGGCTCGATTGAGGTCGGTCGCTTCGAGCCCGGTCGCGCCAAGCCAGGCGGCCGGCGTCAGGCCGTAGGCGCGCTTGAACTGCCGGGTCATATGGCTCTGGTCGGCGAAGCCGGCCTCGGCGGCGGCGAGGGCCAGCGGGGTGCCGCCGGCCATGAGATGGCGGACCTGGTCGAGCTGGCGCAGCGTGCGGAACCGGCTCGGGCTCGTGCCGTAGAGCGCGCGGAACTGCCGGGCGATCGTCCAGCGGTCGAGGCCGGAGACGCGTTCGAGCGTCGCCATCGAATGCCGCTCGGTCGGGCTTTCCGCAATGAGGCCGCGGACGCGCGCGATCGCTCGGAGCGCCAGCGAGCCGGTCGGCGGGGCACCGGCCAATGCGGCGGCGCTGAGCAGGCTCGCGACGGCAACGATGATCTCCGTCCGCGCGAGCTCGTCGATCTCGGCTTGGAGATCCAAAGCGTCGGCGAGGAAGCCTTCCGGTCGAAGCAACGGGTCCAGCACCGGGGTGCGGACGAACGGCAGCGGCCGGCCGCCGAGCGCGTCCTGGACGAGGCGCGGGTCCAGATAGACGACCCGATAGGCGAAGCCTTCGTCGGTACCGGCGCCGCCGTCATGCAGCTCGTCGGGATGCAGGATGTGATATTGGCCCGGCAGCGCATGCTGCCGTTCGCCGCGGTAGCAGAACGCCTGCACGCCGGCCAGCGTCACGCCGATCGTATAGGTGTCATGGCGATGCGGTGCGAAGGCCTGGCCCCGGAACCGGGCTTCGGCCCGTTCGATCCCGTCGCCGCCGCGCCCGATCCGGATGCAGTCCTGCTCCG
Source organism: Aliidongia dinghuensis (assembly GCF_014643535.1). NCBI lineage: Bacteria > Pseudomonadati > Pseudomonadota > Alphaproteobacteria > Rhodospirillales > Dongiaceae > Aliidongia > Aliidongia dinghuensis. The sequence goes on along the minus strand of NZ_BMJQ01000009.1, from coordinate 167,131 downwards.
CCGCCTCGCTTCTGCCCAGCCCGACGCCGGTTGCTGATCGGCCGTCGTCGCTGTGTCGCACGGTCCTGTCCATGCCCGCGAGCCTAGCGGAAGTCCGTCGGCAACGGCCATGACTTCTGCGGCTGGAAGGTTTCCTACGCTGCGGCGCCGGTACTGAAATGCGCCAGCCGAAAGCCGCGATTGAAAAGCTCCGCGTCGGCTGCCTTGAAGCTCGCGAGATCGGTCGCGAACACAAAGGGCGCAGGGCCGGAGCCCGAGCGCCAGATCGCGTTCAGGCCGTGATGAGGCAGCGCCACGAGGCGTTCGCCGGCGACCTCGTGCTGGGCGTTCATCCGCGCGAACTGGGCAAGGTCGACCGGATTCTGGGCGAGCCAATGCTGCGCACCGGTTCCGGGGCGCCACAGGCCGAGAAACTTCCCTGAGCCGCGGGCATCGTGCCGCATGTGGCAGAGGCGCAGCCCGCCAACGAAGAATTCGGCGTCCTGCTGCTCGAACTCCTCGGCGGTGAGGCCGGTGCGCCAGCATTGTGCGCCGGTACCCGGGCGCCAGACGGCGTACCAGCCGTCATTCGAATCGATGCCGTTGATCGTATCGACCCGGACCAGGCGCTGGCTGCTCGCGAAGAGTTGGTTGTCCAACACCTTCAGTTCACGGCGGGTCATGCCGGTCTGCCAGTGCTGCGCGCCCATGCCCGTGCGCCAGACGGCCGAGTGGTTGCCGTCGCTGTCGACCTGCAATGCGCTGAGGCGCAGGCCGTCGTCGAAATGCTTCTGGTCGAGCGCCTTGAACTGATCGAAGGACACGCGCGCCGCCCACCATTGCGCCCCGGTGCCGGGGTGCCAGACGGCGCTGAAATGGCTGCCCATGTTTCGCCTCCGGGACTGGACGAATCCGGGTGGCGGCTCAAATCGGCTTGCCTCAGCCGGCCGGTGCCGCCGCGGCATGAAACACCGTTCATGCCGATTCCGGTTATGAGCCGGATCACAGTTGGCGATGCATGGACGGCCTGTTAGGGCGCCAGCGTCCAGCCGGTGACGCGGGTCAGCTCGATGAAGCCCAGCCGTTCGAGGATCGGCCGGCTGGTCGCGCGCGCGTCGACGGTGAGATAGCGATAGCCGCGCCACAGCGCTTCCCAGGCACGGGCGGCGACGAGCGCGCGATAGATGCCGCGGCCGCGATGCCCCGGCACGGTCCCGCCGCCCCACAGGCCCGCAAACGCGCGGCCGCGCGGCATCTCGAGCCGGCCGGCTGCGACCGGACGACCATCGTCATAGGCCACGAGCAGAGCCAGGGTCGGGTCGGCGAGGCGTGCGGCATAGGCGTCGAGCGCACAGGTCTCGTCCCGGTCGAAGGCGAGGCCGGCGGCCAGGGCGAAGTCTTCGAGTGCTGTGAGGTCACGCACCTGGCGAATTTCGATACCGTCGGGCGGCAGGTCATCGAAGGTGCCGGCCTCGAGGTCGCACACCATGAAATGCTCGGTCTCGTCGGCGACGAAGCCGGCTTGGGCCAGGTGGGCGGCAAGATCGCACGGCCGGTCATGGCCGTAGAGCTTCCATTCGACGGCGACGCCGAGCGTTCGGAAGAACGCGACCTGGGCCTCGATCTCGCGGTCGACGTCGGCGCCGGCGAGCGCCGAATAGCCGATCAAGTGATAGGCGCCCGTGGTGCGGAGCACGCCGCCGGACCAGGCGCGCGACACGCCCGGTTCCGGCGGCGGGTCCGCCCGCATCTCGGCATCATATTGCCGAAGGATGCAGGGCAGATCAGCGACCATGCTCATGCCGCGCGCTGCTCCCGGTCGGCGTCGAGCAGCCGGGCATAGAGGCCGCCCGGACGCTTCGCCAGTTGCTCGTGCGAGCCGTCTTCGACGATCCGGCCGCGGTCGAACACCAGGATCCGGTCGGCGTGGCGGACGGTCGAGAGCCGGTGCGCCACGATGATCGTGGTGCGGTCGCGCATCGCCTGGCCGAGGGCCTGCTGGATCGCCTGCTCGTTCGCCGTGTCGAGGCTCGAGGTCGCCTCGTCGAACACCAGGACCGGCCGGGGCGCCACCAGGGCCCGGGCGATCGCGACGCGCTGCCGCTCGCCGCCCGACAGCTTGACGCCGCGCTCGCCGACCAGCGTCTCATAGCCGTCGGGCAGGCCCAGGATCATGTCGTCGAGCCGCGCGCGCCGTGCCGCGTCGCGGATCGCCTCGCGCGTGGCAGCCGGCGCGCCGTAGGCGATGTTGTCCGCGATCGTGCGGTGGAACAGCACCGGATCCTGCGGCACGAGTGCGATCTCGCGCCGGACGCTCGCCCGGGTGCAGAGGCCGACGTCCTGATCGTCGATCAGGATGCGGCCGCCGTCCGGCCGATAGAGCCCGAGCAGCAGCTTCACGAACGTGCTCTTGCCGCTGCCGGATGGGCCGACCAGCGCCACGGTCTGGCCCGCCTCGATCTCGACGCTCAGGTCCTCGAACACGGCGCCGTTCGCCTCGGCATAGCGAAAGCACAGGCGATCGAACCGGATGGCGCCCGGGCCGGGCTTGAACTCGGCCAGGCCCGCGTCCTCCTCCGCCTCGTTCGGGCGGGTGAGCAGCGTCAGGAGCTCCGTCATCTCCGAGACTGCGTTCTGGGCCTCGCGCATGCCCTGGCCCATGTTGCCGAGCCAGCCGCGCAGCACGAAGCCGGCGCCGATCACCATGGCGACGGTGCCCGCCTCGACCAGACCGCTGCGCGCCTCGATCACGACGATCGCGATCGGCAGGATCAGCACGACCGACGAGATGGACGAGGACAAGGCACCGCTATTCACCGCACCGTTCCAGCCGCGCAGGATCTTCGCGTGCCAGGTCCCGACGACCTTGTGGAAGCGGCCTTGCTCGTTCGGCTCCATCGCCCAGGACTTGACCGCGGCGTTGTTGCCGAGCACGTCGACCAGTTCGCCGGTGATCTTGCTGTCCTGGGCGAACGCCTCCTTCATCAATGGCATCACCCGCGTGAGGTTGAACCAGCCGATGGCGGTGAAATAGACGACGGCGCCCAGGAGCATCGCCGTGGAGGCGAGCGCGCTGTCGCCCACGATCGTGGCAGCGGTGATCAGCACCAGAAGCACCGACGGCAGGAACAGGAAATAGCAGACGCTGACGAAGATGTCGTAGCCCTGGGCGCCGCGCGTCACCTTGCGCGCGGTCGAGCCGGCGAAGGCGTCGGCATGCCAGCTCGTATCGAAGCCCTGGCACTTCTCGAAGCCCGCCTGGTAGATCGCAGCCATGGCGTCGGCGGTATGACCATTGATCGCCCGGTCGGCGAGCCAGCGGAACAGCACGGCCAGCGCGAACACGCCGAGGATCGCGCCGAATCGGGCGACGAACGTCGCCAACGCGGTGTCGTGGCCGGCAAGGTCGACCGCGTCGCCGATGAGCCTGGTCGACGCGACGGTCAGGCCGACGAACATCACCTGGCCGAACACGAACCACAGGACGCGCGGCAGATCGGCCGCGAGATGGCGCAGCACGAAACGCCGGACGTTCTCCGGTTCGGGCTCAGGCCTGAGCGCGGAACGGACGGTCGGGGACAGGGCAGACATCGGACACTCCTTGGCGCCCGAAACTGTCCCGGACGCGCAATCAATCCGATATCGGAAGTATTTTCGAAGATCAAGCGCGAAACGCGCAGATCACCCGTCCTGGTGGTGGGGTTTCCAGCATGGACTGGCGCTACTGGGCCGCGAGATAGGCGGTGATTGCGCTGATTTCCGCTGGATTGAGCGGTGCCGAATTCGCGTGCATCACCTCGTTCGCGCGGGCGTTCGATGCGAAATTCCGCAGCTGTTCCTGGAGATATTCCCGATGCTGGCCGGCGAGTCGCGGGATGGCATCCATGCCCTCGGCCTTTTCGCCGTGGCAGCCCTGGCAGGCCGGGACGTCCCGGTCGGGCAGGCCTTCGACGAAGATCCGCTGGCCCGCCGCCATCTCGCCCGGATCTTGCGGCGTCCCCGGCACCGGCGCCTGCATGGAATAGTATGTGGCGATGCCCTTGATCAGCGGGTCCGTCAGCTGGGCGGCCATGCCCCACATGTAGGTGAGCGCGTGCGGGTCGGCGCGGGTGTGGTCATGGAACGCCTTCAGCTGGGCCTCGAGGTAGCCGGCCTGCTGGCCGGCGAGGCGCGGGAAGGTCGGCGAGATGCTATGCCCGCCCATGCCATGACACGAGGAGCAGACATGGACGATGCCCTGGACTTGCTCCGGGGGCGCCTCGCCGGTCGATGTCGCCGGCGGCTTGCTGCTGCAGGCGGTGAGCGTGGCGGCGATGACGGCGACTGCAAAGGTCTGCCGGATGGGGGCGGCGGATCGGACGGGGGTCATGGGCGTGCGCGCTCCAGCCGTTAGAAGGCGAACCAGACGAAGGCGTAAAGCGTGTTGTTCTTGGTCGCGGCACTGCCGACCTGGCCGTCGAACTGCGGGTAATAAATGTACTGGACGCCCAGCTTCAGGTTGAGCCAGGGCCAGAAGCTCGGGCCGCCGTGGTTGAACGGAATATAGTCGAGCTCGCCGATGATGCCGGTCGAGTTGGGCTTGCCGCTCGGCGAGTCCGGGTAGAGCGTCGGGTCGGCCGAGCCGTCGAGGCGGAAAGCGCCCAGTGTCACGCCATAGGTCTGGTCGTAGTAGTAGCTGGCCTTGGCGTGCAGGCTGCGCAGGGTGTTGTGCGTGTTCGACGCGAGCCCCAGCGTCGGGTTGCCGCTCGCCGACAGATTCTGGTTCTCGAAGATGGCGCTCGCCTGGAGCGAGAAGCTGTTGCGATCCGTCAGGAACTGGTACTGCGCGTCGATGCCGACATCGGTCAGATGGTCGGCGCCGAAGCCGCCCAGGCGCTGTGGCTTGACGCTCGCCGCCATGCCGAACAGGCCCGCCTCGAGCGAGTTGCGGTACCAGTCCCGCTGGACCGCCGCGCGCCAGTAGGGTGCCACGCCGTTGATGCCGTTGTTGGCCGAGGAGAAGGCACCGAACGCCCGCTGCACCCCGGGCGACAGCGTGCGATAGACGCCGGCTTCCAGATAGACGAGCCGGTCCCAGTAGGCATAGGTCGTGAGCCCGGCCACCTGCTGGGCGAAGCCGCCCTCGATCATGGTGGCCGCCAGCGGCGTCGGCGCCAGCTTCGACGAGACGAACGGGAAGCTCCAGGCCGGCGTTGTGTTCCACACGTCCTGCACGGTCGGATTGTTGTTGAGGCTGAGCCCCAGCACGGTTTCCGCCCCGGCGATATTGGCGGTGCGGGCATAGCGGATGTCGGTATTGTCCCAGCTGAAGGCGCGGCCGATGCCGTCGTAGGTGACCTGGGCGAAGGCGCCCAGGTTCGAGGCGATGGCGCCGCCGTAGAACAGGCTGGTCTGGTCGGTCGCGAAGTTATTGTTCTGGCCGAAATGCGGTGCGGCACCGCCGGGCTGGCCGGTCTGCGTGTGTGTGAAACTGTCGAAATTCATGACCGCGATCGGCGGCAGGTCCGATGAGCCGCCGCCGAAGACATAACCGTTCAGCTTGAACAGCCGGCCATAGGGTGTGAGCTCCGGAAAGCCGTTGTGACAGGCGGCGCATTGCTGGCCGGTCTGTCGGGCGTAGCTCGGCAGGGCTTGGGCATGCCGCGGCGCCGCGAAGAACGCGATGCCGGCGGCGGCCGCGACGGCGAGGGCGATGCTGATGGCCGAGATCGCACGCCGGCCGCTTCCACTCCCAATGTCCATCGCCATCTCCCGCGCCGATCGCGAGACGGACGTCCGACCCTCGGCCGTGTCCTTCGCGTGCCCAAGGTCGAGGCGACGTTCGAGGGCAGCCAGGTCGTATGAGCCGGCGGCTGCATGGCCCCGCTAGTCGAGCGGTTCGGTCCGCCTCTGCCTATCGATTGCGTTTCATCATAGGCGCGAGCGGATGCGCAGGATTTGATCCAGGTCAAATCGTTGGGGGAGCATTCCTGGCTTCGGCAGGGGGAGGGGTTAGCCCTGCTTGCGGCGTGCCGTGCCGCGCAGGCGATCGGTATAGCCCTGCTCGACCAGCAGCTGGCTGAACTGTTCCGAGGTCGCCTCGCAGCGTGCCGGCGCATACTTGAGGTCGCTCGTGTAGAACTGCGCCAGCGACGTGATGCCGTGCTCGGCCATCTTCGCCGCCATGTCGGGGCCGAGCGCCTGATAGCGCTGCCAGCCCTTGCTCTCGCGCTCGGCATAAAGGTCCAAAAAATCGGCGTCGGCCGGCGGCTGGTAGCGCTCGCGGTGGAGATAGGCTGCGAGCGGCAGCCGGTCGCGCCGGGCCGGCGCCTCGTCCGGATAGCCCACGACCAGGCTCGTCACCGGCACGCAGGTTTCCGGTAGTTCCAGAGTGCGCGCGATCTCGGTCGCGGCGTCGATGGTCGTGCCGAGATAGCAGATGCCGAGCCCGTGCGCCTCGCAGGCGAGCGCCACGCTCTGCGCCAGGATGATCGCGTCGAACGCCGCGACGAGGAAGCCCTGCAGGTTGTTGAAATTGTCCCGCGCCTCACGCAGGGTCAGCCAGCGACGGGTGCGGTGGACATCGGCGCAGAACGTGATGAGCAGCGGCGCCTGCCGGATCATCGGCTGCTCGTAATGCAGCGCGCATAGCTTCGCCTTGCGCGCCGGATCCTCCGTCAGCACGAGGGCGAAGGTGTTGAGGTTGCCCGACGAGGACGAGCCCTGGATGGCGTCGGCGCAGATGCGCTCGATCAGTTCGGGCTCGATCGGATCGGTCTTGAAGCGCCGAATCGAGCGATGGCTGCGCAGGAGCTCGGAAATGACCGCGCCGCGTTCGTCCGTCATGAAACTGTCGCTCCGGGACAAGAGATCGAAGCGACGTGCTTAGCCGATGCGGACGGGCAATTCTACCGAGAGGCGACGGATGCGCAGTGAAAGGGCCGCCTGTGCGGGCGGCCCTGGGTGTGATTCACCGCTGCCGTCCGGCGCGGTCAGTTGAACGCGGCCTCGTACTTCGTGCCGTCGGCGGTAATCGGGCTCAGGAACATCTCGACCCAGCGCAGGTCGGGCAGTTGCACCTGGTGCGCCTCGGACGTCAGCACCAGACCGTCCATGCTGGTCAGGATCAGCGAGAACGGGTCGCGCAGGTTCGTCGGGCGATTGCCACGGCTCTGCAGCAGGACTTTGACGAGCTTCAGCGTCGGCATGGGGCCGCCGTCGGCGTAGACCTTGAGATACTTGTCGACGAACGGCGTGAAGCTCGCCGCCGTCAGCTGCGGGGTCCGGTGATCGACCAGGGCGGCCGCAATCGCGCGCGAGCCGAGGCCGGCGAGGCAAGCCGCGGCACTGCCGGCACCGACCAGCAGTTGACGCCGGGTGGGCGATTTTGGGGCGAGATCAATTGTAGAAATGGGCAGCATAAATTCCCCCCGAAAAAAAAGAGCTTCGATGCGATTGGGAAACTGAAATCGACTGAACCTAAGGTTATTCTAGACGCTATTGCGGTAGCTGGAAACCGGCTATGTTCAACCCGGGACGCAATTTTCAGCGCCAGACGGGCTGTCCCGGCGGTGCAAGGAAGACAGGCACGTGCAGGCTGGTTTCTGTCGGCTACCCTTGACCTTCGATGCGCCGCGGCTGCTCGCCGACCTGGCGCGCATCTCACGGGACGATTGGCACGCACATTTCAACGCCGACTATCACGACGGCGGCTGGACCGGCCTGGCACTCCGCGCCGTTGCGGGCAGTGCTGTGGCGCTCTATCCCGAGCCCCGGCCGGAAGCGGCCTATGCCGACACGCCCCTGCTCGCGGCTTTGCCCGAATTCGGCCAAGCGCTCGCGCGGTTCCACTGTCCGCTCCATGCGGTGCGGCTGCTGCGGCTCGCGGCCGGTTCGCGCATCCGCGAGCACCGGGACTATGGCCTGGGATTCGACCAGGGCCTGGTCCGGCTCCATGTCCCGCTCGTGACTGGCCCCGACGTCGAGTTCTACCTGGACGGCGAACGGGTCGCGATGGGCGCCGGCGAATGCTGGTATCTCGATCTCAGCCGGCCGCACCGGGTACAGAACAACGGCACGATCGACCGGATCCACCTGGTGCTCGATTGCGAGGTCGATGACTGGCTCGTCTCGCATTTCCCGAGCGAGGCGGAAGGGGCGGCGCAGCGGCTGTCACCGGCCATGGTCGCGGCGGCGGCCCAGTCGTCGCAGCGGCAGTTCGAGGCGTTTCGGGACCTGGTGCTGCGGGACGCAGCACTCCTCGCGCCGTTGCGTCGGGAGGAGGAACCGACCCGCTTTTCCGAACTCGTGGTCGAAACCGGACGGCAATTGGGCTTCCGCTTTACGCGCGACGATGTCGCCTCGGCCCTGCAGGCGGCGCGGCGCGCCTGGCTCGAACGCACGCTCGTGTCATGAGCGTCGACCTGGTGCCGCTTGACGGCTGCGTACCGCTTCGCACGCGCTGGCAGGCGGGCGAGCCCTGGATCGACTGGTGTCATCTGGGCACAGCGCGGTTCGGCGAGCCGTTCTTCGAGGAGACGATCGGCGCGCAGCTCCGCAAACCGGCCAACCTGCTGTTCCAGCCGCGGACACCGCTCGCCGTGGCTGAGGCTTGGCTCGTGCGCGATCCGCCCGTGCCGCCGACCGGCTTCGTCTTCCACATGTCGCGTTGCGGCTCGACGCTCATGTCCCAGATGCTGGCGGCGTCGCCGCGCCATGTCGCGATCTCCGAGGCGATACCGATCGACACGGTGCTGCGACCGGATCTCAACCCGGCCGATCTCGACGACGAGACGCGCATCCGGCTGCTGCGCGCGGTCGTCGGCGGCCTGGGCCAGCGGCGGGTCGGCGACGAGGAGCGGCTGTTCATCAAGTTCGACTGCTGGCACGTGCTCGACCTGGCGCTGATCCGCCGGGCCTTTCCGACGGTGCCGTGGCTGTTCCTCTATCGCGAGCCGATCGAGGTGCTGGTCTCCCAGCTCAAGCGGCGGGGCGTCCAGACCGTGCCGGGCATGATGCCGCCGCAGGTGTTCGGCATCGATTTCGCCGCGGCGGTCGCCATGCCTCCGACCGACTATTGCGCGCAGGTGCTGGCTCAGATGTGCCGGGCGGCGCTCGTGCAATGCCAGGGCGGCGAGGGGCTGCTCGTCAACTATGCCGAACTACCGGAGGCACTCTGGACGAAGGTCCCGGCGCATTTCGCCGTCGATTGGACGCCCGGCGAGCGCGCCGCGATGGCAGAGGTGCTGAAGGTCGACTCGAAGTCGCCGTCCTTCGCCTTCGTGCCGGATGCCGAGGAAAAGCAGCGCCTCGCCCCGGAACCCGCCCGGCTCGCCGCGGCGCGCTGGCTCGAGCCGGTCTATCGCGAACTCGAGGCGCTGCGGTTCGGCGTGCCCGCGCCTTCCGCTTTCGCTTCCCTTGCTTAGGACGAGATCGAGTAATGGACCAGCCCCCAATGGACCAACAAATTACTGCCGATGATTTTTCGCCGCTTGTCGGCCGCGCCTTTGCCCCGGTCGGGCGCGAGGAGCGGCTGACGCTCGTCAGCGTCGAACGCGGACGGGTGCCGCCAAGGGCGACGCTGCGCCAACCTTTCGTCCTCTTCTTCCAGGGCTCGCAGGACCGCCTCCTGCCGGAAGGCATCTATCGGTTCGAGGTCGACGGCGGGCGGAGCTTCGAGTTCCACGTCATGCCGATCCTGACGCCGCCCGGTGCGCCGCAGGATTACCAGGCCGTGTTCAACTGAACTGGTCGCGCCCCAACTGATCAGGGTGGCGGCGCGACCGGCCAGCGTTCAATCGAACGGGCTCAGTTGCGGGTCGGGAACACGCCCGTGATTGCGATGCACCAGGTGACGGCCAGGAAAGGCATCCGGTTCTCGTGCGGCTGGCCGCCGCCGCCGGTGCCGAGCGGTCCCATAGCGACGCTGGGCGCGTTGGTGCTGTAGACCGGCTCGGCCGGGCTGTTCGTTTCCACCGCCGTGCCGGTACCGAGTAGCACGCCCGTGCTGGGCACGTTGGTGCCGTTCGCGGTGCCGTTGGCGACGGCCATCACGTTGTGCGTGTGGGTCGGCATCTCCGTGAGTTGCAGGGTATGGGCCTCCTCGCCAGCAATCCCGCCGAGATTATACGGCGAGAGGCCGGGGCCTTGGCCGGCGCCGACCGTGATGCGGCTCTGCATGTTCGGCAGCGCGAAGGTCGTGACGCCGTTGCCGCCGTAGGTCGTGCCGAGCAGCGAGAATAGCGCGGTATTCTGGTTGATCGACAGGATCTGCCCGTTGCACAGGGCATAGCCGCGCGGGGCGAAGTTGCCGGCGAACATGATCATCTCGCCGAGAAATGGCTCTGCCATGACTCACCTTTCGTTGCGGGCTAAGCCCTAGTTGCGGGCCGGGAAGATGCCCTGGAGGGCGATGCACCAATTGATCGCGAGCGACGGCTGCAGATTGTTGTGCGGCAGTGGTTGAGCCTGGCCGGCGTACGTCACGCTCTGCTGCGAGAGCTGTGTCGCCGGGCTCGTTGCCGTCGTGTAGCGGTTGACCGCGAAGCCGGTGCCGCCGCGACCGGGGCCGTGCATCTCAGCCAGCACCGCGTTTGCCGGCGAGGCGGTGGTGGCGGCCGTGGCGTTCGCCAGCAGCCCGTGAGTATGCGGGCCCAGCTCCTGGAGCAGCAGCGTCACCTGCTCGACGCCGTCCTGCTCGCCCACGACATAGTCAGAGAGGCCCGGCCCTTGTCCGCTGTGAATGGGCGTCCGGCTGCGCAGGTCGGGCAGCGCGAAGTTGGACGTACCGTTGCCGCCGTAAAACGTGCCGAGGATCGAAAATAGCGCGGTGTTCTGGCTGATCGGCAGCAATTGCCCTGCACAAATGGCCCAGCCGCGCGGGGCGAAGTTCGAGGCAAAGGGCATGAGCTGGCCGACGTAGGGGTTTGCAGGCATCTCATTCACTCCGTTCTGTCACCGGTCTCATGCCGTTGGCCGGCTTGCGGCTCGGCGGACCCGTGGCGTTGTGTGCTCGCCGCCGTCAGTTCTGCGAGGGGAAGATGCCGAACAGGGCGATGATGTAGTTGAGCGCCAGGAACGGCTGCCGGTTCTCGTGCGGCACACCGCTGCCTGCAGCGCTGATCGACGAGGGGCTGAGGGCCGTGGCGCCGGTCGTCGAGGCCGGTACATAGGCGGGCACCGTGGTTTCGACGGTGCCGAGCACGGTCGTCGAGCCCGGCGTGGCGGTGGTGACGGTCGCCGCCGCCTGCAGGCCATGGCCGTGCGCTGGGACCTGGCTCGCGACCAGGCTGACGCTCTCTGTGCCGCCCACCTGGCCTTGGGCATAGAACGACAGGCCGGCGCCCTGGCCCGCGCCGACGCTCGCCCGCCCCCGGAAGTCGGGCAGCGCGAAGGTGGTCTGGCCGTCGCCGCCGTAGGTCGTGCCGAGTACGGAGAATAGCGCCGTATTCTGGCTGATCGACAGCAGTTGGCCGTTGCACATTGCCCAGCCGGAGGGCGCGAAATTGCCGGCGAACACGATGATCTGACCGATGAGGGGTTCGCTCATGGGAAGGTCCTATGAGTTGGCCGACTGAGGAGTTGGCCTATGGGATGGCATGCCACGGACGACGCCGGCCGCGCTCCCAGTCGGAGCGCGGCGGCGACCGGCGGGCAGTCTTAAGCGTTGCTTCCGGGAAGCGTCGACCGGCGGTGCCGCAGGGCCAAGAGCCCGGCGAGGCCCGTGCCGAACAGCGCGAGGCTCAAGGGCTCCGGCGCCGAGGTGGTGCTGCCGGGGAAGGTCAGGTCAAGCTTCAGTTGGTCGCCCACCGCGGCATTGACGCCGGTGAGGTTGAGCAGGATCTCGTTCGGCGAGACCAAGGTGAGCGCCGTCGGCGAGAAATCCGCGGCGCTCGCCACGTCGACCGACACGCTGGTGATGTCGACGCCCGACGAGAACACGAAGTCGAAGCCGGTGAAGCTGTCGGTGCAGGGCAGTGTTCCGCTGCAATAGGGCTGCGCCAGATCGTTGGTCAGCGTGATCTGCGTGCCCGTGAAATCGAGCGAGGTCTCGCTTTGCGCGCCCGGGCCGTAATGCAGGCCGCTGACGAGGGTCTGCGTGCCCTCGTTCTCCTGGTCGGCGGTGACGTCCGCGCCGAGGTAGAAGCTCGGGTCAACCGTGTTGGTGCCGCTGCCGATCAGATCGGCCTTGGCCGGGGTGCTCGCAACCGCCGCGAGACCGAGACACATAATGCCGAAACAAATGCCGAGTCGCATGAAAAGCCTCCCCTGGATGGTCGTCGGCGGGAAAAGCCGCTTATTTCAATAGAATAGAACTTGGCGCCCAAGCGGCGCTCAACACGTGCTGCGCGCACATATTGAAATCAGCGGTAACATTAAACGAATAATTTGGCATTTGGAAGGGCTGTCAGAACAATCGACGGTGTTTTTCCTGGTTGAGGAAATCTCGTGCCAGTGGCTCCCGCTCACGCGATTCCAAGGCGTTTCCAACGGTTTGCTGCGAGGCAGCAGGCGAATTTGTGTAATTTTCTCGTCCTCTCTCATTGAAGTATTTATTTTTACTAATCAAGTATTGGAGGCGCGCCGTTTCGCGCTTCTGACGCACCGGCGGCGCGCGAAGGGAAAAAAATAATAAAATTTTAGATATGGAAACGGGTCTTTTGGTGCCTCTGCGCAATGATGCTGCGGCCGATCGAATTTGCCGGCGCGAATCCTTCGTCGCTACCAACTGGTGCGATCTACGGTCGACCCGGTACTCAGATAGTGCCGGCGTACGTTACGCGCCGGCGGTCTTGCCGATGACCGTCGCGATTTCCTCGCGCAGGATCGCCACCACCTCCGCGACGCGGGGCTCGTCGAGGCGCGAGGCGAGCGTCGCGGTGCTGATCGCGCATTCGGGCACGCCCAGGTGGCGCGGCACCGGTACGGCGACGCCGCCGACCTCGGCCAGGAACAGCCCGCCCGACTGGGCGAAGCCATCCGCGCGGATGCGTTCGACCCAGGACGGCAAGCTCTCGGGCAGGTCCGGCACGGCCATGCGCAGGCGCCGGTCGTTGTGGGCGAGGATCGTGTTGGCCTCATCCTCGCTCAGGGTCGACAGGATCGCGAGGCTGCCTGGCCCGATGCCGAGCGGGATGCGCCCGCCAACACCGCCGGTCAAGGTCCGGACATTGACGAGGCCGTCCTGCTTGGCGAGGCACACCGCGTCGTAGCCGCTGCGCACCATCAGGAACGCGCTGTCGCCGGTCCGCTCGGCGACGCGCATCAGCGCGCCGCGCCAAGTCTCGACCAGCCCGACCGTCGATTGCGACCGGAGCGCCAGGGCATAGACCTCCGGCCCCAATTGATAGCGCCGGCCGGTTGCGGCGCGCAGCGCGAAGCCCTGCTGCACCATGGCGGCGAGCAGCCGATGCACCGTCGGCTTCGGCAGCGCCACCGCCTCGGAAATCTCGGCCAGGCTCGCTCCCGTGGCGCCATGGGCCGCAAGCGTGCGCAGTACGTCGAAGCTCTTCTGGGTGGATTGGGCCGGGATCATGGCGAGATAATTCCATATTTCGGAATTGTGGTGAAGACAAATATCATGATGTGAAATCTTCTTTACAGACCCGGCCGGGCCGTGATGCAGTTTGCGCGGATTTGCCGGAGGGCGGATGGAGCGGGTAGCACTGATTTCGGGAGCGAACAGGGGGATCGGCGCCGCCGTCGCCCGACGCCTCGATGCTGCCGGCTGGCACCTGGCCCTGGGCGTGCGCCGGCCAGAGGCGCTGCCGCCGGACCTGGCACCGTCACCGACGCGCACGGCCCATCGCTACGAGGCACAGGACCGGGACGCGGGTGCCCGCTGGGTCGCGGACGCGCTTGCCGCTCACGGCCGCATCGATGCGCTCGTCAACAATGCCGGCATCGCACCGCATGTCGGGCTGGAGGACGGCGACGACGCGCTGCTCGACGAACTGTTCGAGGTCAACGTCAAGGCGCCGTTCCGGCTGATCCGCGCGGCGCTGCTGCCCTTGAAGGCGAGCGGGCGCGGCCGCGTGATCAATATCGCCTCGCTCTCGGGCAAGCGCGTCTTGGGCCTCAATGCGGGCTACCAGATGTCGAAGCACGCGGTCATGGCGCTGACCCATGCGGTGCGCCGGGTCGGCTGGCCGCACGGCATCCGGGCGACGGCGCTCTGTCCGGGTTTCGTCGATACCGACCTTATCGCCGGCAAGACCGATCTTGGTGCGGACGAGCTCATCCGCCCGGAAGATCTGGCGCGCATGGTCGAGCTGCTGCTCGACCTGCCGAATTCCGCCGCGATCGCCGAACTGCTGATCAACGGCCGCTACGAGACCATGCTGTGAGCCCCCAGGGACAATCGACGGGACAATTCATCCGCCTGGCCGAGCGGCCGGGTGCCGAGATCGCCTTCACCCTCGACGGGCAGCCGGCCACGGCCAGGCCGGGCGATACGGTGCTGACCGCGATCTTGCTCAACCGGCCGAGCATCGGCGCCAGCGATTTCACGCCGCACGACCGGGCAGGCTTCTGCCTGATGGGTGCCTGTCAGGCCTGCTGGGTCTATGACGCGTCCGGCGCGCGCCGGCGCGGCTGCTCGACCTTGATCGAGCCCGGCATGGCGCTGTTTACCAAGTGGGTGCCGTCCCATGGCTGAGCTCGTCGTCATCGGGGCCGGCCCGGCCGGCGTGCGCGCCGCCGCGACGCTCGCCAAGGCCGGCCGGCGCGTCGTGCTCATCGACGAGAACCTCCGGATCGGCGGCCAGATCTATCGCCAGCCGCCGCCGGGCGCCGAACGGCCGGCGGAGGCACTCTACGGCTTCGAGGCGGCGAAGGCTGTGGCGATCCATCAGGCGCTCGACGGGCTCGGCGACCGCATCGACTATCGGCCGGAGACGCTGGTGTGGAACGTGCGCGGCCGCGTGCTCGACCTCACCGGCCCGCGCGGGGCGGAGCGACTGGAGTTCGACCGGCTGGTGCTCGCGACCGGCGCCACCGACCGGTCGATCCCGTTCCCGGGCTGGACGCTGCCGGGCGTGTTCAGCCTGGGCGGCGCGCAGATCGCCTTGAAGGCGCAGGGCTGCGCCATCGGCCGGCGCGTCGTGTTTGCCGGCACCGGGCCGCTCCTGCCGCTGGTCGCCTACCAATATGCCAAGGCCGGCGCCACGGTGGCGGCCGTGCTCGACACCAGCAGCTTTGCCAATAAGCTCAAGGCGGCGCCCGGCCTGCTCAACCTGCCGAAGGTCTTTGCCAAGGGGCTCTATTACCTGGCTGAGTTGAAGCGGCGCGGCGTGCCCGTGATCGACGGCGTCGAGGGCTTCGCGGTCGAAGGGGCGGCGCGGCCGGAGGCGATCACCTGGCGGCGCGGCGGCGAGACCCGGCGCATCGCCTGCGACGCGGTCGGCGCCGGCTTCGGCCTGCGCTCGGAGACCCAGCTCGCCGATCTGTTGGGCTGCGCCTTCGCGTTCGACGACCTCACGCGCCAATGGCTGCCGGTCAAGGACGCGGACGGTCGCGCGTCGGAGCGGCATATCTATCTGGCGGGCGACGGCGCCGGCATTGCCGGGGCGGATGCGGCCGAACTCGCAGGCGAGCGCGTGGCACTCACGATGCTGGGCGATCTCGGCGCGGCGGTCGACGGGGGCCGCGTCGCGGTGCTCGACCGGGGCCTGGCGCGCATCCAGCGCTTCCGCCGGGCGATCGAGGCGGCGTTCCCGTTCCCGCATCACTTCCATGCGGCCATCCCGGACGATCTCACCATCTGCCGATGCGAGGGGGTTTCCGCCGGCGACCTGCGCCGTAACGTCGAAGTGCGCGAGGCGCGCGAGATGAACCGGCTCAAGGCCTACAGCCGCCTGGGTATGGGCCGCTGCCAGGGGCGGATGTGCGCGTCCGCCGGGGCGGAGCTGCTCAGCCATTGGCGCGGCATCGAGCTCGAGGCCGTGGGCCGGCTCAGGGGCCAGGCGCCGGTCAAGCCAATCCCGGTCGCGGCCTCTTCACCGGAGGAAGCGGCATGACCGAGCGGCTGAGGGCAGATGTCGCGATCATCGGCGGCGGCACGGCAGGCTGTGCGGCAGCGCTGGCGCTCCAGAAGCGCGGGCTTACGGCCGTGGTGCTGGAAAAGGGCTTTTGCGGCGCCGGTGCCAGCGGCGTCAATTTCGGCGGCGTCCGGCGCCAGGGCCGCAGCTTCGCCGAGCTGCCGCTCGCGACGCGCTCGCGCGCGATCTGGGACCGGCTGCCCGAACTGGTCGGCGAGGACGGCGAGTTCCAGGTTTCGGGCCACGTCAAGCTCGCCCGGTCCGAGGCCGATATGGCCTATCTCGAGACCTATGCGCGCGACGCGGCGGCCTATGGGCTGGATCTCAAGCTGATCGGGCCCAACGCCGTGCGGGCCGACTACCCGTGGCTCGGGTCCAAGGTGGTCGGCGCCTCGCTCTGCGTCGACGATGGCCAGGCGAACCCGCGCCTCGTCGGTCCCGCCTTCGCCCGCGCCGCGCGCCGGGCCGGCGCCGACATCCGCGAGCTGACGCGGGTCGAGGCGGCGGCGTCCGACGGCGAAAATTTCGAGGTCCGGGCAGCCGGCGGGCTCACGGTCGAAAGCCGCTGGCTCGTCAATGTCGCGGGCGCCTGGGCCGGCAAGGTTGCCGCCTGGTTCGGCGATGACGCCCCGGTCGCGACGCTGGCGCCCAACATGATCGTGACCGAGCCCTTGCCCTATTTCATCAACCGCTCGATCGGCGTGTGCGGCGGCGACATCTACGTCCGCCAGGTCGATCGCGGCAATGTCGTGTTCGGCGGCGGCGCCGGCTGGGGCGACATCGAGCTCGAGCGCTCGCGGCCGGTGACGGCAACGACCGAGGCGTCGATGGCGAAGCTTATCGACCTGATTCCGGCCTTGAGGGGCGCCATGGTCATCCGCTCCTGGTCCGGCCTCGATGGCGAGATGCCGGACCATATCCCGGTCATAGGCCCCAGCCCGCACCATCCGCGGCTGCTGCACGCGTTCGGCTTCTCGGGCCACGGCTTCCAGCTGGGGCCCGCCGTGGGCGAGGTGCTTTCGGAACTGATCGTCGATGGCGAGACGCCAACCGACATTGGGGCTTTCACGATCGAGCGTTTTCGGTGATCCAATAACGACAACGAGAACGGCCCACCCAAGGGCCAACGAAAGGAACGGGGACGATGAAAAGGCTTCACATCCTGGCGGCGGCGCTTTGCTGCATGGCTTCGCCCGTGGCACTTTCTGCGACCGCCCAGGCAGAAAAGATCCTGAATGTCGGCATGGCGGCGGCCGACATCACCACGCTCGACCCGCATCGCGCGGTCTCGACCCAGGACAAGCCGGTGATGAACTGGGTGTTCAACGGGCTCGTGCGTTTCAAGCCGGGCTCGGTCGCGATCGACAGTCTCGAGCCCGACCTCGCCGAGAAATGGGAATCGACGCCGGACAAGCTGACCTGGACCTTCCACCTGCGCCACGGCGTGCAGTTCCAGCGCGACTTCGGCGAGCTCACGGCCGACGACGTGGTGTTCTCGCTCGAGCGTGCCGCCAATAAGGACACCTCGACCTTCGCCGCCGACTACGCCAACGTCGAGAGCATCAAGGCGCTCGATCCCTACACGGTGCAGATCAAGCTGAAGCAGGTCGTGCCAGGCTTCCTGGGGCTGGTCGCGAACTACCAGGGCGGCAATATCGTCTCGAAGAAGGCGGCCGAGAAGCTGGGCGACCAGTTCCGTACCATGCCGGTCGGCACCGGGCCGTTCGAGATCAAGGACTACCAGCCGAACCAGGGCGTAACACTCGTCGCCAACGCCAAATACTTCCGCGGCAAGCCAAAGATCGACGGCATCAATTACAAGTTCATCCCGTCGGATGCGAGCCGCGACCTGGCCTTCTCCTCAGGCGAGCTCGACCTGCTCTATGGCCGGCAGGACCAGAAATGGGTCGATCGCGAGAAGGAGCAGCCGAATACGGTGGTCGACGTGATCCGGCCGGCCGAACTCGCGGAGCTTTCTCTCAACGAGACCAAGCCGCCGCTCGACAATCTCAAGGTCCGGCAGGCAGTCGCCTATGCCATCGATCGCGCGGCGATTGCGCAGTTCAAGGGTGCGGCCACGGCGGAACCCGCGGTTTCGGTCGTGCCGGCAGGCTATCTCGGCACGATCGACGCAAAGCTGTTCCCGCATGACGCTGCCAAGGCGAAGGAACTCCTGAAGGAGGCTGGCTTCCCGAACGGCATCACCATCACGGCGATCCAGACCAGCCTGCCGACCATGCTGAATTCCATGCAGATCATCCAGGCGCAGCTGAAGCAGGCCGGTATCAACCTCGAGCTCCAGGTCGTCGACCACCAGACCTTCCACGCACAGATCCGCAAGGACCTGAGCATGGCGGTCTACTATTCGGCGGCGCGTTTCCCGGTCGACGACATCTATCTGACGCAGTTCTTCCACTCGCGCTCGACGGTCTTGACGCCGACCGCGGCAACCAACTTCTCCCATTGCAAGGTCGCCGATCAGGAGATCGACCAGGCGCGCATCGAGCCCGATGAGGCGAAGCAGAAGGCGCTCTGGGCCGCGGCGCAGCAGAAGATCGTTGACGACGTCTGCGCCGTGCCGCTGTTCGAGCAGCTGCAGGTCTGGGCGCACCACACCAACCTGCACTTCAACTACGACCTCAAGGGCTCGCTCAACCTCGGCCCCGACATCACCGAGGCGACGACGCTGGACTGATGAAAGTCGTCATTCCCGCGTAGGCGGGAATCCAGCAAGAGCCGCGTCCGCGGCGATAAGACTCTCTTCCGCGCTGTCGCGCGTAAGGGGCTGGGTTCCCGCCTGCGCGGGAATGACGGATGAAAAGCAAGGGATCTTTGGCCGCCGCATGCTGCGTTTCGTCGCCCTTCGCCTCGTCATGGCGTTGCCCACGCTCTGGGCAGTGTTGACGCTCGTCTTCGTGCTGGTGCGCATCGTGCCGGGCGATCCGGCGCTTGCCATCCTGGGCGACCAGGCGACCGAGCAGGCGCTGGTGGCGCTCAGGCACCGCATGGGGCTCGACGTGCCGCTGTGGGACCAGTACCTGCAGTTCATGGGGCAGCTCCTGCGCGGTGACCTCGGAGAATCCATGGTCAGGAACCGGCCGATCCTGGGCGAGGTCGCGGCCGTGCTGCCCTATACGCTGGAGCTGACCTTCATCGGCATCCTCCTGGGCGTGGTCCTGGGCCTGCCCATGGGTGTGCTCGCCGCACAGTATCGCGGCGGCTGGATCGACGCCGTCGCGCGCTGGACCTCGCTCGCGGGCTTGAGCTTCCCGGCCTTCATCTCGGGCATTCTCATGCTGCTGCTGCTCGCGGTCGAGCTGCCCTGGTTCCCGGTCATCGGCAACGCGCCGTTCGCCGATCCGGGCGGCCATCTCCGGGCGCTGGTTCTGCCGGCGCTCAACCTCGGTCTCATCATGGTCGCCTATGTCGCGCGCGTAACCCGCTCGGGCATGCTTGCTTCCTTGAGCGAGGACTATATCCGCACCGCGCGCGCCAAGGGCGTGCCGGCGCGGCTCGTGGTCTGGCGCCATGCGCTCAAGAACGCGCTGATCCCGGTCGTGACCGTGGTCGGGCTTTATTTCGGCATCCTGATCGGCAATTCGGTCCTGACCGAGATCGTGTTCAACCGGCCGGGCCTGGGCAAGCTCATCGTCGGCGCCCTGAACGACCGGGACTACACCATGCTGCAGGGCCTGATGGTCATCTACGCGCTCATCGTGGTCGTGGCCAACCTCGCGACCGACCTCGCCTATGGCGCGGTCGACCCGCGCATCCGGGTGCGCTGACATGGCCGTCGCCGCCGTTTCCGCGCCCAAGGGCATCGCCGGCCGCGCGCTCGGCAACCGCTCGCTCATGGCCGGGCTCGCCATCCTCGGCCTCATCATCCTGATGGCCGTGCTGGCGCCCTGGATCTCGCCGTTCGATCCGAACGATCAGGATCCGGTGCTGAGCCTGGGTGCGCCCAGCGCGCAGCACTGGTTCGGTACGGATTTCTTCGGCCGCGACGTCCTGAGCCGCGTCATCTGGGGCGCCCGCGTCTCGCTGTTCGTCGGCGCCGTCTCGACGGCACTCTCCATGGTGGTGGGCGGCGCCATCGGCATCGTGTCGGGCTATCTCGGCGGCCGGTTCGACCAGACCGTGATGGCGGTCATGGACGTGCTCTTGAGTTTCCCGCAGCTCATCATGGGCTTGATCATCGTGGCGCTCCTCGGCGCCAACTTGGCCGACCTCATCCTGGCGATCGCGATCACGGCCGTGCCGCCGTTTGCCCGGGTGGCGCGCGGGCCGACCCTGAGCTTGAAGGAGCGCGACTTCATCGAAGCCGGGCGGGCGTTGGGCTTCTCGAACGCGCGCATCATGCTGGTCCATATCCTGCCGAACGTGCTCGACGAGCTGGTGGTCATGGGCTCGCTCTGGCTTGCGACGGCGATCCGCACCGAGGCGAGCCTGAGCTTCATCGGGCTGGGATTGCCCCCGCCGACCGCGACCTGGGGCGGCATCATCCGCGAAGGGTTCGAGAACCTGCTGGACGCGCCGTGGCTCGCGGTATTTCCGAGCCTCGCCGTGCTCGTCGTCATGATGGCGCTCAACATGATCGGCGATGGGTTGCGCGACGCGACCGATCCCAAGGCAGCCGCATCATGACGAACGTCGTCTCGCTCAAGACCAAGCCGGTGCTGGCGGTCAAGGACCTGACCACGGGCCTCAAGATCCGCGGCCAATGGTACGAGGCGGTGCGCGGCGTCTCGTTCGAGGTGGCGCCGGGCGAGACCGTGGCGCTCGTCGGCGAATCCGGTTGCGGCAAGAGTCTCACCGCCATGTCGGTCATGGGCCTGCTGCCGGCCAAGGTCGGCAAGATCCTCGGCGGCAGCGTGCTCGTTGACGGGCGCGAGATGGTGGGCCTGGGCGAGACCGCGCTCGAGGAGCTGCGCGGCAACCTGGTCTCGATGATCTTCCAGGAGCCGATGACGAGCCTCAACCCGGTGCTGCCGGTCGGATTCCAGATTGCCGAGACGCTGAGGCGTCATCGCAGGCTCGACGGGGCGGCGGCACGTGCCGAGGTGCTGAGGCTCATGAACCGGGTGCAGATCCCGGCGGCGGCCCGGCGCATCGACGACTATCCGCACCAGTTCTCGGGCGGCATGCGCCAGCGTGTCATGATCGCCATGGCGGTCGCCTGCCGGCCCAAGGTGCTTTTGGCCGACGAGCCGACCACGGCGCTCGACGTCACGATCCAGGCGCAGGTGCTGAACCTGATTGCCGAGCTGCAGGCCGAGGACGGCATGGCCGTGCTGTTCATTACCCATAACCTGGGTGTCGTCGCCTCGATCGCCGAGCGCGTCGTGGTGATGTACGGCGGCGACGTGGTCGAAACGGCGCCGGTCGACGATTTCTTCGCCCGGCCGAGCCATCCCTACAGTGCCGCCCTCTTGTCCTCGGTGCCGCGCGCCGACCGGCGGCCCGAGGCGCTGAAGCCGATCCCGGGCCAGGTGCCGACCCTGCTGCAGATGCCGGCCGGCTGCCGCTTCCAGTCGCGCTGCGCCCATGTCATGCCGCGCTGCGTTGAGCGGCCGCCGCTGTTCGCGGCCGGCAGCCGGGAGGATCACCGCATGCGCTGCTGGCTGGGAGCACCTCCAGGTCTTGCGGGGGAGGGCGCCTGATGCTGGCAGTCAAGGACCTGGTCAAGACCTTCCCGGTGCGCGGCGGCTTTGCGCTCTCGGGCCCGGTGCAAACGGTAAAGGCGCTGGACGGTGTCTCATTCGACGTCGCGCGCGGCGAGGCCTTGGGCCTGGTCGGCGAATCGGGCTGCGGCAAGTCGACGACGGCGCGCACCATTCTGCGCCTGACCGAGCCCAATGGCGGCGAGGCGCTGTTTGACGGCGCCGACCTGTTCAAGGCGACGGGCGCCGACTTGAGGCGGCTCAGGCGCCGGCTGCAGATCGTGTTCCAGGACCCCTACGCCTCGCTCAACCCGCGCCGGCGCATCGGCGACACGCTCGCCGAGCCGATGAAGGTCCATGGCATCGCGAGTGCCAGGGAATGGCCGGACCGGATCCGCGCGCTCTTGGCCGAGGTCGGGCTGCCGCCCGAGGCCGTGCACAAGTACCCGCACGAATTCTCGGGCGGCCAGCGCCAGCGCATCGGCATCGCCCGGGCCCTCACGGTCGGGCCGGAGCTCCTGTTCCTGGACGAGCCGGTGTCGGCCCTCGACGTCTCGGTCCAGGCCCAGGTACTGGTGCTGCTGAACCGGCTCCGCGAGACGCGCAACCTCGCCTCGGTCTTCATCTCGCACGATCTCGGCGTCGTCCGCTATTTCTGCCAGCGCGTGTGCGTCATGTATCTGGGCCGCATCGTCGAGGAGGGGCCGGCCGAGGCGCTCCTGGACGAGCCGCTGCATCCCTATACCCAGGCGCTCAGAGCCGCGACGCCGACGCCGGACCCGAAGCAGAAGGTGACGATGGCGCGGCTCGAGGGCGATCCGGCCTCGCCCTTGAACCCGCCCTCCGGTTGCCATTTCCATCCGCGCTGCCCGCACGCGATGGAGCGCTGCAAGGCCGAGATCCCGCTGCTGAAGCAAGTAGCACCGGGCCGGAAGGTCGCGTGCCACCTGATGGATCAGCGCTGAGCGGGGCGCGCCATTGCCGGTCTATGCAGACCTCACTCTCGCAAAGCTCTCCAGGGCATCGGCCGCGGCCTTGCGCATGAAGGCCTGGTCGGATGCGACGATGAAGGCGGAGGCGCCGAGCTCGCGGTAGCGCTGGGCTTCGGCGGCATTGCCGACCATCAGGCACACGGGCTTGCCGGCGTTCCGGGCCGCGGCGCAGATCTTTTCCACGCCTGCCTGGATCGGCGGCGCGTCCGGGCCGGCCGCACTCATGGCGACGGCCAGGTCGCCGCGCCCGATGAAGATGCCGTCGAGGCCGTCGGTCGCCAGGATCTCGTCGATTTCCGTCAAGGCCTCGGGATCCTCGATCATCGCGATCGCCGTGACGGCGGCATCCTGCTGGTCGACATGCGGCCACATGCCGAGCCCGCCGTAGCGTCCGGCGCGCGGCGAGTTCGAGAAGCCGCGTCGGCCGCCGCGATACCGGCATGCGTCGACCATCGCCCGTGCCCGGGCCGCCGACGCGACATGCGGCACCAGGACGCCCGCCGCCCCGTCGTCAAGCGCGCCCAGAATGCGCGAAATGTCGGGCACGCGTACGACGGCGGCCGTCCGGGCGGCTCTGGCCGCGAGCAGGATCAGCTCGGTCTGGCCGCGATCGATCGGCGCATGCTCCTCGTCGATCACGACGAAGTCGAAGCCGAGATCGCCCAGGATCTCGGTCGCGTGCACGGTCGGGGTCTTGATGAACGATCCCACAAGTGGCTGTCCCGACAGGAAGCGGCGGCGGAACGCGTCCGTCGGCCCAGGCGATGGCAAATCCATCATCGTTTCCTCATTGTTTCAGTAGACGAAACATTGTTCTTTTAATTACAATCTCCCCATTGAAGGCGGCTGTCAACGCGATCGCCGTGCGGCTTTAGGACAAGGGAGGGGAAATGCCTCGCGTTACGGGTTCCAGCGGCGAAGGCGTGCAGGCGGTCGTGCTGGCACTGCGCATTCTCGAACGGCTTGCGGAGGAGGGGCGGCCGATGGGCGTCACGGCACTGGCTGCGGCGCTCGGCACCACGAAGAGCCGGATCTGGCGCTATCTCCAGACGCTGGTGCAGCAGGGCTATATCGTCCAGCTGCCAGATACGGAGCGCTACCAGCTTGGCGCCCGGCTGGTGAAGTTCGGTCGCGCGGTCGGCGAAAGTCTCGACATCGTGTCGGCGAGCTATCACGCGATCCGGGAGCTGCGCGACAGTCTCGGCCATTCCGCCGTCATCACCCAGATCGAGCCGGACGGCGTGCGGGTGCTGACGACCGTGCCCGGCAGATCCACGATCGAGATCGGCGTCAAGCAGGGCTCGCTCATGGAATTCCATAGTTCGGCCCAGGGCAAGATCGCCTTGGCCTTCGGCAGCGAAACCTTGCGGGCGGCCGTGCTCAGTCGGCGCCTCGAGCGCCGCACGCCGGATACGATCGTGTCGCCGAGCAGCCTGCGCAAGGAGATCGAGCGGGTGCGCCGCGACGGCTGGGCGATCGCGCCCAACGAAATCGTGACCGGCCTCAATGCGCTGGCAGCCCCGGTGTTCGACGCTGCCGGCTCCTTGGTCGGCGCCCTGGCCATCGTCGATTCCGTGCAGTTCATCACCGCGACCCCGACCGCCGAGCAGATCGAGCGGACGGTCGAG
The DNA here is from genome assembly GCF_014643535.1 of Aliidongia dinghuensis. Taxonomy (NCBI): domain Bacteria; kingdom Pseudomonadati; phylum Pseudomonadota; class Alphaproteobacteria; order Rhodospirillales; family Dongiaceae; genus Aliidongia; species Aliidongia dinghuensis. The sequence continues at coordinate 142,856 of NZ_BMJQ01000009.1, read as the reverse complement.
GCCGCTCGGCAGGTCTCGGCGGCGCTCGGCTACCTGCTCGACTGAACGGTCACACGCACTCTTGACAAATCTCTCCGGCCGGTCCGACAATAATTAGAACATCGTTTCAACTAATGAAACAACGCGGCTGAACCAAGCCAAACAGGCTGGTCCGGCTGCGTCGGATCATCGAGGGAGTGCGCCATGTACGACAGTTCGGACCCGCGCTCGACGCTGGCATCGGCGGCCGATAGGCCGGCGCCGACGCAATTCGCCGGCGCCGAATGCGGCAAGTTCTATGAGACGGCGCCGCAGGAGGATGACGCCAACGGCCGGACCTGGTTCATCCGCAGCCAGAATTGCGTGGTCGCCTATACGGAGGCGCGGGATGGCGCACACTTCGTCCGGTCCGCACAGCCGGACGAATATGTCCTGCTGCTGCCGGAGGCTGGCGTCAGTGCCGAGATCCTGACGCCGGACGGCCGCATCGCGGTCGCGGGCTATTCGATCGCCTTCGTTCCGCCCGGTGCCAGCGAGATCCGTATCTCAGGCGCCGGCCCGGTCGTCCGCCTGCTGACCGCGCGTGCCGAGGATCTCGCGGCGAAATGCGTCAATGCCGCCGCCTATCGGACGCCGCAGCCCAATATCGCGCCGTTCGCGCCATGGCCGGACGCGGCGGCGGGGCGCCGGGTGCATGCCTATTCGCTCGACGTGCCCGACGAGCCCGGCCGGTTCGGCCGCATCTGGCGCGGCTCGACCCTCATGGTCAATTTCCTGCCGCCGCAATCGGGGCCGCGCGACGTCACCAAGCTGTCGCCGCACCACCATGATGATTTCGAGCAGATCTCGCTGGCGCTCGAGGGCGCGTTCACCCATCACCTGCGCTGGCCGTGGACGACGAACCTCAACAACTGGCGCGACGATCTGCACGAATACTGCGCCGCGCCCTCGGCCATGGTGATTCCGCCGCCGGCCATCCACACCTCGCGCGGGATGCTCGAGGGCATCAACCAGCTCGTCGACATCTTCTGCCCGCCGCGCCGCGATTTCTCGCTGAAGCCGGGCTGGGTGCTGAACCACACCGACTATCCGATGCCGAGCGAAAGCTCCAACGCGGCGGCGTAGCCGAGATGCGCGCGAGACGCCCGAGCAACATGGAACAGGATTGAAATCATGCAAGCAGTGAGCCCGAAGGCCGACGGCAGAGCGGCGCGCATCGACGCCATTCTCCAGGGTGCGATCGATCCGCATGTCCACAGCGGCCCGTCGATCGCGCCGCGCGGTATCGATCATCTGGAACTCGTCCGCGAAATGTCTGGCGCCGGCTTTGCCGCCGTGGTGACGAAGGACCACGACTATGCGGGCGTCGCGACCGCGGCGCTCATCAGCAAGCATCATCCGGAACTGCCGACGAAGATCTATTCGAGCATCGTGCTCAACAACGTCGTGGGCGGCATCAACCCCTATGCCGTCGAGCATACGGCGGCGATGGGCGGCAAGATCGTCTGGATGCCGACGCTCGCTGCGGAAAACCATCTGCGCTGGGAAAAGACGGCCGGTTGGGTCCATCCGGCGTCGACGCAGAAGATGCGCCCGGCGAGCCCCGTGCCGGTGCTGGACGCGAACCGGGCGGTGCTGGATGAGGTCAAGGAAGTGCTCGACGTCATCGCGAAGAACGACATGGTGCTGGCGAGCGGCCACCTTCATGTCAGCGAGACCTGGCTCGTCTTCGAGGAGGCGCAGCGGCGCGGCGTCAAGCGCCTGATCTTCACCCATCCGGAAGACATCGTCGACGCGAGCCTGAACGACGTGCAGGGGATCGCGACCATGGGCGCCACGGTCGAGCATTCGCTCTGCATGTTCCTCGAGGGTTCGAAGTTCAAGACGCGGACGGCGGAGGATCTGCGCCTGCAGATCGATGCGGCCGGCGTCGACCGGACCATCCTGTGCTCGGACCTGGGCCAGGTCGGCGTCTTCAGCCCGCTCGAAGGGTTCCGCCGCGGCGTCTCACTGTGCATGGAACTCGGTTATTCGGACGAGGACATCCACAAGATGGTGTCGACGAATACGACGCAGGTGCTCGGGCTCGAGGCAGCCGTCGAGAATTGATCAGTATTCAGCCTGAGCCGATAAGACACAGAAAAAGCTCAGGCTGATCACAAAGAAAATAGCGGCCAGGGAGGAACCATGTTCACTTGGTACAGCCGGCTCGACGGCACGGAGAAGCGGACGCTTTACGCCTGCTTCGGCGGGTGGGCGGTGGATGCGCTCGACACACAACTCTACAGCTTCCTCATCCCGACGCTCATCGCGGCGTGGCACATGACCCGGGCCGAGGCCGGCCTGCTCGGCACCTCGGCGCTGATCTCGTCTGCGGCCGGCGGCTGGCTCGCCGGCATCCTGTGCGACCGGATCGGCCGGGTGCGCGTGATGAAGCTGGCGATCGCCTGGTTCGTAGGTTTCACGGTGCTGAGCGGCTTCTGCAATTCCTTCGGCGAATTGCTGGGTGCCCGTATCCTGTCCGGCATCGGCTTCGGCGGCGAATGGGCGGCGGGCTCGGTGCTGATGGGCGAGATCATCCGGCCGGAGTATCGCGGCAAGGCGGTCGGCACGGTGCAGAGCGCCTATGCGATCGGTTATGCGCTGGCGGCACTCATGTCATCGGCCCTGTTCGCCACCCTGCCGGACGCCACGGCCTGGCGCTGGATGTTCTGGCTCGGCGCCGCACCGGCACTCTTCGTCTTCCTGGCGCTCCGCGGCGTACCCGAGCCTCAGGTGTTTCTCTCGGCGAAACGGGCGCGCGCCTTGACGGGCGAGGCGAACGTCAGCCCGTTCATGATCTTCCATCCGCGCTTTCTGCGCGTCACCGTGCTGACCTCGCTGCTGGCGCTGGGCGTACAGGCCGGCGGCTTTTCGATCATCATCTGGCTGCCGACCTTCCTCAAGACCGCGCGGGACATCTCCACGGTCGCGGTCGGCTACCATATGTTCGTGCTCACCGTCGGCTCCTTCGCCGGCTATATCTCTGCGGCATATTTCTGCGATGCCGTCGGCCGGCGGCGCAATTTCGTGCTCTTCGCGCTCCTCAACTGGCTGGCGATCCCGGCCTTCCTCTACCTGCCGCAGGCGGCCGGGCTGATGTATGCGCTCGATTTTGTCCTGGGCTTCGCCGCCCTCGGCATCTACAGCGCGCTCGGCCCCTATTTCACCGAGCTGTTCCCGAGCTCGATCCGCGGCAACGGGCAGGGCTTCTCCTATAATTTCGGCCGCGGCGTGGGCGCGTTCTTCCCGACCGTCGTCGGCATCCTGAGCGGCGGCGGGTTGCTGCCGTTGCGCGATGCCATGGGGATGACCGCGGTCAGTGCCTATCTCTTCGTCTTCCTGGCGATCAGCCTGCTGCCGGAGACAAAGGGACGGGACCTGAACGAGGTCCCGGACGGCGGCCTCGACCAGACGGACGACGAACCGGTACGTTTCCGCAACCTGGCACAGGTTCGCGACTGAATCTTCGCTCCGCAAAATAAATTTGTGGGGCCTGTCGAAATCGGCGCCCCTGCCGCGTCCTTGGGATATTGCCAACACCCAAGGAGGCTGCAATGTCGATCATCCTCTACGAATTGAAGTCGGTCCGGTCTGCCCGGGTTCGCTGGACCTTGCTGGAACTGGATCTGCCGTTCGAGAGCATCGAGGGGCGCGAGGTCTTTTCGCATCCGGGCCTGCGCGCGATCCACCCGCTTGCCAAGGTGCCGGCGATCCGGGACGACGGCCGGCCGCTCTACGAGTCCGCGGCCATCTGCAACTGGCTGGCCGACAGCCATCCGGAACGGGGCCTCATTCCGGCTGCCGGAACCTGGGGCCGCGCGCTCCACGACCAATGGGTCGCCTTCACCCTCTCCGAGCTGGAGGCGCCGCTCTGGCACAGCGCCCGCAACACCTTCCTCTATCCGGAAGCGGAGCGGGTGCCGGCGGTGTTCGAGCAGAACGACCGCGAAGCCAAGCGCGCGCTCGGCGTGTTCGAAGCGCATCTCGCCGGCCGGACCTGGCTGGTCGAGGAACGCTTTTCCGTGACCGACATTTTTGCCGGCTATGCGCTGCACTGGGCGACGAGGCGGGAGCTGACGGCCGGCCTGCCGCATCTTGAAGCCTACCTCGACCGCCTGCTCGCCCGGCCGCACTGCCCCTACGGCCGGTCGTAGCGAGCCCGCCCGCCCGAGCGCGGCCTGACGCGATCGATCGTCGCGCACGCTTCCGTATCGGCACCAAGGCCATTAGGCTCGCCATGCAACAAGATGCGGGAGGGAAATCGGGAATGACCGAGGTTCTGATTATCGGTGGCGCCGGCATGATCGGCCGCAAGCTGGCGGAGCGGCTGGCGAAGGATGGCACGGTCGCGGGCCGCAAGATCGACCGGCTGGTGCTGCAGGACATCGTCGAGCCGACGGCGCCGGCGGGGGCGCCGTTTGCGACCAAGAGCATTGCCGGCGACTTCTCCGTGCCGGGCCTGACCGACGAGCTGGTGCAGAGCCGGCCCGACGTGATCTTCCATCTGGCCGCCATCGTCTCGGGCGAGGCAGAGGCCGATTTCGACAAGGGCTACCGCATCAATCTCGACGGCACGCGGCTGCTCTTGGAGTCGATCCGCCAGATCGGCCAGGGCTACAAGCCGCGCCTCGTCTTCACCTCGTCGATCGCCGTGTTCGGGGCGCCGTTCCCGGATGCGATCCATGACGAGTTCTTCACGACGCCGCTCACCAGCTACGGCACGCAGAAGGCGATCTGCGAGCTGTTGCTGGCCGACTATTCCAGGAAGGGCTTCGTCGACGGCATCGGCATCCGCCTGCCGACGATCTGCGTCCGCCCCGGCAAGCCGAACAAGGCGGCCTCCGGCTTCTTCTCCGGCATCATCCGCGAGCCGTTGAACGGTGAGGCAGCGATCCTGCCGGTCGACCGCGACGTGCGCCATTGGCACGCCTCGCCGCGGGCGGCCGTGGGCTTCCTGCTGCATGCGGCCGGGATCGATCTGGCCAAGGTCGGCCCGCGCCGCAATCTCACCATGCCCGGCATCTCGGTCACGGTCGCAGAACAGATCGAGGCGCTGAGGAAGGTCGCGGGCGAGGCGGCGGTCAAGCTCATCCGCGAGGTGCCGGACGAGACCATCCGCGGCATCGTCGCCGGCTGGTCACGCAACTTCGACCCCGCGCGCGCCCTCGAGTTCGGCTTCAAGCCGGACTCGAGCTTCGAGGAGATCATCCGCATCTACCAGCAGGACGAACTCGGCAAGTAGGCCTTAGGCACCGATCGCTCGCCCCTGGATTCCCGCCTACGCGGGAATGACGGAATATTTAATGGAAAGAGGGGTTTAAGACTCTCCTCCCACTCCAATCACCGTCATCCCCGCGCAGGCGGGGATCCAGGGTTGCCGCAAAGATTTTGGCGGCCGGAGGAAAGCCTTACTTTTCCTCGATCGCTGGAGCGCGCGGCTCTGGATCTCCGTCTGGGCTTCGCCCTCACCCGGACCGGTTGCAAATCGCCCGGCGGCTGCCCCACAGTTTCCCTAGGGGATGAGCAGGGGGGCGATATGGGCTACCTACCGGACTGGCAAGTGGTGACCGACGGCGTGGTCGGTCCGGAGGAGCGGCTGCCGTGGGGGCAGACGCTGGCGCTCGGGCTGCAGCATGTCGTCGCCATGTTCGGTGCGACCGTGCTCGCACCGCTCTTGATGGGGTTCGACCCGAACACGGCGATCCTGTTCTCGGGCATCGGCACGCTCATCTTCTTCGTGGTCGTGGGCGGACGGGTGCCGAGCTATCTGGGCTCGAGCTTCGCCTTCATCGCTGTGGTGCTGGCCGCGACCGGCTATGGCGGCCACGGTCCCAATGCGAACATCGGCGTGGCGCTCGGCGGCATCTTCGCCTGCGGCCTCGTCTATGGTGCCATCGGCCTTGTCGTGGCGCTCATGGGCCATCGCTGGATCGAGACGATCATGCCGCCGGTCGTGACCGGCACGATCGTCGGTGCCATCGGGCTCAACCTGGCGCCGATCGCGATCAAGGGCATCTCCGGCTCGGGCTTCGCGACCGCGATCGGGCTCCTGACCGTGGCCGCGGTCGCCATGGTCGCGGTCCATGCCCGGGGCAACTGGCGCCGCCTGCCGATCCTCTTGGGCGGGCTTGCGGCCTACGCCGTCTATGTGCTGCTGGCGAACGGTCTCGGCTTCGGCCCGCCGATCGATTTCGCGCCCGTTGCCGCCGCCGCCTGGTTCGGCGCACCCAACCTCACGGCCCCCCGCTTCGACGGGCAGGCGATGGTACTGATCGCGCCGGTCGCGATCGTGCTCGTCGCGGAAAATCTCGGCCATCTGAAGGCGGTCAGCGCCATGACCGGCCGCAACCTCGACGGCTATATCGGCCGGGCGTTCCTGGGCGACGGCATTGCGACCATGGTGGCGGCCTTGGGCGGCGGCACGGGTGTGACGACCTATGCCGAGAATATCGGCGTCATGGCGGTGACGCGGATCTATTCGACGCTGGTCTTCGTCGTCGCGGCGGCCATCGCGATCGTGCTGGGTTTCTCGCCGAAATTCGGCGCGCTCATCCTCACCATCCCGGGGCCTGTGCTGGGCGGGCTCTCGATCGTCGTGTTCGGCCTGATCGGTGCCACGGCCGGCCGCATCTGGGTCGAGAACCGCGTCGACTTCGCCGAGGCGCGCAATCTCGTCACGGCCGGCGTCGGCCTGACGCTCGGCGCCGGCGACCTGGCGCTCAAGCTCGGCGGCTTCTCGCTGGGCGGCATCGGCACCGCGACGTTCGGCGCGATCATCCTCTACCAGCTGCTGCGGCGTCGCCCGGCATGATGGGGGGCGTGATGCCGAGCAGGGAGCTGAGCGCCGTGCGCGGCGCCAGCAGGTCGGTGAGCGTGTATCCGTCGAGCACGGCCAGGAACGCCTGCGTCGCGTCATAGAGCGCGTGGGTCAGCACGCACGGCCCCTGGATCCGGCAGAACCGTTCCTCGCCAAGGCAGCCGATGACCGCCAGGTCCTCCTCGATGCTGCGCACGACATCGCCGATCCGGATCGTCTCCGGCCGGCGCTTCAAGCGCATGCCGCCGTGCTTGCCGCGGATCGTGTCGAGATAGCCGGCCTTGCCCAGCCGATGCACCACCTTCATGAGATGCGCCTTCGAGATCGCGAAGGCATCGGCGATCTCCTGGATGGTCGAGAGCGCCTCATCCTTCGCGCCGACATAGATCAGGACGCGAAGCGCGTAGTCCGTCTGCAGGTTCAGTTTCATCAGGATCGGCCGAAAACTATATCTTGGATGTATTAATTGGCGATCGCGCGCCGGCAATCAAGCAATGCCGCCTTCAAGCGCGCCCCAGATCGAGATCGAGCTGATCGGTCTCGGCGCCGTCGGCCCGATCGAGGTTCGAGGCGGCAAAGTTCGAGACCGTGACGCCGAGCAGCCGGATGCCCTTTGGCGTGGGCAGCGTCGAGCGGACAAGCTCGAGGCTGACCGCGATGAGCCCGTCGTGAGAGGCGACCGGCGCTGCGAGCGTGCGGCTGCGCGTCGCCTGCTGGAAGTCGGCATATTTGATCTTCACCGTCACGGTGCGCCCGAAGTCCTGCGCCTTCTCGCACCAGTCCCAGACCTCCTCGGCCATCTGACGCACGCCGGCCTCGATCTCGGCCGGCTCGACCAGGTCGTGGGCGAAGGTCGTCTCCGAACCCGAGGATTTGCGCGGCCGGTTCGGCACGACGGGACGGCCGTCCTCGGCGCGCGAGATCGCATAGTACCAGGGGCCCGACTTGCCGAACTTCTCCTGCAGGAAGCTCAGCGACTGGCGCCGGAGATCGGCGCCCGTGAAGATGCCGAGCCGGTTCATCTTCTCGGCGGTCACGGGGCCGACGCCGTGGAACTTCTTGACCGGCAGCGCCTCGATGAAGCCGGGGCCATGCTCGGGCGGGATCACGAACTGGCCGTTCGGCTTGCGCTGGTCCGAGGCGAGCTTGGCCAGGAACTTGTTGTAGGAGATGCCGGCGGAGGCGGTGAGGCCGGTCGCCTCCAGGATGCGGGCGCGGATCTCGGCCGCCGTGGCCGAGGCGGTCGGCAGGCCGCGCCGGTTGGCGGTGACGTCGAGGTAGGCCTCGTCGAGCGACAAGGGCTCGATCAGCTCGGTATAGTCGGCGAAGATCGCGCGGATCTGGCGCGACACCGCCCGATAGACCTCGAACCGGGGCGGCACGAAGATCAGGGCCGGACACTTGCGCAGCGCGGTCGTGGACGGCATGGCCGAATGCACGCCGAAGGCGCGCGCCTCGTAGCTGGCCGCGGCGACCACGCCGCGCTTCGCGCCATAGCCGACCGCGACCGGCCGGCCGCGGAGCGCCGGGTCGTCGCGCTGCTCGACCGACGCGTAGAACGCGTCCATGTCGACATGGATGATCTTGCGGACGGCGGTCTCGGCCATGGTGCCGGCACTATAGCATGCCGGAACAAAATGTGAACGAAGGCTGTCAGCCGAAAGCTCTTGCAAGTTCGGCAATACCATAACATATAGGCGCTATAACATATAGATCGCGTATATCTTAAAGAGGCGAACCATGATTCCCGTGTCATCCCACGTCGAGCGGCGGGCCGAAGTGACGGAGCGCATCCGGGCCGAGACCGGCATCGACGAGGCGATGATCGCGGCCCTCGTCGACGGCTTCTATGCGCGGGTGCGCGAGGATGCGATCCTCGGCCCCGTCTTCGCCGCCCGGATCGCGAGCTGGCCGCCGCATCTCGAAAAGATGCGGCGCTTCTGGTCGTCGGTGGCACTCATGAGCGGGGACTATCACGGCCAGCCGATGCGGCTCCATGCGCCGCTGCCGATCGATGCCGCCCATTTCGACCGCTGGCTCGCCCTGTTCGAGGCGACGGCGCGCGAGCTTTGCCCGCCCAAGGCGGCGGAGCATTTCATCGAACGCGCCCGGCGCATCGCCGAGAGCCTGGAACTCGGCATCGCGGTCAATAATGGCGTGCTGCTCGGCACGGGCGAGCGCTATCGGCGAGGCAACGAGCCCGCGCCCGCGCAGGATTGACGCCCGCATGGATGACGTCGCGATCGCCCGGGCACTCCATGTCGCCGCCGTCGTCCTCTGGATCGGCGGCGTTGCCTTCGTGACCACAGTGGTGCTGCCGCTCGTTCGGCGCGTCCGGGACCCGGCTGAACGGTTCGCGCTGTTCCACGCGATCGAAGGCCGCTTCGTCTGGCAGGCGCGCGCCGCCATCCTCGTGGTGGGCTTGAGCGGCCTCTACATGCTCGACCGGCTCGATCTCTGGGACCGGTTCACGACCGCCGCCTTCTGGTGGATGCACGCGATGGTGCTGCTGTGGGCGGTCTTCGCGTTCGTGCTGTTCGTGGGCGAACCGCTGATCTTCCACCGCTGGCTCGATCGGCATGCCTTGAGCGAGCCGGACCGCACCTTCGCCCTGTTGCACCGGCTGCATTGGCTGCTGCTCATCGTCAGCATGCTGACGGTGCTGGCGGCTGTCGCTGGCAGCGCGGGGATGGGGCTTCTTCCTTAAGGTGAAAGCCCGATCGCCGTTGGCTGGTTTCGAGCCTATCTGGTCACAAGGTGGAATTCGGCCAGATCTCGAAGGCCGATATCGGTTGGCGTTACCGCGGGTGGTTCAGCACCCATGCTGGTAGGTGGCCACGAAACTGGTGTGCCAGTAATCTACCGTTCAAGAAGTCTGGTGACGTCAACCATCGACGATATCGACCATAGAAAATATGATCGAATAAAGTATATAGAGCCGTAAGCCCACAGGTAGCTCAAGAAGAGAAGACATGACTCAGGAAGCCTCGAACGTGACCGAACTTGATGCATCGACACGGCGGGTGCGTCCAGCCCTGTTCTTCGAATCGATCACCTTTTCCGATGGTACCATTCTCACCTTCGATCAGGACGATATCGTGGTTTTTGTGGGCCCTAACAATGCTGGAAAAAGCGCTACGCTGCGAGAGCTTGAGTCGTGGGTAGGTTTTCCCCGCCCTGGAGTGGTCATAACATCTGCCACCACGAGAAAGGCCGGCACTGTTGACGACTTGCGAGCCTTCCTTGAACAAAATTCCCAAAAATCTGGTAATGCTGAGAGTCCCCATTACGGCGGTATCGGCTACAACATCAATGAGCGAAATCTTCATTATTTTGACCAGGTAGGTGATCGACGTCCCGTCGCTCCGTTCTTCGCGAGGCGGTTGCCGACGGAAACCCGGATAAAGGACTCTGATGCAGCACCTGCAATCGCTTTGTTCCAGAGCCCGCCGACTCACCCGATCCATATGTTGCTGATGGACAAGAACCTCACCGCCGACATTAGCGCAAAGTTTCGTCACGCTTTCGGGCAGGATTTAACGCCGTTCCGCGCAGGAGGAAGCAGCTTCCCCCTATATGTGGGCACCAAGCCTGTCCTCAAGACAGGCATGGATGAACTATCTCGCGAATTTATTGAAGAATTACAGCGCACGAATGTCCTGCTCGACAATCAAGGCGATGGGATGCGCAGCTTTGCGGCTGTTCTTCTCCATGTCCTGGCCGCGAGGACACACTCAATCCAGTTTCTGGATGAGCCTGAAGCCTTCTTGCATCCCCCACAGGCACGCCTTCTCGGTAAGTACATTGCGGAAAGTCGTCGAGAAGAATCTCAACTCTTCATTGCCACACATAGCGCTGATATTCTCGACGGGCTCATTGAAGGAGGCTCAAGCAAGGTCAGAATCATCCGACTAAGGCGGGACGGTAAAGTAAACCGTGTTAAGGAACTTGGGAAAGATCAAACGCAAGCTATTTCAAAAGACACTTTGACTCATTTTTCGCGTGTTTTCGATGGTATATTCTTTGAGCATGTCATCATCTGCGAATCGGATGCGGATTGCATGTTCTATCAGTCCATTCTCAGTCTGCGTTCGATTTCCAGTGATCGGCGACCCGATGTCCTATTTGTTCATACTGCGGGCAAGCACCGCATGGCGAAATTGGCGGATACATTGCGCGCGCTGGACGTGCCCGTGTCGGTTGTCGCTGACATTGACGTTTTGAACGAAGAGAACACCTTCAAAAGACTTATCGAGAGCCTTGGAGGTAATTGGCCTGACATTCGCTCACATTGGAAAGCCATCTCGGATGCCGTGATCTCGCAAAGACCGCCCTTGAATGCTGGTCAAGTGACGAGCATGATTGCCAAAGAAATCGATGGCATGACGGGAGTGGGTGAATTTCCTTCAGATAAGGAAAATAATATAAAGAGGATATTCAAGACTATATCACCTTGGAGTGCTTTAAAGCAGAGCGGCCGCATGGCGCTGCCGAGCGGTGAAGTGACAAGACAATTTGACCAGTTACATGAAAAATGCGCAGTCCTTGGCCTTTGGATGGTTCCTGTTGGCGAGATTGAAGGCTTCTGCCGCAGCATCGGATCGCACGGTCCCGGATTCGTCGAAAAGGTTCTTGAGGAGCGGAATCTAGAAACCGACGAGGAGCTTAAAGAGGCTCGGGATTTCGTTAGGAAGCTTTGGGAACGGGCCACTCATGGGAGGCCTTGAGCAACGTCGGGAAGAAAGCTAGAGAGTCTTCGACGGAGGAAGTAACTGACGGCGGCCTGATTCATCTTTCAAGGTAAAAGCATTAGTGGGTATTTCGTAGCCGGCTGTCCTGAGTCAATTAACTCAGGGCGGCCATTTCCCTTACGCCTATCCCAACCCTAAACCGAATCACCGACTTCGGCGCATTCAACCCGGACTGAGACCGACCGAAAACCACCGAGGCTGTGTAGAAACGCGATTTCGAAGATCGCCGCGCAATAGTCCGTCGGTGGCTGGGGTTGCGGCATTGCGAAAGATTCAAGGCGAAGTGCCGCGGGGACGCTTAATTGCTTATTGCCGTTGCGGTGCGACGTTTTCACACGACCACCCACGCCTGCCACTCGGTCCCGCGCAAGCCCATGTCCGCTTTCGGGATTTCCTCGACTGCCGCTGGATAGCCGGCCTGACTTCATCCAGCCGCTACAGCTTGTAGCCGATCTTTCGCAGCAGGTCCTTGCGCCACGCGATGTCGGCGTCGGTTTCGATGCCCAGCGGCGAGGCGCCGTCCACCACGCCCAGCACGCCGCGGCCCTGTTCCGTTTGCGCGACGATCACCTCAGTCGGGTTGGCCGTCGCGCAATAGATGCGGCAGACCTCCGGCACCGCGCGCACGTGCGCCAGCACGTTCACGGGAAAGAACCCGTCGCCGAGGAAGATCAGGAAGGTGTGGCCGGCGCCGATGGCGAGCGCGTTGTCGCGGGCGAGGGCGATGGCGGCTTCGTCATTGCCCGACCAGCGCACGAGCCGCTTGCCGGAAGCCTCGCAGAAGGCCAGCCCGAAGCGGATGCCTGGAACCGCGCCGACCAGCGCCTCGTGGATGTCTTCCACGGTCTTGATGAAATGCGACTGGCCGAAGATGAAGTTGGCCGCGTCCGGCTTGACGATCGGCACCACGGTGAGGTCCATGGCTGCTCTCCTGCAGGATGAGCGACACGGGTCCATAGTAGGCCGCCAGAAGGTGATTGCAAGCCGCCACAGGCGGCCGATTTCGCTCCATGGCAACCGATGCTGATCGGGTTTCGCCCTGGCGCCCCAATTCGCGGACAACCTGCCGGAAACCCCGCATCAGGGCTTCTAAAACCCGGCCGGCTGGGTCATTCTCCCCCCGATTCCGAACCTGTGGGTCGCCGAGCAGAGCGCGCTTGGATCCTGCGGGCGCCGCGGATCGTTTCCTCTAGCCGTCGTCTCTCCAGCCTGGGAATCCGAAGCCATGGACTTCTTCCGGCGATTTACCCTTCTGGTCTGTGCCCCGTCGTTCAATGCGGACGATCTCGAAGGGAACCGGGTGCAGCAAATTACCAGCGAAGTCGAGCGGTTGGGCTTCGAGGTCGTGCGGGCACCACGCGTCGAGGACGCGGAGATCGCGGTGCAGACCGATGCGGCGATCGGCTGCGTGCTGGTCGACTGGGGCAAGAAGGACGGGCTCGCCGGCAAGACCACCGCGCTCATCAACCTGATGCGCCGGCGCGGCCTCGAGATCCCGATCGTCATCCTGGTGCGCCGCAAGCGCTTCGAGGATATCCCGGTCGAGATCATGGATTTCATCGACGGCTATGTCTTCCTGGCTGAGGAGACGCCGGAATTCATCGCCAAGTCGCTCGTCAGCCGCATGAAGCAATATGCCGAGACCTTGAAGACGCCATTCTTCGGCGAGCTCGTCGACTATGCCGAGGAAGGCAACCAGATGTGGACGTGCCCCGGCCACAACGGCGGCATGTTCTACAACCGCAGCCCGATCGGCCGTATCTTCGTCGAGCATCTGGGCGAGGCCGTGTTCCGCGACGATCTCGACAATTCGGTGCTGGAGCTGGGCGACCTCCTGACCCATGAGGGGCCGGCGCTCAAGGCGCAGAAGGAGGCGGCGAAGATCTTCGGCGCCGAGAAGACCTATTTCGTGCTGAACGGCACGTCGTCCTCCAACAAGATCGTGCTGAGCGCGCTCGTCGCTGAGGACGACCTCGTGCTGTTCGACCGCAACAACCACAAGGCGGCGCATCACGGCGCGCTGCTCCTGGGCGGCGGCATCCCGATCTTCCTCGAGACGAACCGCAACGCCCATGGGCTCATCGGGCCGATCTATCGCGAGGCGCTCGACGAGGCGGCGATCCGCGAGAAGATCCGCACCAACCCGCTGGTCAAGGATCCCGAAGCCTGGCGCCGGCCGCGGCCGTTCCGCGTCGCGGTCATCGAGGAATGCACCTACGACGGCACGATCTACAATGCCGAGGCGATCCTCAACGCCATCGGTCATCTGTGCGATTACATTCTGTTCGACGAGGCCTGGGCGGGCTTCATGAAGTTCCACCCGCTCTATGCCGGCTGCTTCGCCATGGGCCTGAAGACGCTGGGCGCGGACGCGCCCGGCATCATCGCGACGCAGTCGACCCACAAGCAGCTCGCGAGTTTCTCCCAAGCCTCGCAGATCCACGTGAAGGACAGCCACATCAAGGGGCAGGACCGGCGGGTCGAGCATCGCCGGTTCAACGAGTTCTTCCTGATCCACGCCTCGACCTCGCCGTTCTATCCGCTGTTCGCCTCGCTCGACGTCGGCGCGCAGATGATGCGCGGCCGCCAGGGCGAGGTGCTGTGGGACGACACGATCCGGCTCGGCATCGAGCTCCGGAAGAAGATCCGGGCGATCCGCCGCGAGTTCGAGGAGAAGGAGCGCGACCCGGACCGGCGCTGGTTCTTCGACCCGTTCGTGCCGGACATGGTCGAGGTGACGGAGGCCGCGGGCGGCCCAGGCGGCGAGGAGCGGCGGGAGCTGCCGTGGGAGCTGGTGCCGACCGACGGGCTCGCGAGCAATCCGCGCTTCTGGGCGCTGACGCCGGGTGCCAAGTGGCACGGCTTCACCCATGTCGGCCCGCGCCAGGCCATGACCGATCCGAACAAGCTCACCCTGCTGACGCCGGGCTTCGACCGGGCCACGGGGGAATACGACCGCTTCGGCATCCCGGCGCCGGTCGTCGCCCAGTTCCTGCGCGAGAACCGGGTCGTACCGGAAAAGAACGACCTGAACTCGCTCCTGTTCCTGCTGACGCCGGGCGTCGAGGCGAGCAAGGCCGGCACGTTGCTCAGCACGCTCGTCAACTTCAAGCGGCGCTACGACGATAATGCGCTGCTCGACGACGTCATCCCGGAATTCGTCCGCCGCCGTCCGGCACGCTACAGCGGCAAGCGGCTGCGCGACCTCTGCACCGAGATGCACGAGTTCTATCGCGCGGCCGGCGTGAGCGCGCTGCAGCGCAAGCAGTTCGCGCCGGAGCATATGCCGCACATGGTCATGCCGCCGCACGAGGCGGTGCGGCAGCTCACCCGCAACAAGGTCGACTATCTGCCGATCGACGAGGTCGAGGGGCGCATTGCCACGACGCTCTTTGTCGTCTATCCCCCCGGCATCGCGACCATCGTGCCGGGCGAACGGCTCGACGACCGGGCAAAGCCGATGCTGGACTATCTGAAGATGTTCGAGCGCAGCGCCAATCTGTTCCCGGGGTTCGAGGCCGAGATCCAGGGCGTGTTCCGCGAGGTGGCGGCCGACGGCTCGGTCCGCTTCTATACCTACGTTGCGCGCGAGTAACCGGGCGCGGGAATAATCGGAGCTCCGTATGCAGTCCACGCCGTTCAAGATCCTCGTCCGCGCCTCGTCCGATGCGGACGTGCCGGCCATGTTGGCGATCTATCACCACCATATCTCGACGGGCTTGGGCGATCTCGGCGCCGCCTACGATGCGGGGCAACTCGAAGCCGAGGATATCCGGCGCCGGCGCAAGAACATGCGCAAGCACCGGCTGCCGCATCTGGTGGCGGAGGTCGAGGGCGTGGTCGCGGGCTATGCCTATGCCGTGCCGTTCCGCAAGCGCCCGGCCTACCGCTACACGCTCAAGCACTCGATCTATATCCACCATCAGTTCGTGAACTGCGGCATCGGGCGGACGCTGCTGCCCGCACTCATGGATGCGTGCGCCGCCGCGGGCTATCGCCAGCTCGTGGCCTATATCGACCCGGCCAACCAGGCGTCGCTCCGGCTGCACGAGAACCTGGGCTTCACTCGCGTCGGCGTGCTGCCGGCGGTGGGCTTCAAGTTCGGCCAGTGGGTCGACAGCGTCATCGTGCAGCGCGCGTTGGGTGCCGGTGCCACGACGCCGCCGGGCGTCTGGTCCGAGGCCGCCGTCGCCGAGGCACCGTCGTCGCCGGCGGGCGACGGGACCGACGAGTAGCGGAGGATCGCCCGGCGGCTATGCCTCGGCCGACACCGCCTGGACGAGCAGCTCCAGATCGAACGGCTTGGCGAGGAAGCCGCTGGCACCGGCCGCGAGGCAGCGCTCCCGCTCCCCGACCGTCGCGGTCGCGGTCAAGGCGATGATCGGCACGGGGCTGGCTCCGGGGGCGGCGGCTTCTGCCGCGCGGATCCGCCGGATGGCCTCGATCCCGTCCATGACCGGCATCTGGATGTCGATGACCAGCACATCGTAGGGGCCTGCGGTGGTCATGGCGCGGACCGCTTCCTCGCCGTTATCGACGATTTGGACGGTGTGGCCAGCCTTCTCCAGGATCGCCTCGATCAGGCTCTGCAGGACGATATCGTCATCGGCCACGAGCACGCGGCGCCGGGTCGGCGCGGCCGCGGCGGCGCGGGGCGCCGTCGGCGTGGCGGTCGGGGCTTCGGCCGGGACCAGCGGCACTTCGAACCAGAAGATGCTGCCGCGGCCCTTTGCGCTGTCGACGCCGATGATGCCGCCCATCGCCTCGACCAGCCGCCGGCAGATGGCAAGGCCGAGCCCGGTTCCGCCGGTGTGCCGCCCGCTCGATAGCTGGCTGAACGCCTGGAAAAGGTGACCGAGCTCTTCGGCGCTGATACCGATGCCCGAATCGGCGATCGTGATGCGCAGCGCCTTGCTGTCGTCTGTCGCGCGAACCGTGCCGACCGCGACCTCGACCGCGCCGACGTCGGTGAATTTCACGGCGTTGGTCAGAAGGTTGAGGATCACCTGGCGCAGCCGCACGGGGTCGCTGGCGAGCCAGTCCGGCACGCTCACGTCCACATGGGTGCGGAGCGCCAGTCCCTTGGCGGTCGCCGCCGGCCGCATCAGCGCTTCGCAGTCGCGCACGATCGCGCGCAGGTCGACCGGCACCGATTCGAGTTCGAGCCTGCCGGCCTCGATCTTGGAGAAATCCAGGATGTCGTTGACGAGCGCCAGCAGTGTGCGGCCGGCGTTGTACTGCAGGTTGAGATACCGGCGCAGCTCGTCCGGCGTGAAGTTTTCCTGCAGCAGCAGTTCCGAGAAGCCGATGAGCGCGGTCAGCGGCGTGCGCAGCTCATGGCTCATGACCGCGAGGAACTGCGACTTGCTCTCGCTCGCCGCCTCGGCTGTGGTGCGGGCGAGCGCCAGCTGGGCAGCGTTGGCGGCCAGCTCCATCGCCTGGCGCGCCAGCTGGTCGTTGGCGGCCTGCAGGGCCTCGTTCGCCGCCGTCAGGCGCGCGTTGCTCTCCTGGTAACCGCGCAGCTGCATCTCGAACGGCGACAGGCTCTCGGCCAGGAACTCCGACGCCATGTCGATCGAACGCTCGATCGCGGCTCGGCTGAACGACTTGGTCGCTGCCTTGAGGGCCGTGTGATAGAGGATCGCCGTGTCCAGCACACCCAGCCCGTGGCTCATAGCGACACGGCCGAACTCGTAAGCATAGTTGAGCTCGAGTTCGCCCGGCGCCGTCAGGTGCGCTCTCAGCGCCTTGGCATATTGCTCGAGGCGTTCTTGCTGGAGGCTCTCCATCAGGATGCTCCGAGATAGCGGGCGACCAGGATCAGGCCATCATCCGTCGTCTTGCCGTACCGGTCCAAACAGTCGGTTGCGACGGTCTGCGGGGGCTCGCCGATCGGCGACCGTTCGGAAAAGCTGTTGTGCAGCCCGTCCGTCGCGAGCATCAGCACGTCGCCCGCGAAGATCGGCATTTCATAGAGGCGCAGCGGCGGCAGCTGATAGCCCACGACGCCGCTGCGGCACAGGAGCGCTTCGCGGCCGGGCCGGGTCGCCGGATCGGCGCGGAACAGGACGGTTTCGATATTCCCGACGCCGATCCAGGAGAGGCGGCCTCGCTCCGGCTCGACGGCCGCGAGACTCATGACGACGCCACGCGTCTTGCGAAGCCGTTCATGACAATGCCGCACCAGCTCTACCAGCGGCAGATGCAGCCCTTCGGCCAGGGCCGCTGCCGTGGCCTCGGCGGCAAACGCCGCTTCGGGGCCGTGGCCGAGGCCGTCGATGACCGCGAGCAGGACGCCGCGGTCGACCGGCAGAACGAGGTGCAGATCGCCAGACACGCTTTCGCTCGCCAGCGGCCGGGCCGCGACGCCCCATTCCATGATGCCGGCGAGGTTGGACGCGTCCGACACGTCATTTGATCCATTTCGTCATGGTGACCGTCGTGCCCGACCCGACCGTGGACTGGATCGCGAACTCGTCCATCAGGCGCCTGGCGCCCGGCAGGCCGAGGCCCAGGCTCTTGCCGGTCGAATAGCCGTCGCGCATGGCGAGCTCGATGTCCGCGATCCCAGGCCCTTCGTCGGTCGCCACGATCTCGATGCCGGTGCGTCCGCCCGCCTTCGTGGGCGCGAAGCGGATCTCGCCACGGCCGGCGTAGTTCACGATGTTGCGCGCGATCTCTGAGATCGCGGTCGCGATCAGCGTCAGATCGGTGCCGGCGAGGCCCAGCTGCTGCGCCATCTCGCGGCCTTTCTGGCGCGCCACGACCACGTCGACGTCCTCCGCCACGCGGACGACGAAGGCGTCAGGCGCCGGGGCGGGCATCGCCGACTTGCAAAGACTTCAGCAACTCAAGCCCCTCCTCGAGATCGAGTGCCGTGGTCACGTCGTCCAGTGCGAGCCCCAGTTGCACCATGGCGAACGCCACGTCGGGCTGAATGCCCACGATGACGGTCTCGGCCCCGCGCAGCCGCGCCGTCTGCGCGATGCTGCGCAAGGTTCGGGTGGCAAAGGAATCCATGACGTCGAGCGTCGAGACGTCGATGATGATGCCGCGCGAGCGCAGCCGGCCGATCTGCGAGGCCAGCTCGTCCTTCAACTGCACGAGGTCACGGTCGCTCAAGGCTGCCTGGACGCAGGCGATGAGCACGTTACCCTGCTTCATAATAGGAACGGCCATGATCGCCGCCTCTTACTGGGCGTAGGCCGGCGATACCGGGGAGCCGTTGAGCACGACTTTGTATCCCAGTTGCGCCTCCGCCTCCTCGAGGCCGCCCTGCAGGTCGCCCACCGTATTGAGCGGCCCCAGATCCACGCCCAGCGCCACGAGCGCCTGCGCCACGTCGGCCGACAGGCCCGTGATGATCACCTTGGCACCCATGAGCCGCGCCGCGGCGACGGTCTGCATCAGATGGTTCGCCACCTTGGAATCGACGGCGGCGACGCCGGTGATGTCCATGACGGCCATCTTGGCGCGCGTCGTGCGGATCGCATGGAGCAGGCTTTCGGTCAGCTGCTTCGCTCGCTGCGAATCCAGCACGCCGATGATCGGCAGGATCAGCAGACGGTCGCGGACCTGCAGCACCGGCGTCGACAGTTCCCGGATCGCTTCCTGCTGGAGGGCGATCGTCCGCTCGCGCTCGGCGATCATGACCTCGACCATGATCGTGATGTCGAAGAACGCGAGCTTGTTGAACGTCATGACGTCATGGATCGCGTCCTGCGCGGGCCGCTCGCGGTTGCTCAGGATTTCCGCATCGATCGATTGGACGAGATGATGAAAGGCGGCGAGGAAGGTCTGAACGGTGATGCCGGCGCGCGTGTAGAGCTGCGCCAGGCGGACCCGCTGGCCGAGATAGGTGGCACTGTATTCGCCGAGGCCCATGGCCCGGACATGCTCGATCTTGAGTCGCTTTGCCTCGTCGAGCCAATCGCGGCGCCTGAACAGCTCCGACGCCTCGTCGATGCGGGAGAGATAATTGAAGAAGCTGGCGGCGATCTTCTCGGCATTGTCGGTAATCAGCGGGCCGATCGCGGAGAGGCGGGCGATGTCCGGCTGTTCAAGCCCGACCAGCGCGCGCCGCCGTTCGAGATCCGCTTCCGTCAAATGCCTCTCGCTGGGATCCAAGGTCAATTTGGCATCAACCATCTCTGTCCCCGTGTCTGCTGCATCCCACACGGGCTTCATACTGACCGAGTTTTAGGCTGCCGTCAGCAATCGTGACGTGTGGCATCGTCGATGCCGCCCCGTCGTTGTTGCACGGCGTCGTTGCACGTCGCTGTTGTCCGGCGTCGTCGTCCGGTGAGGCGGCCGACTGCCGTTGCCGCGCATAGAAAAAGGGACCTGGCCCCATTGGAGCCAAGTCCCTTTTTCTATGCGAACGATGGTCGGAGTGAGAGGATTCGAACCTCCGGCCCCTTGCTCCCGAAGCAAGTGCTCTACCAGGCTGAGCTACACTCCGCCGTCCGCAGGAGCCGCGTTATAGAGGGCTCGTCAGAGGACTGCAACAGGCTTCATCGTGCCGCATGGCTGCTAGTAGCCCCGTTGCAAACAGAACTCGACCACGTCTAGGAGCGCGCGCCGAATCGGCTGGTCCGGGAAGATCGAGAGGGCGGCCGCCGCATCCTCGGCATAGAAGCGCGCGCGCTCGCGCGTCGCCTCGAGCGTGCCGTGCTTGCGCAGCAGGCCGATCGCGTGCTCCAGGTCCGCGTCGGTCTGGTTCTGCTCCTCGAGCGTGCGGTGCCAGAAGGCGCGCTCGGTCTCGTCGGCCGCCTTCAAGGCCAGCACGATCGGCAGCGTCATCTTGCCGTCGCGGAAATCGTCGCCGACCGCCTTGCCGAGCTCGGCCTCGCGCGCCGAGAAGTCGAGCATGTCGTCGACCAGCTGGAACGCCATGCCCAGGCTCTGGCCGAAGCGGGCGAGCGCCTGCACCTCTTCCTCCGGCCGTTCGGCCACGACGGCGCCGATCTGGCTTGCCGCCGCGAACAGCACGGCGGTCTTGGCGCCGATGACCTGGAGATAGGCCTCCTCGGTCGTCGAAAGATCGTTCGCGGTCACGAGCTGCAGCACCTCGCCCTCGGCGATGATGGCGGACGCGTTCGACAGGATGCGCAGCACCTCGAGCGAGCCATCCTCGACCATAAGCTGGAAGGCGCGGCTGAACAGGAAGTCGCCGACCAGCACGGACGGCTTGTTGCCCCAGACGGCGTTGGCGGTGGCGAGGCCGCGGCGCAGGTCGCTCGCGTCGACCACGTCGTCATGCAGCAGGGTCGCGGTATGGATGAACTCGACGGCGGCAGAGAGCGCCAGGTGCCGCTCGCCCCGATAGCCGACGAGCTTGGCGGCCGCCAAGGTCAGCATCGGCCGGAGCCGCTTGCCGCCGGCTGCGATGATGTGCCCGGCGAGCTGCGGGATGAGCGCCACCGGACTCTGCATCCGGTCGAGAATCAGCGCATTGACGCGCTTCAGGTCGGAATCGACGAGCGCCGCAAGCGCGCTCATGTCCGGCTTGCGCGCCGCTGCCGCCGTATTCGTCAAACCGGGCATCGCTGCCAATCCATCTACTCCCAAGCTCACGCCTAAAACCCCACTCGGCCCCTTCGGGGCATGACAGGCGGCTGCCGGGCAGCATAAAGTGCGCGGAGGGCCGGTCAAGCCGCGTGGCCTTCCCGCCCCGACGGGCTTCCGCCTGGCGAGGGTACACCTAACAGATCCGGACGAGCAGTTCATCCAGTGCCTTACTTCTTTTGCGCGCATCTGCCGCAGACCCGCTGCAAATCGGGCGTCCTCGCAAGGGGTGCGGCATGATGGAACTGCTCCGTTCCGATGATTGCGTGCGTTTGAGCTTTCTCGAAGCCCTGCTCGCCGGCGCCGGGATCGAGGCGCTGGTGCTCGACCGCAACATGAATGCGATCTGGGGGGCGGCGATCCCGTCGCGGCTCATGGTCGAGGACGAGGATTTCGCGCGCGCCCGCCGCCTCCTCATCGAGGCCGGCGAGATCGCCGAGGAGCGCGGGCGATGAGAGGGGCTCCATGACCGAAGTCCCGGCCGGCCTGACGCAAGACACGCTCATGGGCGGCCGCGTCGTCCTCCGGCAGCCGACGGACGGCTTCCGCGCCGCGATCGACCCGGTGCTGCTCGCGGCCAGCGTGCCGGCGACGGCGCGCGACAGCGTGCTCGAAATCGGCACCGGCACCGGGGCGGCGGCGTTGTGTCTCGCGCGGCGTGTCAAGGGCGTGCGCGTCACCGGGCTCGAGCTGCAGCGCGACCTTGTGCGCCTCGCCGGCGAGAATGCGGCCTTGAACGGGCTTGAGGCCGAGGTCGCGATCGTGTTCGGCGACCTCCTGAACCCACCGCCGCGGCTGGCGCCCGGCGGCTTCGACCATGTCATGGCCAATCCGCCCTACCTCGAGGCGGGGAGTGCCACCTTGCCGGAGGACGCGCCGCGCCGCATGGCGGTGGGCGAGGGGGCGGCCGATCTCGAGGCCTGGGTGCGCTTCGCGCTCGCCATGGTCCGGCCCAAGGGCACCATCACCTTCATCCATCGCGCCGACCGGCTCGACGGGCTCCTGACCCGGCTGCACGGCAAGGCGGGCGAGATCGTGGTGTTTCCGCTGTGGCCCGCGGTCGGCAAGCCGGCGAAGCGCGTGCTGGTGCGCGCCCGGCGCGACATCCAGACCCCGACCCGCGTGGCGCCCGGCCTCGTCCTCCATGCCGCCGATGGCAAGTTCACGGCCGAGGCCGACGCGGTGCTGCGCGATGGCTGGGGATTGGTGCTGTAGCCGGCCAGTGGTCGCCTGCCAGCGGTCGTCTGCCACTGGCCCGGTAGCGTATTCTTCACCTTTATCGCCATAGTAGTAGCTCCGAAGCATTTTCGGAGAGCCGGCTGGATGCGTGACGCCGATATCGTTCGATCGCCGCTGCGCGGTATCGGCCATATCCTGGTGTCGGCTGCCGAATGCTATGACGAGGCGATCGAGATCATCCGCGATCTGCCGTTCCTGTTCATCCTGGCGATGACGGTCTCGACGGCCACCAGCATCTGGCAGAGCCAGACCTTCGCCCGGGTCGGCTACAGCAACCTGGTCCTCATGGGCTGGATCAATTTCGCCATGGTCGCGGCCGGGGTGGTGGCGACGATGCCGCTCGTCTTCACGGCGCATCGCAGGCTGTTGCCGACGCTCTATGCCGAGAGGCGCCTGACGATGAACACGGCCGCGGCGGCCACGCTCTATCTGGCCTTCGCGCTTGGTCTCTATTGCGCGAACAATATCGGTTTTTTCTTCTGCCTATTCGGCGACTCGGCGAGCGGGCCCGGTCTCATCCTGTGCGACATTGCGACCATCGTCGTGTGCCTGATTTGGCTGCGGCAGGTCGCCTTCTTCCCCAGCTTGGCACTCGGCCTGACACCAAGCCGTGCCAAGCTCCCGGAACGGATCGTGAAGGGCCATTTCTGGCAGATCGCGCTCACCCTCGGCATCGCGATTGCGCCGCTTTATATATTGCGTCTCGAGACGGTCTATTATGTCGTCGTCGCGATCTTGCGCATGGTGCACCTGCCGATACATCTGCGGATCTTTCAAGTAATCGTCTGGGCGTTCCTGCATCGGCTCGTGTTCGTTTTGACCTGGCTGTTCATTGCCGTCGCCGGCAGCAGTCTCCTCTATCGGCGGATCGAGTCCGACCCGGAATTTCACGACCTCGCGCCCAGCGATCCCGACAATCCTCGGTCCAGAAAGGCTTAGCGGTGGAACAAGACGAGTGGACTGATGCGGCGCCGCTGGACGACCAGGGGGCGGTGCCACATGGTCGCGACATGCGCATCTGCTTTTTCGGCGACAGCTTCGTCAATGGCACGGCCGATCCGGACTGTCTCGGCTGGGTTGGGCGCATCTGCGCTGAGCAGCGCCGGCAGGGGCACGATCTCACCTGCTACAATCTGGGCGTCCGGCGCGACACGAGCGCCGACGTGCGGGCGCGTTGGCGGGCCGAGGCGCTGGGGCGCCTGCCCGAGGGTCTCGACGGCCGGCTCGTGTTCTCCTTCGGCGTCAATGATTGCAGCCTCGAGGGCGGCGGCCCGCGTCTCGCCCGGTCGCTGACGCTCGAGCACGCGACGAGCATCTTGGCCAACGCGGCCACCTGGAAGCCGACGTTGTTCGTCGGGCCGCCGCCGGTCGCCGACATGGCGACCAACCGTCATATCGAAGGCCTGTCGGACGCGTTCTCGGCGCTGTGCGCCCGGCTGGACGTGCCCTATCTCGACATGATGACACCGCTCTCGCGCTCGAATGTGTGGATGCGCGAGGTGGCGGCCGGCGACGGCGCCCATCCCGGTGCCGCCGGCTATGCCGAGTTCGCTCGTGCCGTCTCGGGTTGGGCCGGCTGGCGCCGCTGGTTCTGAACTCTGGCCCCCTGAACTCTCGATAGGTGCCCCTGGCGCGCGCCGCTGCGCCACCCCATCTCCTTGCGATCATGAATATTCGGCGCATCCTTCATCAGATTTCTGGCGGCCGCTTGCCGCCGGCGCCGCCGGTCGTGGCTGTGCTGCGCTTGGACGGCGTCATCGCCGCGCGCGGCGGCTTGCGCGGCAAGGGCCTGTCGATCGCGGGCCTTGCCGAGCCGATCGAGCGGGCGTTCCGGCTCAAGGACCTGGCGGCAGTGGCGCTCGTCATCAATTCGCCCGGCGGCTCGCCCGTGCAGTCGGCGTTGATCGAGCGGCGCATCCGGCAGCTGGCGCTCGAGAAGAACGTGCCCGTGCTCGCCTTTGCCGAGGACGTAGCCGCCTCCGGCGGCTATTGGCTGGCGCTTGCTGCGGACGAGATCTACGCCCAGGAAGCGTCGATCATGGGCTCGATCGGCGTCGTCTCGGCCGGCTTCGGCTTCACCGATCTCATCCGCCGCTTCGGCATCGAGCGACGGGTCCATACCGCGGGCACCAGCAAGGCGATGCTCGACCCGTTCCGGGCGGAGGAGCCGGGCGACGTCGAGCGGCTGAAAGCTTTGCAGCTCGACATTCACGACGGCTTCAAGGACCTGGTGCGCGCCCGGCGCGGCGCGCGGCTCAGGGAGGACGACGAGATCTTCACCGGTGCCGTCTTCACCGGCCGTCAGGCGCTCGCGCGCGGCCTGATCGACGGCATCGGCGACTTGCGCCAGGTGCTGCGCGAACGGTTCGGCACGCGTGTCCGGCTCCGCCCCGTGGGCGAGCGGCCGCGCCGCCGTTTCGGCCTGCGCTTTCCCGGGCTCGCAAGCCGGCTCGATCCGATCGACCTGTTGACCGACGGGCTGAACGCGCTCGAGGAACGCGCGATCTGGGCACGTTTCGGGCTTTAAGGTCGCCTTGACCCGGGGGAGGCGGCCGGCTAGACCGGCAGGATCATGGTCAAGCTGCTGATCTACGCGCTGCTCGCCTATGTGGCGTTCCATTTCGTGCGGCGGTTCCTCGCCGGCCTCGGCGCGCCGGGCGGGGCGGAGCGGCGGCCGGACGAACGGCGCCAGGCCGACCCGCGCCCGGACAATCGGCAAGGGGACCCGGCCCGGTCCGGCGAGCCGCCGCGCATGGTCGCGCAGGACCTGGTGCAGTGCCCGGTGTGTGGCCATTATGTCGCGGCGCGCTGCTCGCGCACGAACTGCCCGCAATAAAATCCGAGCCCGGCCGTTTTCGGCGGCGACGCATGCGCGAGATCGGCTTGACCCCAGCTTGACCCTGGGCCGGCCGGTCTTTAGGTTGCGCCGCAACGAAGAAGATTTCGAGGGTTCTGCAGCATGGCGATGGCGCCGAACGGGTCGTCCGGCAATAGTTTCCAATCCCTGATCCTGCGGCTGCAGTCCTTCTGGGCCGCGCAGGGTTGCGTCATCTTGCAGCCCTACGACGTCGAGGTCGGGGCCGGCACCTTCCATCCGGCGACGACGCTTCGTGCGCTGGGGCCCGACTCCTGGCGCGCCGCCTATGTCCAGCCGTGCCGCCGGCCGACCGACGGCCGCTATGGCGACAACCCGAACCGGCTGCAGCATTACTACCAGTTCCAGGTCATCCTGAAGCCGTCGCCGGCCGACAGCCAGCAGCTCTATCTCGACAGCCTGAGGGCGCTCGGCATCGATACCGAACTCCATGACATCCGCTTCGTCGAGGACGATTGGGAGAGCCCGACCTTGGGCGCCTGGGGCCTCGGCTGGGAATGCTGGCTCGACGGCATGGAGGTGAGCCAGTTCACCTATTTCCAGCAGGTCGGCGGCATCGAATGCGCGCCGGTTTCGACCGAGCTGACATACGGGCTCGAGCGGCTCGCGACATATATCCAGGGCGTCGAGAGCATCTACGACCTCGACTACAACGGCGCGCCGGGTGCCTTCAATCTGACCTATCGCGACGTGTTTCACCGGAACGAGCGCGAGTTCTCGGCCTATAATTTCGAGCGCGCGAACGTCGACATGCTGTTCCAGCACTTCAAGGACGCCGAGCGCGAGTGCAATGCGCTGCTCGAGGCGAGATTGCCGCTGCCGGCCTATGACCAGTGCATGAAGGCGAGCCATCTGTTCAACCTGCTGGACGCGCGCGGCGTCATCAGCGTGACCGAGCGCGCGAGCTACATCGGCCGCGTGCGCGCACTCGCCAAGGGCTGTTGCGAGGGTTGGCTCACGGCCGGCCAGCAGGCGGGGAACTGAGCCATGGCCGATCTGCTGCTCGAACTCCTCTCCGAGGAAATCCCCGCCCGCATGCAGGCGCAGGCCGCGAAGGACCTGCAGCGGCTTGTGACCGACAAGCTCGCCGCCCTCGATCTGGCCGCGGAGGCGTCGGAGGCCTATGTCACGCCGCGTAGGCTCACGCTCGTCGTTCAAGGACTGCCGGCGCGTCAGCCCGATCGCACCGTCGAGGTCAAGGGCCCGCGCGTCGGCGCGCCGGAGCAGGCGCTGGCTGGCTTCCTGCGCTCGGCCGGCCTCGCGTCGATCGAGGCTTGCGAGCAGCGCGACACCGGCAAGGGCGTGTTCTATTTCGCGGTCAACAAGGTACTGGGCCGTCCGGTGATCGACGTGCTGGCCGAGGTGATCGCGGAGGCGATGGACCAGTTGCCGTGGCCGAAGAGCATGCGCTGGGCCGGCCATGACGTGCGCTGGGTCCGCCCGCTGCACAATATCCTGGCGCTCATGATCGACGACGCCGGCTCGACGGTCGTGCCGGTCTCCTGGGCGCTCGACAGAGCGAATGGCGGCTCGGAGACGCTGCTCGCCAACGACCGCACGCGCGGTCATCGCTTCCTGGCGCCGGACGAATTCACCGTCACCGGTTTCGCGGACTACCGGGCGAAGCTTGCCGAGCGTTTCGTCGTGCTCGATGCGGCCGAGCGCAAGGCCAGAATCCTGGAGGAGGGCGCCAAGCTCGCCTCGGCCCAGGGCCTGGTGGTGAAACCCGACCCGGGCCTGCTCGACGAGGTGGCAGGGCTGGTCGAATGGCCGGTTGTGCGCATGGGCGCCATCGAGCCCAAGTTCATGGACCTGCCGGCCGAGGTGCTGACCACCTCGATGCGCACGCACCAGAAATATTTCGCCGTCGAAACAAGAGATGGCGTGCTGGCGCCCTATTTCATCGTCGTCGGCAACATGGTGACGCGCGACGGCGGCAAGCAGATGGTCGCCGGCAACGAGCGCGTACTGAGAGCACGGCTCTCGGATGCCCAGTTCTTCTGGGAATTGGACAAGAAGACGCCGCTCGCATCCTATGCCGGGCGCCTTAAGGAGCGGATCTTCCACGCCAAGCTCGGCACTGTCGAAGACAAAGTGGCCCGCATGGCATTGCTGGCGGAGACGCTTTGCCCATTCGTGGCGGACGCCGAGCCGCGGGCGGCTCGCCGCGTGGTTCAGCTCGCAAAGGCCGACCTGTCCTCCACCATGGTGGGTGAGTTCCCGGAGCTGCAGGGCATCATGGGCCGGTACCTCGCCCGGGTGCAGGGTGAACCCGCCGACATCGCCGATGCGATCGCGCAGCATTATTCGCCGGTTGGCGCCGCCGACAGCGTGCCGGTGGCGCCGCTGGGCATCGTCGTCTCGATCGCTGACAAGTTCGATTCTCTGGTGGGCTTCTTCGCAATCGATGAAAAGCCCACCGGCTCCAAGGATCCCTACGCGTTGCGCCGGGCGGCACTGGGCATCATCCGCATCGTGCTGGAAAACGGCCTGCGCCTGCCGATTCGGACGCTGGTTGCGCGCGCCCATGCGCTTTTGCCGACGGGCGGCTCCTATGCGTCCGCCACTGGGGTCGCCGACGCGCTCGTCGAATTCTTCGCCGACCGGCTGAAGGTCTACTTGCGCGACCAGGGCATCCGGCACGATCTGGTGAGCGCCGTCTTCGCCCAGGGCGGCCGCGACGACGACCTGGTGCAGCTGGTGGCGCGCGCCAGGGCGCTCGAAGGCTTTTTGGCCGCCGACGACGGCGCCAATCTGTTGATCGCCTATCGCCGGGCCTTCAAGATCTCGCAGATCGAAGAGAAGAAGGACGGCACGCTCTACCGCGATCCGGTCGATACCGCGAAGCTCGTGCAGGACGAAGAGTTCGCACTTGCGGGATCGCTTGACCGTATTGCTGCGTTAGCGAACGGCCGACTGGCGGCCGAGGATTTCGTGGGGGCAATGGCCGAGCTCGCGAAGCTCCGGCTGACGGTCGATGCGTTTTTTGATCGAGTAACGGTGAATGCCGAGGATCGGGACCTGCGCATCAACCGGCTGCGTCTCCTGGCGCAGATCTGGACGACGCTCAATCAGGTGGCCGACTTCTCCAAGATCGAGGGCTGAGGCATGACGAAATGGGTCTACACCTTCGGCGACGGTGCCGCCGAAGGCCGTGCGGACATGAAGAACCTGCTGGGTGGCAAGGGCGCGAACCTCGCCGAGATGAGCAATCTCGGCCTGCCGGTGCCGCCGGGCCTGACGATCACCACCGAGGTCTGCACCTATTTCTACGACAATGGGCAGCAGTATCCGGCCGACCTCAAGGGGCAGGTCGAGGCGGGCATCGCCAAGATGGAGCAGCTGCTCGGCAACAAGTTCGGCGACAAGGCGAACCCGCTGCTCGTTTCCGTGCGGTCGGGCGCCCGCGCGTCCATGCCCGGCATGATGGATACGGTGCTGAACCTGGGGCTCAACGACGAGACGGTCGAGGGCTTGGCCGTCCGCTCGGGCGATCCGCGCTTCGCCTATGACAGCTATCGCCGCTTCATCCAGATGTACGGCCAGGTCGTGCTCGACGTCGAGCATCACCTGTTCGAGGAGATCCTGGAGAGCCACAAGCTCGACATCGGCGCTCATCTCGACACCGACCTTACGGCCGACGACTGGAAGCAGGTCGTCGCCGGCTACAAGGAAGTGGTCGAGGAGCAGCTGAACCAGCCGTTCCCGCAGGATCCGCACGACCAGCTGTGGGGCGCCATCGGCGCCGTGTTCGGCAGCTGGATGAACCAGCGCGCGATCACCTATCGCCGCCTGCACGAGATCCCGGCGAGCTGGGGCACGGCGGTCAACGTCCAGGCCATGGTGTTCGGCAACATGGGCGATGATTGCGCGACCGGCGTCGCCTTCACGCGCAACCCGTCGACCGGCGAGAACAAGTTCTACGGCGAATATCTCGTCAACGCCCAGGGCGAGGACGTGGTCGCCGGCATCCGGACGCCGCAGCACCTGACCATCGCCGGCAAGATCGAGAACGGCTCCAAGCTGCCGGCCATGGAAGAGGTCATGCCGGAGGTGTTCCAGCAGCTGAACGACGTGCGCCTGCTGCTCGAGAAGCACTATCGCGACATGCAGGACATCGAGTTCACGGTGCAGCAGAAGAAGCTGTGGATGCTGCAGACGCGCACCGGCAAGCGCACGGCGCCGGCGGCCCTCAAGATCGCCGTCGACATGGCGCGCGAGGGCCTGATCGACCAGAAGGAGGCGGTGAAGCGCATCGATCCGGCCTCGCTCGACCAGCTGCTGCATCCGACGCTCGATCCCAAGGCCGACAAGAAGGTGCTGGCCAAGGGCCTGCCGGCGTCGCCCGGCGCTGCATCGGGCAAGGTCGTGTTCTCTGCCGACACGGCCGAGAGCATGGCCGGCAAGGGCGAGGCCGTCATCCTGGTGCGCATCGAGACGAGCCCGGAAGACATCCACGGCATGCATGCCGCCAAGGGCATCCTGACGACCCGTGGCGGCATGACCAGCCACGCGGCCGTCGTGGCGCGCGGCATGGGCCGGGCTTGCGTCGCCGGTGCCGGCGACCTGCGCGTCGACTACAAGACGCAGCAGTTCACGGTGATGGGCCAGACGGTCAAGGCCGGTGATATTATTACCATCAACGGCTCGACCGGCGAGATCATCCTCGGCCATGTGCCGACGATCCAGCCGGACCTGTCGGGCGACTTCGCCGAGCTCATGGTCTGGGCGGATGCCATCCGCAGCCTGAAGGTCCGTGCCAACGCCGAGACGCCGCTCGACGCCCGCACGGCGCGCAAGTTCGGCGCCGAGGGCATCGGCCTCTGCCGGACCGAGCACATGTTCTTCGACGCGGACCGTATCGGGCCGATGCGCGAGATGATCCTCGCCGACGACACGACCGGCCGCCGCAAGGCGCTCGACAAGCTGCTGCCGATGCAGCGTGGCGATTTCGTCGAGCTGTTCCGGATCATGCAGGGCCTGCCGGTCACGATCCGCTTCCTCGATCCGCCGCTGCACGAGTTCCTGCCGCATTCGGACGCCGAGTTCGAGGAGATTGCACAGCTGACCGGCAAGGACGTCGCCTTCGTCCGTCACCGGGCCTCGGCGCTGAACGAGACCAACCCGATGCTGGGCCATCGCGGCTGCCGTCTCGGCATCACGTATCCTGAGATCTACGAGATGCAGGCCCGCGCCGTGTTCGAGGCGATGGTCGAGATCGAGAGGGAAGGCGGTGCCGCGATCACGGCCGAGATCATGATCCCGCTCGTCTCGATGAAGAAGGAACTCGATCAGCTGAAGGCGCTGGTCGACAAGGTCGCGGGCGAGGTGCGCCAGGCCTCGGGCAAGAAGCTCGAGTATCTGGTCGGCACCATGATCGAACTGCCGCGCGCGGCCATGACCGCCGACAAGATCGCCGAGACGGCAGAGTTCTTCTCGTTCGGCACGAACGACCTGACCCAGACGGTGTTCGGCCTGTCGCGCGACGACGCTGGTGGGTTCCTGGGCTCCTACCAGCGCCAGAACATCATCGAGCGCGATCCGTTCGTCTCGATCGATGTCGAGGGCGTCGGCGCCTTTGTCGAGCTGGCGGCGGGCAAGGGCCGCAAGACGCGGAACAACATCAAGCTCGGCATCTGCGGCGAGCATGGCGGGGATCCGGCCTCGGTGCATTTCTGCGCCTCGGTCGGGCTCGACTACGTCTCCTGCTCGCCCTACCGCGTGCCGATCGCCCGGCTTGCCGCCGCCCATGCGGCGCTCAATCCGGGCCAGACGATCGCGACCACGGCCTGATCGTTTGAGCAGCGGGCTCGACCAGATCCGGGACGGCGGCAAGCGGGCGCTCGCCCATGCGCTCTCCCGGATCGAGGCCGAGCCCGACGCGGCCCGGACCATCCAACTGCTCGACGCGGCCTATGCGGCCGCGCGGGCGCATACGGTCGGCCTGACCGGCCCGCCCGGCGTCGGCAAGTCGACCTTGACCGGCGCGCTCATCGACCATTGGCGGACGACCGGCCGTACGGTCGGCGTCATCGCCGTTGATCCCTCATCCAAGCTTACCGGCGGCGCGCTTTTGGGCGACCGCACGCGGCTTCGGACCGATCCTGCGGACCGGGGCGTGTTCGTCCGCTCCATGGCCGCGCGCGACCGGCTGGGCGGTCTCGCCGACCTCACGATCTCAGCCCTCGTGCTGATGCGCGCCGTGTTCGACCTGGTGCTGGTCGAGACGGTCGGCGTCGGCCAGTCGGAGACCGACGTGACCAGCGCCGTCGACACGGTCGTGCTCTGCATCCAGCCCGGCGCTGGCGACGCGCTGCAATTCATGAAGGCCGGCATCGTCGAGATCCCGGACATCGTTGCCGTGACCAAGACCGATCTCGGCGCCACCGCGGCCCGGGCTCAGGCCGATTTGGCCGCGGCGCTCGACCGGCGCGAGCATGCGCCCGGCGACTGGGCCGTGGCGGCGCTCGGCGTCTCGTCCCTGAAGGGCGAGGGAGTGGCGGCACTCGCCGACCTCATCGACCGGCATGGCGCGCATCTGGCGTCGATGCTCGCGGCGCGCCGGCACGGTCAGGCGGAGCAGTGGCTCGCCCAGTTCGTGCGCGAACGCTGGGGGCGGGAAGGGCTGAAGCGGGCAGGAGCATTGACGCTCGGTGCCGGTGAGTCGCCATTCGCGCGGCTGGTGGCGCTGGGACTCGAGTAAGTCCCTCGCCCGCGTGAGCGGGAGAGGGAGGGGACCCGGCCCGTCAGGGCCGGGGAGGGTGAGGGTGGTGCGGCTGAAGGACCCCCACCCGCCTCGCTATCGCTCGGCCGCCCTCTCCCACTCGCGTGGGCGAGGGCTACTCGTCCTATCGATGCCCGCCCGACGCGAACAGGATTTCGCCCGTCACCCAGCCGGCGTCCTCGGAGGCGAGGAAGAGGGCAACCGGGCCGATGTCTTCCGGTTGGCCGAGGCGGCCGAGCGGCACCTGGGCGGTCATCTCCTTCTCGAAGTCGGTGCCGACGATGCCCATGGCGTGCAGCCCCTCGGTCTCGACGCCGCCGGGGCCGATCGCGTTCACCCGGATCTTCTTCGGTGCCAGCTCCTTTGACAGCACACGGGTGATCGAATCGACCGCGCCCTTGGTCGCCGTGTAGATCGCGGTTCCCGGTAGCGCGACCGAGGGCGCGATCGAGCTGATGTTGATGATGCTGCCGCCGGCCGGATTGAACTGCTTGACTGCCTCGCGGGTCGCGAACAGCAGGCCCAGCACGTTCGTGTCGAACTGCCGGCGGTACTCGGCCTCGGTGAATTCCTCGATCGAGCCGAACCGGTAGACGCCGGCATTGTTCACCAGCACGTCGATCGGGCCGAACGTCCGCCGCGCTTCGGCAAAGAGGCGCTCGACGTCGCCTTCCTTCGCGACATCGGCCTGAATGGCCACGGCCTTGCCGCCCTTGGCGGCGATGTCGGCCACGACCTTGTCGGCGCCCTCCTTGGCGGTGGCGTAGTTCACGACGACGGCGGCTCCTGCCGCTGCCAGTTCCCGGGCGATGCCGGCGCCGATGCCCTTCGACGCGCCGGTCACCACCGCCACCTTGCCTGTAAGCTTGCCCATGATTTTTCGTCTCCCGACTGTGAGGCTATCGGTTAGACATTTAGATAATCATCTAACAATTGCAAGAGCCCACCGATCTGGCGCCGCTCGGTGTCGACGTTCAGATCTGCGCGAGCTGGCTCAGGTAGGCGTTGAGCACGTCGCGCTGCAGTTGAAGGTTGGCGAACTTGCCCTCGCGGATGATGCGGATCAGCCCCGCGGTCTCGAGTTCCTTGATGTGATGGGACAGGGTCGCAGCGCTGACCGGATGGCTCTGGTGCAGCGCGCCGCACGGCATCGGTTCGGCACGGCTGCCGATTTCCTTCAGGATCTGATAGCGCCGGGGCTCGGCAAGGGCGCGGGCGATCCGGCCGAACTGCCGGTCCGACAGTGGCAATTGCAAGTCCGATGGGGGCAATTGCTGGTCCGATGGGGGCGGGCTGGTCATGGCCCGACGCTACACCCGGAATACGGTCCGATGCCAATCGCCCGTTGCCGGGCGTTTGATGCCGGACCGATGCTTACGCGACGGCCGCCTCAAAATCACAGGTTTCGAGATCATCCGCCTCGCTTGACAGCACCGTGACGCGCTGGAGGAACCGGCCGACGGCATACTGGTAGAGCGCCAGGTCGAGCCGATTCTTCTCGCAAATCACCCGGCAGGTCATGCGGTCCAGTTCCTCGACCCGGATCATCTCGGCTTGCGGCCCGGTCGTGATGTTGGCCCGGGGCAGGCGGGCAGCCGTCCAGCCCAACGCGTGCCGCGCCCACAGCGCCGACAGGTCCGGATGCTCGCACACATAATACCAGGGCATGGTGTCGACAAACCGGCATGTTTCGGCCAGGCTGTCCGTCATGGCGAGCGACCAGCAGGAGGCGGTGAGCTGACGGTAATGCTGGTTGCGGATATAGACCTCGATCCGCGGATCCGAACTGGCGATGAACCGGCCGAATTCCAAGGTTTTGGCGGCCTTGACCGCGAAGAAGCGCTCGCTCCTAAGTTCCGCTTCGGTGAGCGTCACCATGTGGCGGAAGTAGTTGTAGAGGGAAACGACGCGCGATACGGGGTTGCGGAAATTCGTTGTTGCGAGATGGCCGGCCTCGACGCTTTCGAAAATATCGCGACCATAGTGGCCGCCGTAATAGTCGTATCCCTGAAACGGCCGATAGCGGCCGGCCAGCGCCTCGTGTCCACACAGATCATTGACGATCGACGGGCTACGTACGCTCTCGGCGAATCGGGGCTCCAAAATCGACCTGATCGCCGAACCGGCTGCCTTGGGATTGTGGAAGAAAAAAATTTTCGGCTGGTGGTTCAAGAGATGCATCCTGCTTCCGCAAGTATTGGGGCGGCAGGACCGTCAGAGAGGCGCCGTGGATCGAATGTTTCGACTCTGATTCAGGCAATTGTCCTGCAATGTGCGGGTAGATGGTTGTAACCATAGGGCGTATTAAAATACAAATATAACCTTATTATGATACGCCTTTCAAGTGAAGTGGCGAAAAGTTTGGCGCCTCGGCTAATTTTTAAACAAATCTAGTTGATAGAAGACGATCGACCGAAGTGCCTTCTTTATACGACGATAACCTCTCGCGCATCCCCGAACCCTCGTGCTATTTCAGGCTGTTGCCTGGGGCATCGGCCGGAGGGTTCCATGCAGGAGCATTTCTTCCGTCTGCTGCGCGCCGGTGGGCTCGCAGGTTTCCTGCCGCTCGCCGCCGTGGCCGCTCCGCCGCCGAGCGACAACTCGCAATACCCGACCCGCGCCGCCGCGGAGGATCATTGCCCGGGCGAGGTCATCGTCTGGGTCGATCTGGACGCGCGCGTTTATTATTTTCGCGGCCAGGACCGCTACGGCTCGACCAAGCGCGGTGCCTACATGTGCCAGCGCGACGTCAAGAGCGGCGGCTATCGGCAGAACCGGTCGGGGCGGTGAGGCGGTGGGACTGTCGAATCTGATTGCGAAATAAAATCGGTTTTGCTATCCAAAACGGGTTGCGCTCCGCAATCGAATGAGGCCGCCATGTCCAAGCTGCGCGTCCAATGCTTCACTCTGTCGCTCGATGGCTATGGAGCCGGGCCGAGCCAGGATCTCGCCAACCCGCTGGGTGTCGGCGGCAGGGCCTTGCACAAATGGCTCGTCGAGACGCGGACCTTTCAGCGGATGTTCGGCGGCGACGGCGGCTCGACGGGCGTCGACGATGATTTCGCCGCGCGCGGGTTCGACGGCACCGGCGCCTGGATTCTCGGCCGCAACATGTTCGGGCCGATCCGCGGGCCCTGGCCAGACGAGGCATGGAAGGGCTGGTGGGGCGAGGAGCCGCCGTACCACACGCCGGTGTTCGTGCTGACCCACCATGCGCGGCCGTCGCTCGAGATGCGTGGCGGCACCGTCTTCCATTTCGTCACCGACGGTATCGAGGCGGCGCTGCGGCGCGCCCGCGAGGCAGCCGGCGGCCGCGATGTCCGGCTTGGCGGCGGCATCGCCACGATCCAGCAATATCTCCGGGCGCGCCTGGTCGACGAGATGCATCTTGCCGTCTCGCCGGTCCTGTTGGGGGCGGGCGAACATCTTCTCGGCGGCCTCGACCTGCCGGCGCTCGGCTATCGCTGTGTCGAGCAGGTGCCGACGGCGAACGCCACCCACTATGTGATCGCCAGGGGCGAGTGACCGACGCGCCTTTCTAGCGAACCTTGGCGTAGCCGTAGCAGTCGCGCGGCTCTGCGCTGATGTTCGGATGGACGAGCCAGCGGCGCAGCACGCCTTCTCGGTTGAGCCCGGCCTTTTCCATGACGCGCGCCGAGCCGATGTTGTCGACATCGCACACGGCGCCGATGCGGAAGATGTCCGGCTGGGCGAGTGCCCAGGCGACGATGGTGCCGAGCGCTTCCGTCATCAGCCCTTGGCCCCACCATCGGCGGGCCAGCACATAGCCGAACTCGACGGCATGGGGTTTCGTGCGCCGCAGGTCGAGGAGCCCGCGCAAAGCGCCGTCCTCGCGGCCGATGAGAGCATAGGTCCGCGCGTCGGCCGGCGATTTCGCGAGGCAGAGTTCCAGGAACGCCACCGTGTCCGTCAGATCGCGGTGCGGCGCCCAGATGGTGAAGCGGGCGACTTCCGGGTCCTGCGCATAGCCGTCGAAGATCGCCTCGGCGTCCGTCAGGGCGACCGGACGCAGTGTGAGCCGCGGCGTCTCGAACAGATCGGGAAATCGGTCGGTCACGGCTTGGCGCCCGCCGCCGAGATCTTCTTCTCTTCCTCGGTATAGGCGGCGATGAGCGCGCGATAGGTCGCCTCGACCACGTCGGGCGGCGCCTTGTCCTCGACGGCGAGCCCGCGCAGCCGCGTGATGATCTGCTCGACGCGCGTCTTGTCCTCGACTGCGGCCGGGTTCGCCTTGAAGCGTGCCGCCTCGCGCACGTAGCTGCCGCGCTCGGCGATGAGCGCCACGATCTGCCGGTCGATCCGGTCGATGTTGCCACGCACCTCGCCCAGGGTCTGACAGCAGGTGCCGCCGGCTGCCTGAGGCGTGCCCCAGAACGCCTTGGTGTCGGTCAACGGGGCGGTGGTGGGGGCACTGCCCGCCGGCGACGGATCGCCGGCGCCATAGGCGGCCGTGCCGAGGCAGAGGAGCAGGGCCATGCTCGCGACCCGTCCGAACGGCAAGAGGAGCAAGCGGCCGGTCACAGCGGTCATGTTCCGGATCCTCGGTTTTGGCGGATGACGCCCCGACAATGGGGAGCGATTGGCTATGGATGCAAGAGGCCTGGGGGCTAGAACTTGGCCCAGTCCGGCCGCTGCGGCCGCACGGTCGCGTCGCCGGCGGTGAGCGGGCCGCCGGCCTCGAGCGCTTCGAGCCGCACGAGGGCGACCGCCAGCCCGTCACGGCCGGAGCGGATCTCGCCCGCCTCCTGGCCGTCCTTGAGGATGAGCGTGCCCGGCTCGGGCAGGGGGCCTTCGACCGCGACCGGCATCAGCCGCTTCTTGACGAGGCCGCGATACTTGGTGCGCGCGGTCAGTTCCTGGCCGACGTAGCAGCCCTTGTCCCAGGCGACGCCGTGCAACTCGTCGAAGCCGTTCTCGAGCAGGATGGCCTTCTCCAGCACCATGTCGCGGCTGCCGTCCGGGATGCCCAGCGACAACCGGAGCCGGTCCCAGGCCGCGATGTCGCCGGGGGCAAGGCCCAGTGTCGCGAGCCGCCCGGCGCCGGTGCCCTTGGGCGCGATCAGGCGGAGGCCGAGTGTGGTCAGGCGCGGGTCGAGGAAGGCGGTGGCACCGTCCTGCTCGACAGCCTGGCCGGGCTCGGCGAGGCCGAAGGCGTGGCCCGCGTCCGCGCCCCAGGCCTGCAGCACTTCGAACCGGTCGCTCACGTCCTCGATCACCACCTTGGCGCGCAGCTTGTAGATGCCGAGCCGGCGCTTCAAATCGGCGACGCGCTCGCCTTCGCCCTCGATCAGCCAGCCCTCGCCCAAACTCGCGACGAAGAAGTCGTGGAGATACTTGCCCTGCGCCGTCAAGAGCGCCGCCCAGATCGCCCGGGTCGGGCCGACTTGACGCACGTCGTTCGAGATCAGGCCCTGGAGGAAGCTCGCCCGGTCCTCGCCGGTCAGAAGGATGAGGCCGCGGGCCGGTTGGGCAGGGGCGAAGAACAGCTCGGTCACGATGGGCGGGTCCTGAAGGCGGTGCGCGGAGGCCTCATAGGTGGCGCGGCCCGGGCCGCTTGGCAAGCGGCGGGCGCCGCCGTATAAGCGCCAAGCGATGTTGCGTCTCTGCCGTCCCTTGCCGGTGCTCGGCACCCGCCCCCAGATCCTGTTCGTGACCGCGACGCGGATTGGCGATGCCGTGCTGTCGACCGGCCTGCTGGCGCACCTGATCCACCGCTATCCGGGCGCCCGGATCACGGTCACGGCCGGCCCGATCGCGGCGCCGCTGTTCCAGGGCGTGCCCGGGCTCGAGCGGTTGATCGCGCTGTCGAAGCGCCGCCACGCGCGCCACTGGCTCGATCTCTGGCGCCAGGTCGCCCCCATCCACTGGGACCTGGTGGTCGATCTCAAGGGATCGGCGCTCGCCTGGCTGCTGCGCGCGCGCCATCGCCGCATCATGGGCAAGGGCGACGACGGCGAGCACAAGATCCTGCAGCTGTCGCGCCTGTTCGCGCTCGACCCCCCGCCGGCGCCGACCCTGTGGCCGACGGTCGGGCACCAAGTGACGGCCGAGAAGCTGATCCCGGCCGGCGGTCCCGTGCTTGCCATCGGCCCCGCCGCCAACTGGCGCGGCAAGCAGTGGCGCGCCGAGCGCTTCGCCGAGCTTGCGGAGCGGCTGACGGCCGAGGCCGGTCCGCTTGCAGGCGCTCGTGTCGCTGTGCTCGCCGCTGGCCACGAGCGGCCTCAGGCCGAGCCGTTATTGGCCGCGATCCCGGCCGACCGACGGCTCGACCTGATCGGCGCCGGCGACCTCCTGACCGTGGCGGCGCTGCTCGGGCGCACGGACCTGTTCATCGGCAATGATTCCGGCTTGATGCACATGGCGGCGGCCATGGGCGTGCCGACCCTGGGCTTGTTCGGGCCAAGCCCGAGCGGCATCTACGCGCCCTGGGGGCCGCTGACCGCGGTCGCACGCACGCCCGAGAGCTTCGAGGAACTGTGGGCGACACCCGGCATGTATCCCGAGACGACCGACACGCTGATGGACGGGCTCGCCGTAGACACGGTCGAGGGCGCGGCGGTCGAACTCTGGCGGCGCGTTGCGGCCGAGACGCCGACGACCGGCTCCTCGACGACCGGCTCCTCGACGACCGGCCCCTCTACGACCGGCCCCTCTACGACCGGCAGAGCGGACCCGGTGCTAGCGCCGGCTGCCAGCGCTGCTTCGGATCGACCGGCGGATACGGCCATACCTTGACCGGCTCCCAGCCGTCGGCGCCGTGGCGCAGCAGCGCCGAGGCGTGGTCGGGCAGGCCCAGGCTGTTGCCCTTGGTGCAGGACAGGAAGGCCAGGCCGTAGCCCTCGGCCGCGGCCTCATCAAACGCCGCCTGGTCGGCGTGGTCCCACGGCTTGACGTCGAGGCCCGGCCGGCGCGGCGCCGAGAAATGCAGCAGGCTCATCAGCATCCAGTCGACGCTGTTGGTGTCGCCAGGCAAGAGCAAGGCTACCCGGTCGTCGTCCTTGAGCTCCGGCGCCAGCTGCAGCGCCAATTGGCGCACGACCGGTTGCGGCTGGTCGAAATCGAAGCGCAGACGCTTCGCGAAGCCGACGGGCACTAAGAGCGCCAGCACGATCGCCGCCACGCCAGCCTGGCGGGCGAGGCTCGGACAGGAGGCGAGCCAGGGCGTCAGTCGGTTGCGGATGGTCACGACCAGCGCGAACTCGATCAGCAAAGCCAGGTGCGTGTTGTAGCGGAAGAAGGAATGGGCCTCGACGCTCATCACGCCCGGGAAGTGCCCGATGTAGGTTACGACCAGGAAGCCGTTGTAGAGCAGGAAGGTCGCGGCGGCCAAACCCAGCGCCTTGCCCGTCGCGTCCAGCTGGCGGTGTCGCAGGCGCCGCTCCAGGAACACGAACAGCACGGCGACGCAGGCGAAGAAGGTGATCTTCTCGACCACCACCTTGCCCATGCTGACGAAGATCGGCGCCAGGTTGCCCCAGTTCCATTCGTCGAACGGCAGCGGCTTCAATTCGCCGTCGGGGAAGCGCGTCAGCACGAACACGCGCCAGACGAGATAGAGTGCCATGGCCGGCAGGGCGGCGGCGCCGAAGGCGAGGGCGGCCCGGCGCCAGCCGATCTGCCGCTCGTAGCCCGCGACCAGGATGGCAGCCAGCGCGAAGGCGATCAGCATGCCGATCGCTTGCTGCTTGACGTTCACCAGGGCGACGAGCACGAGCGCCAGCTGCACGAGGCTGGTGCGGCCGGTTTCGCCCGCCGTCATCGCGACCATGGCGCGACAGGCGAGCCAGCCGGCGAACAGGAGCGTGATCGCGACCGGCGCCTCGCCATAGCCGGCGAAGGCGACGCGCGGCACGAAGCCGGGATTGAGCAGCGTGACCAGCAGGATGCCGAAGCCGGTCGCGGCCCAGCCGGGGCGGGTTTCGGGGCGGGCGTCCGCCCCGTCGATCGGCGTCACCAGCATGCGGGCGAACAGCAGCGCCGCCATCAGATAGAGGCAGATGGTGAAGAGTGCCAGGCCGCCGGCCTGGAAGCCGCCGATCACGAGCGAGCCCAGGAACGGGACCAATTGCGTGTTGTATGGGGCGACCGGCAGAAAGGAATGCGCGTCGGGTGCGCCAGCGGTCGGGAAGGTGCCGTGGTCGACGAGATAGGCCGCGTTCGGCATCAGGTTCATGAAGATGTCGGACTGCGACGGCAGGATCGTCGCCATGATCGCGAGGATCGGCAGCACCAGCACCACGAGCCGGCCGAGCTCGCCCCAAGCCGCGCGATCCGGCCGGCGCCCGGGCCAGATGACGGCGACGAGGGCGGCGGCCAGAAATGCCGCGGCCGGGATCCGGAGCGAGAGCGTGGTCGCGACGCCCCAGAGCGTCAGTAAAGCGGCAAGCAGGCCCCAGCCCGCGAGGGCGTCGATCTCGAACTGCGCCTGCCGGCCGCCGACGAAGCGCCCGACCAGGCACAGGGCCAGAAAGGCGAGCGCCATTTGGGCGAGAGCGGCGAGATCGGCGAGGTGGTGCGGCAGGAAATGCATCAAAGGGCCTGGCGATGGGGCGGGGCAAACGGGCGGGTGGCGCGCAGTAAGCCCGAGGGCGCGCGCCCGTCAAGGGTGCGCGTCGACTGGTCGCTCCAAACGGCATTGACTTGCCGAGGTCTGTCACTTATATAGCGATGTTGTTATATAGCATATAGGTTATGTAGTGCAAATCGACCCGCTCAGCGTCACCTTTTCGGCCCTCGCCGATCCGACCCGTCGAGCGATCCTCGCCCGGCTTGCCCGCGGGGAGGCTTCGGTCACGGAGCTGGCGCGGCCGTTCCGCATGAGCCAGCCGGCGATCTCGCGGCACTTGAAGGTGCTGGAACAGGCCGGGCTCATCTCGCGCAGCCGGGTGGCGCAGCGGCGGCCCTGCCGGCTCGAGACCCAGCCGCTCGAGGAGATCGCGCTCTGGGTCGAGCACTATCGCCGCTTCTGGACGGAGACGTTCGACCGCCTGGGCGAACATCTGGAGCAGATCAGGAACACGCCACTGGGAGGCACCGACGATGGACATGAATGAGCTCGCCGAACTCTACGCCCGGGAAATCGTCACGACGCGCGTGTTCGACGCGCCGCGCGCGCTCGTCTGGCGGTCCTGGAGCGATCCCGAGCAGCTGAAGCGCTGGTGGGGGCCGAAGGGCTTCACCAACACGTTCCATGTGTTCGAGTTCCGCCCCGGCGGCGCCTGGCGCTTCGTCATGCATGGCCCCAACGGGACCGACTATCCGAACGAATGCCTGTTCGTCGAGATCGCCGAGCCGGAGCGGATCGTGCTCGACCATCTGTCGGCCCCGCGCTTCCGCCTGACCGCCAAGTTCGACGAGGTGGGCGAGCAGACCAAGCTCACGTTCCGCCAGCTGTTCGAGACCAAGGAGACCTACGAGAGCATCAAGCGCCTCGCCACGCTGGGCAACGAGCAGAACCTCGACAAGCTCGCCGAGCATCTCGCCGGCCAGCGCTGACGCGCCCTTCCGACCGCCGCCGTTTTTTGCCACGAGCGCGCGGGAGCAGAACCGTTGTTACTGCGTTCTCACTCCGAAGGGGGCGACTCTGGGCGGGTGAGAAGACTGGTGCAATGGGTTTGGTGGCGATGATATTGGGCAAGCGCCTTGTCCGGGTTTCGACCGCAGAATTTCACGACGGGTGGGGGCGCATCCCCATAAGCTTTCATCTCTATGAGGACCGGTGGGGGCGCCGCTCCTATCGGGTTCAGGCGCCCGAAGGAGTCATCGGCGCCCGCCAGCATCGCGTCTTCGAGGGGCCGGTGCTCGCCTGGATCGGCGGCGGCGAATTGCCGCCCCCGACGCTCGACGGCAGGCGCGCCGCCGCGCGCGAGCCGGTGGAACGGCTCAACCGCGCCGACCGCGAGCGCATCCTGAAGCTGCTCAACATGCTGGGTTCGGAACATGACGGCGAGATCCTGAATGCCGCCAAGGCTGTAGTGGCGCTGCTCAAGTCGCGCAATATCAGCTGGGCGTCCGTCATGTCCGCCGATTCCGAGCCGCCCCCGACCTAAGCTTAGGCAGCCTAAGCATAGGCGACCTAACCATAGACCTGGCGTTAATTGGCGCCGCCGACCTCGGCGCAGGTCCCGGGCTGCGTCTTCTGCTCGCCGGTGACGGACGAAACCTGGGTCAGCACGGCCTCGTGCTGGCGCAGATCGATCGTCAGCAAGGCCGAGGCACCGCCGCGCGCCTCGTGCCGCGCGGTCACGGTCTCGCCGTCGTCCGAGGTGATCTTGAAGCGGGTGTGGGGCGGACCGAGCTCCACGATCGCACCGGCGGTCATGCGATAGCTATGGGCGTGGCTGCCAGTGTCGTCGGTGAAGCTGCAATCGAGCCGGCTCGGCGGCGTCTTCGGTGCCGCAGACCTCGGCGGCGAGACCGGCGGCACGGGCACGGGCAGGTACTTGCAGCCGGCCAGAAGACCCGTCAGAAGCAAGGTGCTCAGAGCCAAGGTACGATGTCGGCGCGTCATCAAGGTGCCATCCGTTGGGGCCCTTTGTCTGGGCTGAAAGATTGTCGCCCACCGCTAACGCAACAGAGGCATACTCAGCTCCATGCACATTTCTGGCGCTGAATTGCGTATCCCGGCGTTTGCCGACGCATGGCGCGACCTGAAGCTTTGAGCATCTGAAATGTGGCGATCCGTCGCAATCTTCGTCCTGGCTGCCCTGTTTACCGCGGCTGCTTCCGCAGAGGACACGGCACCGGCTGACCCTGCGCCAGGTCCCGTTCCGCCAGCGGCAGCCGAGCCGGACCCCGTCCCACCGAACGGCTTCCAGCCTGACGTCATGCCGCCGATGAGTCCCGCGCCGACCGGCGGCTATGGGGCTGCGATCGCCCGCTGGCAGGCGCTCGCGGCGCGCGGTGATGCGGACGCGGCGCTGCAGCTGGGCATGCTCTACGACACGGGCCGGGGTGTGCCCCAGGACTTCGCCGCCGCCGAGCAATGGTACCGCAAGGCTGCCGAAGCCGGCAGTGCCGCGGCTGCGTTCAATCTCGGCACGCTCTATGACTCCGGCCGCCGCGGTGGTCGCAACGCGGCCGCGGCCTATCACTGGTACCGCGTCGCGGCGGAGCGAGGCTTCGCGCGCGCCGCCTATCTCGTGGGCGTCATGACCGAAACGGGTGACGGCGTCGCCGCCGATCCCGCGGAGGCGGCAAAATGGTATCGCCGAGCGGCGGCGGGCGGTGTCGGCGCCGCCAAGGTGCGCTTGGCCGCGGTCGCGGGGGCGCCGAAGGCTTCCACGCCGTCGGCGCGGCCCGCGATGGGCGAACGGCAGTTCGCGACCGCCGTCGCCGAATGGCGGGCGAAAGGGTTGGCCAAGGGTGGCGCCCGGGCGCTGGCCTCGCTCCAGGCGGCCGCGGCCCAGGGCTATCCGCTCGCGGAATACGACCTCGCCTATGCCTATGAACATGGCGTCGGCATCGCCCCGGACCCGGTCCAGGCCTATGAATGGTACCAGCTCGCGGAGCAGTCGGACGGCGCCCCGACCCTCAAGGCCGCCGCCGCCGCCAACCGCGTGCGTATCGGCGCACGGCTCAGCGACGAGGTGCGCGAAACGGCCGACCGCGCGAGCTCCCGGCTCCTGTCGGCGACCGGGGGCGATCACTAATCAAGGCGCAAGAGCAACCGCGTGGTGGCTCGGCTTGAGGTGGCGGAAGTTGGCTAGATTGTTGCTCTCAAGGGGCGGCAAGCCATTGAAATCATTCGGATCTGAGACGAGGGCTCGCGACGGTATCCAGCGCTTCAGTCCAGTTCATTTGCCTAAGCCTCCATCCTCGCTCGAAGAAAAAGCGATTCCAACGTCTAAGAGACTCACCCTGTCGCGTCTCAAATGCGCTTTCGCCGACATGCTCCA
Source organism: Aliidongia dinghuensis (assembly GCF_014643535.1). Lineage (NCBI taxonomy): Bacteria > Pseudomonadati > Pseudomonadota > Alphaproteobacteria > Rhodospirillales > Dongiaceae > Aliidongia > Aliidongia dinghuensis. Next base: position 98,944 of record NZ_BMJQ01000009.1, on the reverse strand, counting down.
AATCGGCGATGAAACGCTCCCGCATTTCGAAGCTCTCGGCGTCGCGTTGCACTTGAAGTGGCGTGGCGGATAGGATTCGACCCTCCCCAAAATCCTCGGGCCGGCCGCCCAGGAAACTGATCAATCGGCTCAATGCGGCATCCGGATTTTCAAAAAAGTCTTCATAAACAATTTTGTGATGTGCAATTTTATATTTACTAAAATATACGTCCCAAGCGAGATTTGCCGCCGAGATGATCATATATTTTGATAGTATATCCAAATAATTATATTGGAAAAGGCTGTTTTTTGTTCGATCTTGTTGCGAATGCACCCAAGAATTGGAAACCTCCGCACGGCATAATGAAATCGCTTGAAGGATTTTGTCGCGACGCGTCAACCAAACCCATCGGTGATTTGGTAGCACATCATCAATCAAACGATACCCTGGAATGACTGCGCGCAAGCGCTCGTCAACCGCTGCACGATGATCGTGGCTCATTTTCACGCCGAAGATTCCACTCGCTTGGTGGCGTCTGATCAGCTGCAGAAATCGCTCCAGAAAGTCCTGCTTGTCACATCTCAGTAAATGCTCGCGATTCTCGGGTGATGGTTGGAACAGCTCTCCTGGCGCCCCCATGCCGTTTTGTGCCAACAAATCACATATGGCATTGCTTCCGCAACGCGGGGTGAATGCGATTGAGTAGCTTCTTTGGATGGAAGTAATTGTTTCGCACATGCCATGTTACCGCTCGAATGCTGTCAATCGAGAAGGTATGCCCTTCTCCAGATAAAAGTACGCACTCTGCATGCTTCCCATCCCCGAAGATCCTGAGACCATCATCAGATGGCTGGGACGTGGGGCCTGCGGAATAAGGCTCGAGCTAGTTTGTGCGGCTAAGTCAAATAAAAAAAATAGTATTGCTGCCAATGGGGCAGTCGCTGCCCTGCCTGGCCGCGTCGTCCGGGCGAGAGGCGATATCCATGCTCGGCTCACGGGAGTCGCTTTTGTCAATTCGAGAGAAGGTAGACGACGCCATAGCCGCGCCCGTCCTGCGTTGGCTCAACCGGGCTCCCACCTCTGCGAGCGCTCGGACAGCAGCAGTTCATCGCCCGGCCTTCCGAGAGCGACTTGCGCTCGCGTCGCAGCTGCCGCAGTAGCGATCGTCCAGCCGTCATCCATGATCCGACGAACCGTCGGTCGCGGATCTTGCATTGGGCGCGCCTTCTCTCAGAAGCATAGGAAGCGAGAAACGCTGCGAAAAAGTCGCGTCCGTTCGGTTGATCGCGCTAGGAAAGCGTGATCGCTACTTTGGTCCGCTCGGGCTCTTCAACAGGCGCGGGTTTACGCTGTAGTGGAGCGGGACCAGGATCGGGGTTTCCCAAGCCATACAACGCATCGCCGACGAGCGCGGCGTAGTCGTCCCATGAACTGAGCGGTCGACGAGTTGCCTCATCTGCGAGCTTGCAATGCAGCGCCTCGTCGAACGCTAGCCGCTCCATCGCCTCCACGAGAGACGAAACGTCGGACATATTGGCAGTCAGGCAGCCGCCTTCGCGCGCCAGTTCCGCCATCACGCCTTCATTGCTGCAGATGCACGGTTTTCCGAGCCAGAGGCTTTCCACGATCGGCAGCCCGAACCCCTCGACCAGAGAGGAATAGACGGTGAAGCGGGCGGCGCTGTATTCCCCCCGCAACTCGGCATCGTCCAGAACTTGGCGCCAGTGAACCGGCAGACCGGCAGCTATGGCGGCCTCGACGTCCGCCACGATGGAATCGGCGCCGGCGTAACGATTCCCGACGAGGATGAGCTTCAGCCGCCGCGCGGGATGGCGTCGCACAAGCTCAGCGAACGCCGCCAGAAGAAGGCGGTGATTCTTACGAGGCTCCAACGTCGAAACACAGAGGATCCGCACTTCGTCCTGGTCGGGCATGCCAGGATCCTTGACCCGATCGGTCATTCCAAACTGCGCTGGAAGCCATATCGCGTCCAAATTTGCGGGCAGAGACGACTTTTGTTCTTGGACGTAGCGGCGGAGAGCCCGCAGGGATTCGCTGGAGTTCGCGATCACTTGATCTGACCGGATGAGAGCCGCCAGATATTGTGGGAAATTTCGAATAACCTCGTCGGAGCAGTGCGTCTTGTGAAACACAGGGATCAAGTCGTGCAGGATGGCGGAGCACATCAAGCCCCGTCGGCGAGCCCATTCCAGCCGAAGCATGTTCGTTCCATCCAGTGCGACTTCCGGAAAGAACATAATCGGCGGCAATACGCACTGCGGATGCCTCGCCAGCATTATTCGCTCCAACGCGGCGCCGCGGCGTGCCGGGTCCACGAGCATGGCCGGATAATCGACGGGGCCGCCGTAGGAACTCAAAAAGCCATGATCAGGATCAGTTAGTTCATAACATCCACCGCCAGCATTCCAGCGAACAAAGACGACGTCCAACTGGGGATTGCGCTGAAGGCGCTTTGTCAGTTGCCGTGTTACGCGCACAACTCCGGAATTTGCACCGTCGGCCGCGGAGTTGGTGACGTCGACGAGAGTCATGCGTCGTCCCGGCGAACGCTCGGTGGTCGCCGACGCCGCCGATTGGACTTCTTCCCACCATGCCGACAAGGTCTGCCGCCATGGAAGTTTCGTTTCGAATGCGGCAAGGTTCCTAAATGGGATACGCGGTAGGTCCGCGCCGGACAGGATCGCTACCGCTTTGCGGCACATCTCCTTTTCGTCACTGCACAGAAACCAAGGATCTGCGGCGACCTCCGGATGTGCGCCAAGCGAAAAAGCAAGGACAGGCTTCCCGCCGTTCTGCATTTCCACGAGGGGCAGATTGAAGCCCTCCCAGCGCGACGTCGAAACCCCGAGATCAACTTCGCTCATGATCTCGCGAAGTTCAGCATCGGTCGGATGTCCAAGCAACTTCACAAAAGATGAGAGGTGCTCCGGAACGTCAACTTCCTGCTGCGTCCCCAAGATCAGCAGGAGGGTGGCCGGAAGCGAATGCCTAATGCTCTCCAAGACAGCTAACGCCGATGGCGAATTTTTATATCCGGTCGGCTCGTAGCGACCAAGGCAGAGCGCCAGCTTGCAGCCGTCCCGCCGCAGTTGGCGGACTTGCTGCACGATCGGGCCGCTCGCGCCGCCGTCCGCTGTTTCCTCAGCCGCATAAGGTGCTCGCAAATGATCGGAACCAAGCAGGATCGTCCTGACACCTGCCGAATGGGCACGATCTCCCAGCGTTTGAGACTGCTCGATGAAGTGACTGATCGGCAATACTCTATCGATGAAGGGCAGTGTCGATTTCCTGATGCGACGCAACTCAAGCTGGATGGGAAGACCTGCTGTCGGGATCCCATCATGCGGCACGGCTCCCGCATCGATGAAAATACTAGGAACTCCCATGGTTCCGCTTCGAGCCGCAAGGTCGAAAAACGGCCACCCTCCGACAATTAGTACATCCGGCTTTTCATGCAGCCAACTTTCCATGACCGCTTTCGTAGCGGCGCGCTCGATCTGCTGCATATCTGCGCCATTAGGTGGCTTCACGACCTTAACGTGATCGCCAAGTCCCGTTATCAAATCAGCGGCATATCGCATGCACGCGAAAGAAATCCGCGCTCCTTTTTGCCGAAATTCGCGCGCTGCCAAGATTAGAAGGCGGTCAACCCCAAATCTTGAGATGAAACGTTCATTGCAGAATTGAATTCGAAGCTCGCGCGCCATTTTATGCCTCGATTGGAAGGTAGTACTGGTCGCGCGCGCGCAGCTGATTAAGGAATCGCAATATATTCACATCTGTGTATTGCCGATCCCTCTGTTTGTTCGGTCGTAATTCTCCTATTGCACGTATCAGTTCACGTCCATCGGAATAGATCACAATCGAGGGTAAGGTTTCAGCGAGAATGCCGGCTTCCCGGCCATTGCGCATAATGACGGGCAGCCCGCGGCGAACGGCATAATCCAACGCACCGAGCCCGCCCGTCCGAGACCACCACCAGAATGCGGAAGCACGCTCCCATATTTCGTCACTGGCATGTTCCTGCCAGATCAATCGCAATCGAAGCCCGGGCACAGTCTTCGCCAAAAGACCAACCTCGATGGCGGTCACTGCATCGGCATGATCGCCGCCACAGATCAGGATGACTTCTTGTTCTTTTGCGGGGTTATCTTGCGCGAACCTGGAGGCGCTCCGATCGAGTAGGTCGATGATGCGCGTTACGGATAATTCCTCGTCGAATTCGGGTCGTCGCGCGATATTGCAGCGGCTATATTGGGCTATGAGGGCGGGCTCGCTAATCAAAGACGTCATCGCCCCGACGATTGCGCGGGGATCGGCGGGCTTGAATAACAGACCGGATTTTCCATGCTCGACGAGCGCTGGGTTGCCTCCAATATCCGTTGCCAACAGCGCAGCCCCAGAGGCGAGGCCTTCCAACAGTGAAACCGGTTCGTTTTCGGGCCATATCGACGGCAAAACGACGGCATGAGACGCCTTGATGATGTCCAGCAGTTCGCCGCGCTCGACTCGTCCAATCAGCAGCACATTATTTTCCAGGCCCGCTTCTTTGATCTCGCTGCGAAGGCGGTCTTCCAAATGACCGTGGCCTGCGATCGTCATGACCCATCGGTCGCGCAGCGTGACTTCGCGTCCGAGAAGCTTCAGCGCCTCGAGCAGCACGAGTATTCCTTTATGCTCGCCTAAAGAGGCGGAACAGAGGAATCGGATCTGCGAGGGAACCGATCGTGGCGATGCAACTACGCTCGACAGATCTATCCCGTTTGAGACGACCTCGACACGTCCCTCGAAGCCCGCAGCGGAATAAGCTTGAGCGAGATCGGCGCTCGGGCTGATCAGTAGATCCGCTTGGTCGAGGCAATGAGCGACGTAGTCGCGACGCAGACGCATTGGTATCTGCTGACCGGCTTTCGTACGCACGGTCGGGATGCAAAGCTGACACTCATCGAAGTCGCTGCACACGGCGTTATCGCGGCGCAGCCGAGTATTTTTGAAGCAGAATCCCCAATTGTCATGGAGCGTCGTTGCGACCATGCAACCAAGCTTTTTGGCCAACGGGATGAGATCCGCTCCGAGGCCGATCGGGTTGTGGAAATGGACCCATTGCGGTTGGTGGGAAGCAATCAGGCTGGTCAGCGCTCTTCCAGCTGGTGCCCACCGATAATTATCGCTGACCTCCAACGAAGGCAGAGACAGCCGGTATACCGGAATCCCGTCGAACTCGTCGACATCCAAAGACCCAGCGGGCGCGTCTGCGCTAGGAATTCGCCCGCCGAGGGCAACCACATCCCAATCACGCTTCACGAGTGCTTTTGCCTGCCGGTGCGCCACAATTTCAGCGCCGCCGACTGTCGCAGGGGGGTAGAAGTTACTAACTATCAGTAAGCGCTTTGACATTGTTACTTTAACATTATCTGTGTGGCTTTTCTTGTTCGTCGCTTTCAGTGTTCGGAAGGGGTACTATTCATGTGAGCGTGCAGACATTCAATAGAGGTTCGTGCTCCCTGTCCGACGTGAAGCGGACCGGCGCGCCTGTTCCCATTTAAATAGGCGATGGCAAAGCCGCCCCAGACTTCGCCGCGGCCGTCCACCACACTATGTTCAATGATTTGCCCGGGAACAAAGTCACAGTCGACCATGTGAACGAACTCATTTGCCTGCCAGTCCGCTGCCAGGATGCCTTTGCGACACTCGGGATTGCCGGAGTCATGCATGAGGATGATCAGCGGTTCTTTCGGCTGATACTTCAGCACCGCCTCGATGTCTCGCTTTATCCCGGAGCTGGAATGGTCGGCATCAATCAGCACAAAATTCAGCGCGTCGCCCGACGCGCGAATATCGTCAAGGGCCTGCGGAATGAGGGTGCCGGAATCGCCGATGCGGAGTTCCACGTTGGACGGCACATCAAATCGGTTCGGAACCGCAGGGTCGATATCGATTGCGATAATTCTGCTTGAAAATTGTGAGGTCAGTGAAAGACTACCGCCGTAATACACACCAATTTCGAGTGCGACCGAAGGACGGGTGCGGGCCAATACACCTGTGATCGCGATGCGCTCCCATTGCATCATTTGCCAATTTTCACGGACGACCGACGGGAAAAGAATGTCTTCAAACGGCAAATTTCCCTGGTTCATCCTACTAACTCCATTTCGGCCGGTGCGGGATTCGGGCGATGGGCGGCGGTCCGTTTTGCAGTCATTTCGAACTCGAAACATGCACCGTTTCGACGTCCCTTCGCCAGACACGTAATGTCCTTGAAGCCGACTTCCGCGAGCATCTCGGCAAGCGTGTCCGGCGTGAACATGTTGTAGTGGAAATCTCCGTCGTAGTCCTGTCCACCGAAGAGGACTTCTCGAAAATCTGAGAAGGCATAGGTCCGCTTCGCAATCCCGTCCAGCATAGCCTCGCCGTCGGGCGCTACAACATGGAGGACGCCATGATCCGCCAGGAGCGAGCGCCAATAAGGGAGCAACCGTCGCCGAAAATGTTCTTGAGGGAAATGCTCGATCAGATGTGCGGAATATATCTCCGAAACGGTCTCCGCTTCGAACGGCAGATCATCGACCTCCGCCACCACATCGACACTCGGCAACTCTCGTAGGTCTACGTTGATGTATTGCTCCATCGGTATATGCCCGCAGCCAAGATTCAGCCGAAGACCGCGGGCTGCCATTTCAGCGATCTTGATGGAGTTGATGATCTTTGGCGTGACTTTCCCCGGTTTAGCGCTCGCCGGATGGTTGCCGTACCGAATTTCAAGCAAGACCTCTTTGCGAATGAAATCGATCCGCTCCCAGAGCTGCTGCGTCGTATTCTGGAGCTGAGCAAAGGAATCCCGGTTGGACGCCAACTTAGCGTCGATACGACTTTCGGTCTGTTTGAGATGTGCGGCAAGCTCTGAAAGCTGCTTATCCATTTCTTCGATGCGGGCCAGGGGAGCGGAGGCGAGTTCCTTGCTCAATTTTGCCATCGTCGAGGTCATGCTCAACATTACGGGAAGCCATTCGTCGAGGCGTGCCTCTAGCCCTCCCGAGCGCGTTTCAAGCTCGGCAATCCGCCGTTCGGGTATCTGCAATCTTGTTTCGAGGCGCGCCCAAGCTCTTCTCCAGATCGGGCGTATAAAAGATCCCACCACGCCTCGTGCGACATCTTTCACAGCCATCTCTCATCCACTTTCGATCGACATACGCTCGCTGAGACATCCCCAGGCACGGCGTGGAACGGTTCGAGTGTGTATCGTACATTTCTCCGTGTTTCAACGGACCCGGTCGGCCGAGCGTTTCGGCGCGATGATCGTCAGCGCGGTCGACGGCACATATCCAGGCGTGTGTGTAGTTTGATTGCTACCCGGGCTAGATGTTGCGGCTGCTCCCTTGGCCGACTGTATTCTCGACCGCCGCCAGCACCGGGGCTACCGCCATGTCGGTGAGCGGCACGCGGCGCAGCACGGTTACCGCATTGCCGCGCGGCGCGCAGCGGCTCGGCTCGGATTCGCCCGAGAACAGCACGACGAGCGGCCGGCCGCCGGCCGCGGCGATATGGCTGACGCCGGTGTCGTTGCCGATGGTGACGGTGGTGGCGCGTGCGAGCGCCACCAGGTCGGCGAGCTCCGTCCGCCCGGTGAGATCGAGTGCCGCCGGCGCGCGGGCCGCAATCGTCTCGGCCAGGCCGCGCTCGCCCTTGCCGCCGAGCACGACCGGCAGCAGCCCGCGTTCCATCAGGGCGCGGGCGAGCTCGCCATAGCGCTCGGCCGGCCAGCGCTTGCCCGGATGGCCCGGCGACGAGCCGGGGATCAGCAGCGCGAAGCGCCGGTCCACGAGTTCCGGCGGCAGCGTGCCGCCCTGTGCGGGCAGTGCCGGCAACGGCACCGGATAGATCCCGGCCATCAGCAGCTGCTCGGCCTGCTTCGCAATCGTGTGCTGCGGGTCGCGCTCGAGATAGGCGTGCGGATGGGACGCGCCGGTGGCGATGCCGGACCATTCCGGTGTCGCCTCGGGCCACCAGAGCCGTGCATAGGAGCTCGAGCGCTGCGAGGTCTGCAGGTCGTAGACCCGGTCGAAGCGCCCGTCCTTGAGGAACCGGCGCAGGCCGAGCCAGCTGCGGATGTCGAGGGGCTGGGCGCGCCGGTCGACCTGGATGGCGTCGAAATAGCCGGTGGTGCGGGCGAACTCGGCGAACGGCCGGGTCGTGAGCAGCGTAACCTGGTCGGCGGCATGATGCCGGCGGATCGCCGCCATCGGACCCAGCGCCTGGATGAAGTCGCCAAGCGCGCTCAGCTTGATGACCAGGATGCGCCGCGGGCCTGATCCTTGGCGCGGCTGGCGGCGCGACGGGCGGTGCGCGGGCAGGGCGGAAAGGTCGACCTGCTCCTCGAGCGCATCCAGCACCTGGAACAAGGCCGCATGATGGTCAAGCTCGTCCGCGCCGATTGCGGCATCAAGCGCGTCCAGCACGTGCTCGGCCGACCGGACCACCTCGGGGTTGGGCGCTGGTCCGACCAGATAGTCGATTGCCTGCGGCCGCTCGAGCCGCCAGACGGCGCGCAGCGCCTCGTAGCGGCGGTCATGGCGCGCGCGCGCCTCGTTCCAGGCGAAGAAACGATTGAGCGGCGTTTCGGGCCGGAAATCGGCTGAGGTAAGCGCACGGTCCGGCCGGGTCAAGGCACGACCGATAGCAGGATCTGCTCCAGGCGATGCGACTGGGCCGGTGCCGAGAATTCGGCGACTGCCCGTGCGCGGCCAGCCTCTGCCATGCGTTGGCGCAGCGCGGGGTCGGCCGCGAGCCGGGCGAGTGCCCGGGCCAGCGCCGGGGCGTCGCCCGGCGGCACCACGAACCCGGTCTCGCGATCGACGATCGCCTCGGCGATGCCGGCGCTGTCGGAGCCCACGACCGGCACACCGGCCGCCATCGCCTCCAGGATGACGTTCGGCAGGCCTTCGGCATCGCCGGCCTTGGCGGTGACGCTCGGCACGGCGAGCGCGAGCGCCCCCGCCATGCGCGCCTTCACCTGGTCGTTCGCGAGCCAGCCGGTCTGCTCGATGCCGCCCAGGTCGGCGGCGCGGCCGGCGACGAGGGGGCCGAGCGGCCCATCGCCGACGAGGACGAGGCGCAGCGGATTGCCCTCGGCGCGCAGGAGCGCCATGGCGTCGAGCAGAGTCGGGATGCCCTTCTTCTCGACGAACCGGCCGACGAACAGAACGGTCGGCGGCTCGTCCGGTGGCCGGGGCGGCGGCAATCCCTCAACCTCGATGCCGTAGCGGTTCACCACCAGCTTTTCCGGCGGGAAGCCGCGCTCGATGAGGCGCCGCCGGATGAAGTCGGAGACGCAGACGAACAGCTTCGCCTCACGCTTCAAGGCCTCGAGCCGGCGCTGATAGATCGTCGGGATCAGCCGACGCTGATAGTGCTTGTCCTTGGTCGCGTCGCCGCCGTGGAAGCTCACGATCAGCGGCAGGCCGAGCTTGCGTGCGATCGGCAGCGCGATCGCGCCTCCGCGGCCGAAATGAGCATGGATGACTGCCGGGTTGAGCGCGGCCAGATCCGGCGTAGCGGGCAGGCGGCCCAGCTGCTTGAAGAGGGTGCGCTCGATATTGCCAAAGGCACCCGCACCGCCGAGCAGATGGCCCGGCGCGCCGAGGTCGGCGAGCCCATCATCGAAGTGGCAGCCGAGCCAATAGGGTGCCAGCGTCTCGAACGCGCAATATTGCCGGCGCATGAACGCCGCCTCGGACCGCGGGATCAGCCGGTCGCGATAGAGCAGCGCCGTGCGCATCAGTCGGATTGGCTCCCTGTGGTCGAACCGAGCGCATCCTGGCGCAGCGCCAGCGCCGCGACCGCCGCCGCCAGCATGAGCGAGGACAGGAACCATTCCTGCCAGACGCCGTAGCTGACGAGTGCGACCAGCGTGCCGGCGACGCTGGCTGCCACCAGGGCCGCGGCAGCCGTGCGGCGGCGGTCGACATAGCTCCGGCCGAGCGCCAGGATCACCGTGCCGAATCCCACGACGATGCCGACGGCGCCCAGCTCGAGCCAAGTCTGCAGGACCGCGTTGTGCGGATGCAGCGGCAGTTTCTGGCCCTCGACCGGGATCGCGCCCGGGCAGCCCTCGCCGAGCCGCACCGTGTCCTGGCCGCCGGGGATGCGCCGGGCGGCGTCGAGGCCCCAGCCGAAGATCGGCCGCTCGGCGATGCGCGTCGTGACGAAATCCCAGATATAGACGCGGTGCAGCGCCGATTTCTTGTGCTCGAACATCCAGCACTCGCGCGCCGGGTCGAGCTGGACCGGAAATGCCAGCGGCAGGCCCAGCGCCACGACGCCCAGGAGTGCCAGGAAACCCCAGCGCAGGCGCGGTGCCGCAAGCACCAGAGCGCCACCCGCCAGGGCGCCGGCAAGCGCCACCTTGGCCGAGAGGTCATGGGTCTCGAACACGCACAGGACTGCGAGTGCCACCTGCGCCACGGCCAGCCGGCGCGCGCCTGACCGCCACAGGCCCCAGGCGAGCGGCGCCAGCAGGATGGCGTGGATCGTCGCCCCGCGGCCGTAATAGGTGATGAAATCGTAGGCCGCGCGCGGCGCGTGGGTATGGCGGCTCAGGGCGCCGCCGAGCGCGATGTCGGCGAGGACGACGAGGTTGGCGACGACCAGCCCCCAGGCGAGCGCAGGCAACAGGCGGGCGGGTTGCATCGCCGCCACGTCCCGGCACCAATGGACGAGCGCCAGGCCGAGTGCCACCACCAGGCTCAAGCGCGCCGCGAGCAGCAGCGCCGCCTTGCCGTCGAGCGCCCACAGGCTCGACGCCAGCATGAGGGCGAAGAACGGCAGCCACGGCGCGATCGACCGGCCGACGCCGCGCCAGTCGAGTGCCGACCGGCGCCAAGCGAGGATGCCGGCGATGAGCGTCGTGATCGGCAGCAGGATGGCGGCCGACAGCGGGGCCGCATAGACCAGCGGGCCCAGCAGGAACAGGGCGACGGCCAGGAGAGGCGCCGCATTCTGGCCACGGCGGAGCCGAAGGTCGGTCGGCGTGGAGGGAGACAGGGTCATCAAGGGTCCTCGGCACCCCGGTTGAGTGCCGGAGCAGCAGCTAGTTAGCCGGGCCAAGAGCAGAGGGCAAGCCGGCCGGTGCTTCGCCGCCGCTGGGACGCCCGCCGCTGGGACGCCCGCCGCTGGGACGCCCGCGTCAGGCGACGCTCGGCACGGCCTGCAGTTGCAGCCGGCGGCGGAGCAGGCCGGTCGCGCGGCGCTCGATCAACCGCCAGCTCGCATGCGACAGGGCGAGCGCCAGCGGCAGGGCGATGACGAACAGCAACGCGAGCTGCAGCAGCGGCGGCAGGCCCGAGGCGAACGCGCGCACGATCTTCTTGCCGGCGAAATAGGCGAACGGGTGCCAGAGGTAGAAGCTGTAGCTGATGTTGCCCAGGTACTGCATCGGCCGCCGGGCAAGGAAGCGGGCGACGCCGCCCGTGCCATGGACGAGTGCCGCGAAGACGGCGATGCCGAGAAAGAAGCCCAGCCCATAGCCGAGCCGCATCCCCGCCGGCGCCGCCTCGATCGACGCCTGGAGCAGCAGGAACAGGAGCGGCAGCAGCAGGGCCGGGGCGAGCCACCGGCTGCGCCCGAGCGCCACCGCGCGTTCGCCGAGGAGATAGACGACGGCGCCGCCGCCGAAGAACACGGCGCGCGGATAGAAGAAGCAGATGCCGGCCGTGGCGAGCGCCACCACGATGAGCTGCGGCTGCCGCGGCAGTTGCCGGCCGAGCACGGCCGCGATGACGGCGAAGCCGTAGAAGGCGGCCTCGTAGCTCAAGGACCAGGCGTTGGTCTGCACCAGCGGCAGGTCGAAGACGCCGGGCAGCAGCAGGATGTTCGTCGCGAACAGCCGGGACCATTCAGCCGCGTCGACCCCGTCCAAGAGCTTGTAGTGCAGCGCCGGGCCGAGGGCGAACAGCACGAGGTGGGTGGCGAGGAACACCGGATAGATGCGCAGCACGCGGTTCAAGAGGAAATGGCCGGCCGACGGCGCGCGCAGCAGGCTGGCCGTGATCAGGAAGCCGCTGATCATGAAGAAGATCTCGACCGCGCACTGCAGGGAGTTGAACAGGAAGTCCCAGGTCGCCGCGTGCGGCAGCGCATCGCCCCACCAGCCTTCGAGGCGCGGCCCCGCCCAGACGTGGCGCACGAACACGAGAAAGGCGCAGAGTCCGCGCAGGCCGTTCAGATTCCTGTTGTAGGCGGTCGCGGACAAGAGGGCGGGCGCTCCGACTGTCGAGAATGGGGCGGGCGAGAATTGGCCGAAAGAGGCCCCAGCTTCGCCCGCCCTGTCAATCAGTCCCGCCGACGCGGGGAGCCTCGTCCGGTAGGCCTTGTGTTACAGGATTGTGGAAGTTCGCTTGAGTCGGGCAGTGCTTGTGGCAGTGTGCGCGCCCTTCGTTTCGTCCGAGGAGCCGTCAGATCCTTTCCATGCCCGCCCTTTTCGCCCCTGCGACCGCGCGCCGCTCCAGAGCCGAGGCGCGACTGTGAGCGGCATCGGCGGATTTTTCGCGCGCGAGGGGGCTGCGGTCGACGCGGACGCGATGAGTCGCCTCGTCCTGGCGCTCGCCGGACGTGCGGCGGGCCCGGAGGATTTGTACGGCCACGGTGCCGTGATGCTGGTCCATCGCGGACCGGCTGGTGGGGGGGCGAGCCGGCAGCCTTATCGCGAGCCGCGCGGCATCGCTCCGGTGGGCATCGCTCCGGTGGGCGCCGCTCTCGTAGGCGCCGCTCTCGTTGGCGATGGCGCGCTCGATCCGGCGCCGCTCCAGCTCTATCGCGCCTATGGCATCGAATTCGCCCATCATCTGCAGGGCGGAACGGCGCTGGCGCTGCATGATCCCGAGGCCGGCCGGCTGTTCCTGGCGCGCGATGGGTTCGGCATCAAGCCGCTCTATTACGCCGAGACCGCCGGCGGCCTGCTGTTCGCCTCGACCATCGCGGCGCTGAAGGCGACCGGCCTCGTGCCGGCGACGCTGGCGGCGCCGGCACGCGACGAACTCCTGCAACTGCAGTTCACGACCGGGCGGGCGACGCCGTTCGCCGGCATCTCGCGCGTCTTGCCGGGCGAGACCCTGATCGTCGAACGAGGACGGGTGGTCGACCGCCGGCTCTATCGGCCGCTGCCGGCCGCGGCGCCGTTGCCGGTGTCGATCGACGCGGCGCTCGGCACGCTCGACGAGCTACTTGGACGGGCGATCGCGCCGCATTGCCGGGCCGAGGGGCCGATCGGCCTGTTCCTGTCGGGTGGCATCGATTCAACGGTGCTGCTGGCACTGATGGCGGCTCGGGGGCCGGCGCCGGTCCAGGCGCTCAGCCTCGATATTTCGCGCGCCGAAGGCCCAGGCGAGATCGCGCTTGCGCGCGCCGTCGCGGCCGAGGCCGGAGCTACTCTGACGGAAGTGCCGTTTCGCGAGGCGGACTTCTGGCACCTGCTGCCCGAGGTCGCCGCCGCGGTCGACGATCCGATGGCCGACGTGGCGCTCGTGCCGCATTGGAAGCTGGCGCGCGCCGCTGCCGAGGCCGGGTTCCGCACCATCCTCGCAGGCGAGGGCGGCGATGAGCTGTTCGGCGGCTACGGCCGCTATCGCAGCCTGCTCAGACCCTGGTGGGCCGGCGGTCGATTGCCGCGGGCCCGCGGCGTGCTCGACGGCCTGGCGCTACTGCGAGAGCCGCTCGCCGGCTGGCGCGACGGGCTCGACGCCACCGAACGGGCGCAGGCGCTCGGTTCTCGCACCCGCTTACAGCAGGCGCAGGCGGCGGATTGCCAGGAGTGGCTGCCCAACGGCCCGCTCGCCCGGTTCGACCGCGCGCTTGCGGCCCAGGGCCTCGACGGGCGCCTGCCGCTGCTTGATCGCCGCCTGGCGCTGTTCGCCTTCGGCCTGCCGGACGGGCTCAAGATCCGGGACGGCATGGGCAAGTGGCTGCTGCGCCGCTGGCTCGACCAGCGGATGCCGGCGGCGGGCGCGCTCGTCCGGCGTCGGCGTGGCGCGCCGCCGATCGCCGACTGGCTCCGCCGGCGCGGCGTCATGCTGGGGCCGCTCGTCGCCCGCCAGGAACCGATCCGCGCGCTCTGCCCACCCGAGGCGGTCGAGCGCCTGTTCGCGGGGATAGAGAACAAGCGGCAGGCCTTTGCCGCCTGGAGCCTGCTGTTCTACGCGCTCTGGCATCGCGCTCATGTGGCACGCCTGCCGCCCGAGCGCGACGTGTTCCAGACGCTGTCGAGCCACGGCTGAGCAATGCTGGAACGAGTCAAGGGCTCACTTTCGCCAAGCAAAAGAAGGCGAGGCGAAGTGGGAAAAGCGCGGCTAATTTGCCGAAAATTTTTGAAATTAGGTAAGGCTTCGAGAGCCTTGCAGCCCCGAGCGATCAGCAGGGGCGCCGGTGCGGCGGCATGGTCCGCCGAATGGTTATGGCCCGAGGAAAGCGACCCGGGTGTGCGGGATCAGATGAACTGCACCGCGAGATAGACGACGCCCGCAACAACCGCCCAGGACAGGCTGGCGAGGCCGACGAGCAGGCTGCGCCGCACCCAGCGCGGATATTTTTCTTCCCCGTCCCGAACGACGTCGGCGCGGGCGCCAAAATGTTCAATGGTATGTTCTACGGTCATCCTGGCTGTGATCACGACACAGTGCTCCTCAGGCTCGAAGGTCTACGAGCCAGATCATGACCGGTGAAAGTTAAGGAGTGGTAGTTAACCCGAACCCCTCATCGGCGGTTGTCGAAGAGGTGCCCCCGCGCCGAGAGTGGGGACCCAACGGCGGGCGCCGCGGGGGGTGGGGCTCAGCGGCTGCTGACGGCCGGCAGCGCGTCGAGCGCCGGTTCGGACAGGTCCATCATGGGATTTTCGTCGATCAGCTTCTTGTCGAGCCGGACGAAGATCGTGCCGCTGTCGTCGGCGATGAGCGTCAGCGCCCCGTCGGCGGCCGCGATGCGCAGCATCTGCCGCTCCGGGCGATAGAAGCGCAGGATCACACTGTCGGCAGTTTGCGAGAACAGCCACAGCATGCCGGCGAAGCGCTTGGTCATGGCGTTGGCCTGGCGCACGCCCTCGGCGAATTCGCTATAGGCGTAGTGCGTCGTCTGCGGCAGCAGGATGCGCACGCCCACCTGCAGCGAGAGCGTGCCCTTCGGTTGGTTGGTGATGACGGGCGGGTTCTCGTCCTTGAGCCGGTCGTCGACCGGCAGGACGAAGCTGTTGTCGTCGGCGACCGGGATCTCGATCGGGCCGCTCTTCGCCTGGATCGTCATGGTGAGCGGCCGGGCGACCAGATTGTCGCCGTCCGGGCGCAGGCGCTGGAGCAGCGCCAGCCGGCTGCGCTTTTCCGGCGGCGCGTCGAGGAAGGTCGTCACACTCTCGAGCAGGCTCCGGTATGGCAGCGAGGCGAAACTGTCGCTGGCATGGGCCGGACGCGAGAAAACGCTCGCGGCGAGCACTGCCGCGAGACCCAGGCCAAACTCACGACGGCCAAACTCACGACGGCCAAATTGACGGCGGTCGAGCCGCCGTGTCGTATCCAAAGGCACCAAGATCGGGGTCGAGCTCAGAGCGTGGCCATCCGCCAATGGACGGTCTCGCCGGCGCGGAACGGCCTCAAGCCACCCACCATCTCGCCGACGCTCTCGGGGATGGCCGTCTCGGCGCGCTCCAGCGTGACGGTGCCTTCGTTGACCGGCAGGCCGTAGAAGCGCGGGCCGTTCAGGCTCGCGAAGCTCTCGAACCGGTCGAGTGCCCCCAATTCGTCGAAGATGCTGGCGTAGATCTCGAGCGCCGAGGGTGCGCAGAACACGCCGGCGGCGCAGCATTCCGCCTCCTTGGCGTGGCGCGGATGAGGCGCCGTGTCGGTGCCGAGAAAGAAGCGGTCGCTGACGGACGCAACGGCGAGGCGCAACGCCTGGCGATGGCTCTCGCGCTTGGCGACCGGCAGGCAATAGGCATGAGGGCGCAAGCCGCCTTGGAAGATTGCGTTCCGGTTGATCAGCAGGTGGTGCGGCGTCACGGTGGCCGCGATGCCGGGCTCGGCATCCATGACATAGGCTGCGGCCTCGGCCGTGGTGATGTGCTCGAGCACGATCTTGAGGCCGGGCACCCGGGCGCGCAGGGGGATCAGCACGGTGTCGACGAACACGGCCTCGCGGTCGAAGATATCGACCTCGGCATCGGTCACCTCGCCGTGGATCAGCAGCGGCATGCCGATTTTCGCCATGCGCTCGAACACGGGGGTAAGTTTGGTCACGTCGGTGACGCCGAAGGCGGAATTGGTCGTGGCCTTGGCGGGGTAGAGCTTGGCCGCGGTGAAGATGCCGCGGGCGAAGCCATCGGCCAGCTGGTCCGGGTCCGTCGTGTCGGTCAGGTAGCAGGTCATGAGCGGCGTGAAATCATGGCCCTTCGGCAGTGCCGCCAGGATGCGCGTGCGATAGGCCGCCGCCGCCTCGGCCGTTGTCACAGGCGGCACCAGGTTCGGCATGATGATCGCACGCGCGAACTGACGCGCGGTATAGCCGACCACGGCCTCCAGCATCGCGCCGTCGCGCAGATGGACATGCCAATCATCGGGGCGGCGGATCGTCAGGCGGTCGATCCTGGGGCGGGCGGGGGCAGTCATCGAACGAGCCTCGGTTAACATGGTCTGCAACTTCGTCGCTCGGGCGCCCATCGTCAATATCGGGACGCTCGCAACCGTTATTCGGTCGCGGGCTGCGCCTTTCGGCACACAGGTGTTGCTGCTACGGTTCGGCCAGAAGACTCGATCGACAAGAACTCATCCGGGAGAGAATCATGACCGCCTGCATCGTCGGCTGGGCCCATAGCCGCTTCGGCAAGCTCGAGGGCGAGAGCCTGGAAAGCCTCATCGTCCGGACCGCCGCCGACGCCATCGCCGACGCGGGCCTGGCACCGGCCGACATCGACGCGATCTATGTCGGCACCATGAATGCCGGCTTCCTGCGCCAGGAATTCCCGTCCTCCCTCGTGCTCAACCTCGACCCGGCGCTCCGCTTCAAGCCGGCGACGCGAGTCGAGAACGCCTGTGCCACCGGCTCCGCTGCGATCCACCAGGCGCTGAACGCGATCGAGGCCAAGAAGGCGAAGCGGGTGCTCGTCGTCGGCGTCGAGAAGATGACGGAGGTCTCTGGCCCCGAGGTCGGCGAGATCCTGATCAAGGCCAGCTACATTCCCGAGGAGGGTGACATCCCGGGCGGCTTCGCCGGCGTGTTCGCGCGCATCACCGAGCTCTATTTCCAGCGCTACGGCGACCAGTCGGACGCGCTCGCCCGCATCGCCGCCAAGAACCACAGGAACGGCGCCGCCAATCCGCTGGCCCATGTGCAGAAGGATCTGGGCTACGACTTCTGCCGCACCGTGTCGGACAAGAATCCCTATGTCGCAGGCATGCTGCGCCGGACCGACTGCTCGCTCGTCTCGGACGGTGCCGCGGCAGCGGTCTTGAGCGACGTCGACACGGCGCTGGCGCTCGACAAGGCGATCGTGTTCCGCGCCGCGGTGCAGGTGAACGACTATCTGCCGATGTCGAAGCGCGACATCGTCGCGTTCGAGGGGCCGCGCCTCGCCTGGGCCAAGGCGTTCGCGGACGCCAAGGTCGGGCTTGACGATCTCGACCTGGTCGAGACGCACGACTGCTTCACCACGGCCGAGCTCATCGAGTATGAGGCCATGGGGCTGACGGCCCCCGGCGAGGGTGCCCGCGCCATCGCCGAGGGCTGGACCGAGAAGGACGGGCGGCTGCCGGTCAATCCGTCGGGCGGCCTCAAAGCCAAGGGCCATCCGATCGGCGCTACCGGCGTCTCGATGCATGTGCTGGCGGCGATGCAGCTCACCGGCACGGCCGGCGGCATCCAGGTGAAGGACGCGAAGCTCGCCGGCCTGTTCAACATGGGCGGTGCCGCGGTCGCGAACTTCGTCAGCATCCTCGAACCGCTGCGCTGAACCGGGGGAGGCCATGACGAGCTTCAAGGCGACGAGCTTCAAGGCCCTGGTCCTGACCGAACAGGACCGCAAGGTTTCCTCGTCCATCGAAACGCTGGATACGGACCGGCTGCCCGAAGGCGAGGTGCTGGTCCGCGTCAGCCATTCGACGCTGAACTACAAGGACGGCATGGTCCTGAACGGCCTCGGCCGCCTGGTGCGCAGCTACCCGCACGTGCCGGGCGTCGATTTCGCGGGCGTGGTCGAGCACTCCTCGAGCCCGCAATGGCGGGCCGGCGACCCGGTCGTGCTGACCGGCTGGCGGGTCGGTGAGCAGCACTGGGGCGGCTATGCCCAATATGCCCGGGTCAAGGCCGACTGGCTCGTGCGCCTGCCCGACGGCATGACGGCGGAGCGCGCGATGGCGATCGGCACCGCCGGCTTCACCTCGATGCTGGCGGTCATGGCGCTCGAGCGGCACGGGCTCGCCCCCGGCGCCGGCGAGGTGCTGGTGACCGGGGCTGCCGGCGGCGTCGGCAGCGTCGCCGTGGCGCTGCTCGCCCGGCTTGGCCATCGCGTGATCGCGTCGACCGGCCGGCCGGAAACGCATGAATACCTCGCCGGCCTCGGTGCCGCCGGCTTCATCGACCGGGCGGAGCTGGCCCAGCCAGTGACGAAGCCGCTGCAGGCCGAGCGCTGGGCCGGTGCCGTCGACTCGGTCGGCTCGACCACGCTCGCGACGCTCCTGACCCAGCTGCGCTACCGGGCCTCGGTCGCCGCCTGCGGCCTCGCCGGTGGCAACGATCTGCCGGGAACCGTCATTCCGTTCCTGCTGCGCGGCGTCAATCTGCTCGGCATCGATTCGGTGCTGGCGCCGCTGCCGGAGCGGCAGACCGCGTGGAGCCGGCTCGCCCGCGAGCTCGACCCGGCGCTGATCGACGGCATGATCGAGCGCATCCCGCTCGCGAGCTTGCCGGACTACGCGAACCGCATCCTCAAAGGCCAGGTGCGCGGCCGCGTGGTGGTCGACGTCAACGGGTGAGCAACGGCCAATCGAAAAGGCGCAGCACTATGGCGGAACATCCGTTGCGGCAGCCTATGCGAGAATGGCTGCCTGAATTTGATTTCGGCGTGCTGCACCATGGATTTGCACAGCATGGCCGCGACTATGTTCTAATTCTTCAGGCGATGGGTATTTATGAACTCACGCTTACCCACGTGGTTGAGCATCGTTACCAGACGGCGGTGCGTGATGATCTCTGGTCGGTTTCCTGGGACGATTCTTTCACCGACGGCGATGCATGGCAGGCCGCGGGTATGCCCGACGGCTTCGTATGGGGTGCTAACTCGTTTGCCTATCCAGGGATTGAGGCGCCCGACAATGATCCTTTAGCCGTGCAATGGTCCGCGCGCCTGGGTAAGCCAATGTTCGCGATGACGCTCGAAACCGGGTGCTTCAGGATGTCCATCATCTTCCATAGCGCCCGCGTCAGAAAGCTCTCGGACGACGCTTCTGCTATTAGAGCGGTGTTAAATCCTCTGCCGGCGGAACGCATTTAGACTTGCGGCCGCACCAGCTCAGGCCGTTCAGCCGCCTCGGATCGCCTCGCGATAGACGATATAGAGCCCGCTGGCGATGACGAGGGCGGCACCGACGAACACCGGCGCGGTCGGCACGTCGCCCCAGATCATATAGCCGAGGGCCGTCGCGAGCAGCATGTTGGCATAGTCGAACGGCGCCACCACGACCGGCGGTGCCAGCGCAAAGGCGCGGGTGAAGGCGATCTGGCCGGCGCCGCCGAGCAGGCCCGCCGCCGCCAGCAGCAGCCAGTCCTCAAACGCCGGCATCACCCAGCAGAACGGCAGCATCACGCCGGCGCCCAGCACGGCGAAGCAGGTGAAGGAGGCGACGGTTGCCGCGCTGCCGTCGGTCGTCGAGAGCCGGCGGATCACGATGATCGAGAGCGCGTAGGTGAGCGTGGCGATGAGCGCTATGCCGGCGGCGAGGTCGAACACGCCGGCGCCAGGCCGGACCATGACCATCACGCCGGCGAAGCCGGCGAGCACGGCCGACCAGCGCCGCCAGCCGACCTGTTCGCCCAGGAGCGGTACCGACAGCGCGGTGATGAAGATCGGTGCGGCGAAGCCGATCGCCACCACATCGGCGAGCGGCATCAGCGCGAAGGCCTGGAAGAAGCAGAAGAGCGAGATGAAACCGGTAATCGCGCGCACCAGCTGCAGCCCGGGCTGGCGCGTGCGGAGCGCCGGCCAGCCGCCGTTGCGCATGACCAGCCAGGTGAGCGGGATGAGGGCGAACAGGCTGCGGAAGAACACGACCTCGATGACCGGATAGCGCCCGGCCTCGAGCTTGATGAGCGCGTCCATCAGGCCGTAGAGCAGCACCGCCAGCAGCATGGAGGCGATGCCGGCGCCGTTCTGGTGGGCGCTGGCGGGGCGGGGCAGGGCGACGGACATGGGGCGGGACTCTGGCGGTCGTTGCCCGTCATCCTAGAGGAAGGGCACCTGGCGGCAAAGGGGGCGAGTGGAAGTCAAAAAATCTGAGATTGCGTGTCGGGCTGGCTAAGCCTCGTTCGTCCTCAGGAGGTGGATCGCGCAGATATTGCCGCCCGCGAGCGTCGATCACCCGCGCCGCTCGATTGAACTCTTGCTTCAGCCCGCAATCCGCGGAGGAAAGGAAACCGCATGACCACGAACGACACCTACCTCGCCATCTTCCTCGGCAGCAAAGCCAGCCCACGCTGGAAGGCGTGGACGGCCCTTCCCGAAGCCGAGCGGCGCGCCAAGGAGCAGGAGGGCATGGCCGCCTGGAAAGCCTGGGCGGAGAAGCACCACGCGGTGATTTCCGCCATGGGCGGGCCGCTCGGCAAGACGAAGAAGATCACCGAACACGGCATCGCGGACGTGAGCAACGAGATGGGCGCCTTCGTGGTCGTGAGGGCGGAGTCGCACGAGGCGGCTGCCCGGCTGTTCGAGAAGCATCCTCACTTCACGATCTTCCCGGGCGAGTCCGTGGAGATCATGCCGGTTCTGCCGATACCAGGCGCCTGACTGGCGGCAACATCCGTTTCCTCGGTTCAAAAGGAGAAACGAGCATGCCCAACACCGTACGCCTGCACCGCGTGCTGGCGACCAGCCCAGAGAAAGTCTATCGCGCGTTCCTCGAGGCGGACGCGCTCGCGAAATGGCTCCCGCCCAACGGGTTTGCCTGCACCGTGCATCATCTGGAACCGAAAGTCGGCGGTACGTTCAAAATGTCCTTCCGGAACTTCACGACGGGCAAAAGCCACGCGTTTGGCGGCGAATATGTCGAGCTCGTTCCGGGCGAGCGGCTGCGCTACACCGACAAATTCGACGATCCCAACCTGTCCGGCGACATTGAGGTGACGGTGACGCTGAAAAAGGTATCGGTCGGCACCGAGCTCGATATCGTGCAGGCCGGCATCCCGGACGTCATTCCGCCCGAGGCCTGCTATCTCGGCTGGCAGGAGTCACTGCGAAACCTGGCAAGGCTCGTCGAGCCCGAGATCAATCAATAGCGCAACTTGGAGGGCGCTGACAGCTTAACCGGAACGCGCGCGATCCGGTGTTGGCACCTTCAACTCTCCGTCATCCCCGCGCAGGTGTCGTGTCCCGGGGGGATTGGTGCGGCCATGACAGCGTGCTGATCGGCGTTCCCCGGCGGGAAACTCAGTCGGCGGCGGATCCGCCGGCGCGGGCCGTCGAATGCGTTTCCTGCCGGGAGTCGGGGGGCACCCATTTGTCGACCATGGCAAGCAGTTGCTCGCGATCGATCGGCTTTGCGAGATGGTCGTCCATGCCGGAGGCGCGGCACAGGCGGATCTGCTCGTCCATGGCGTTGGCCGTCAGCGCGATGATCGGGACCCGCGCGCACGCGCCGTCGAGCGCACGGATCGCGCGGGTGGCCGCCATGCCGTCCATCTCGGGCATCTCGACGTCCATCAGTACGAGGTCGAACGCGCCGGCGGCGAGTGTCCGGACCGCCTCGGTGCCGTTCGCCGCAAGGGCGACCTCATGTCCGGCGGCGGTCAGCGTCGCTTCCACGACCAGCTGATTGATCGGGATATCCTCGGCGACCAGGATCCGCAGCGGTCGGGCGGCGGCGCCGGCGCTGGGCGACAAGATCGAGGGCGTCGGCGAGGCGGCCGCGCGTACCGGCAGCATGAACCAGAAGACGCTGCCATGTCCCTCGTCGTTGCTGGTGAAGCCGATCTCGCCGCCCATGCCTTCGACCAG
The DNA here is from genome assembly GCF_014643535.1 of Aliidongia dinghuensis. Taxonomy (NCBI): domain Bacteria; kingdom Pseudomonadati; phylum Pseudomonadota; class Alphaproteobacteria; order Rhodospirillales; family Dongiaceae; genus Aliidongia; species Aliidongia dinghuensis. The sequence continues at coordinate 76,709 of NZ_BMJQ01000009.1, read as the reverse complement.
CCGCTTGGAAATGGCGAGGCCGAGGCCGGTGCCGCCGAAGCGCCGATGGATCGAGCGGTCGACTTGGGAAAAATTCTCGAACAGAAGATGGCGCCGATCCGTCGGCACGCCGATGCCCGTGTCGGTCACAGTGAAATGAACGGCGAGGCTGGCTTCTGCCGGCCGCATGGCGACGGAGAGCCGCACCAGGCCGCGCTCCGTGAATTTGACGGCGTTGCTCAGGAGGTTGAGCAGCACTTGGCGCAGGCGGATCGGATCGCCGAGCGTCCAGGGCGGCAGATCGTCCGCGAGCTCCAGCTCGAGCGTCAGGCCCTTCGCCTCGCCCTGGGGCCTGACGATCGCCATGGCGGCTTCGGCGACGCCGCCCAAGCTCATCGACACGCTTGCGAGCTCGACCTTGCCGCTCTCGATCTTCGACAGGTCGAGAATGTCGTTCAGGATCGCCAGCAGTGACTTGCCGGAATCCTTGAGCAGGTTCGCGTGCCGGCGCTGCGTCTCGGTGAGTTCCGAGCCGAGCAGCAGGTCGGCGAGCCCGATGACACCGTTCAACGGCGTGCGGATCTCGTGGCTCATGTTCGCGAGGAACTCCGACTTCGCCCGGCTCGCATCCTCGGCGCGGCTCTTCTCCTCGAGCAGGCGGGCCTCGCTCGCCCGCAGAGCTGCTTCCGCGCGGTTGCGCTCGGTGACGTCGACCATGACCGCGAGCGAACGCACGATCCGCCCGCTCTGATCCCGCTCGCCGACGCCGGACAGCAGCACGTCGATCAGGCTGCCGTCCTTGCGGATCAGCTGATAGGGGATGTCCATGCAGACGCCGGTGCGAAAGAACTCGGGCAGCACGACCTCGCGCGCATACCGGCGGGATTCTTCGGTCAGGAACTCGGTCGAGCGGCGGCCGATAACCTCTTCGCGGCTGTATCCCAGCGTCGAGAGCCAGTGATCGCTGACGCTGAGCAGCCGCCCGTCAGTATCGATCGAATGCATCAGGGCGGGTGTGCGGACATAGAGCCCCTTGTAGTCCTCCTTGCTGCGGGCGAGCGCCGCCTGGATCTGGCGGGATTGCTCGGTCGCGGCCAGCAGCTCTTCGTTGGCGCGCGCCAGCTGATCGGTCCGCTGCTCGACGCGCTGCTCCAGGGTCCTGTGGGCCTCCCTGAGCGCGGCAACGGCCCGGGTGCGCTCTCGGAGTGCCGCGCTCAGCAGCGCGGTGGTGACGGCGACCACCGCGACGAAGCTCTGCAGGTCGAGGAGCGCATCATTCTGCGGCTCGTCCGCGAACGGGCCTCGGCCATAGACCGTGGCGGTCACCGCGATCACGGAGATGATGGCGACGCCGAGGCTGCCGGCTCCATTGCCGAACCGAACCTCGATCCACAACAGGAGCGGGATGAACGCATAGGCGAGCGCCTTGCTGGCGGTCGCCCCGAGCCAGGCGTCGAAGACCATGGCGGCGAGGCTCGCGACCAGCAGGGCCGGCAGGATCTCCAGTGCCGGCCGCCAGGCGGCGGGGCGCTGAATGCCGCCCGCCCAGATGACGATGGCCGGCGCCAGGATCAGCATGCCGGTGACGTCGCCCAACCACCAGGTGAGCCAGACGGTTCGGACGACCGGAGCAGGCAGGTAGGAGCCCGCGAAGAGAGTCGAGACGCCGATGGTGCTGCTGACGAGGCAGCCGACGAGCGCGGAGAGCACGAAGAGGAGCACGCCGCGCACGCTGCCGCCGAAATCGCCGCCCGGGACCAGGCGGCGGATCATCAGATGCGCCACCGCCGCTTCCAGCATGTTGCCGACGCCGATCGCGCCGCTGACGGCGATCTCAAGGGGATGGGCCGAGAAATGCCGGACGAGATCATCCGCGTCGACGAGTGACCCGGCCCCGGCCTTGACGAAGAAATCGGCCATGTTGGCAAGGAAGGCGCCGACGAACACCGGCCCGGCGGCCCGGGTGCCGAGCCGCAGGAAACTTGCGAGGGCCACGCCGGACGGCGGCCACACCGGGGTCGCCTGGGACGATTGGAACTGCAGCTGCAAGCCCGCACGGGCCGCCAGATAATAGGCAACCGCAACCAGCACCAGACTGCCCGCGAAGCGAACGCTGTGTGGTGTATGTCGTCGATCGCCCGGGCTGCTGATCATGCCTGTACCTGCCTTCCCCGAAAAGAATCGCACGCAATAGGCTAATCGAGCGTTGAATTTCGTCCCCGAAGGCCCCGGCAAGATGACGCGTTGCATGCGCGGGGCGCACCGGGATGGCGGCGACCCGAAAGGAAAGGCCGATCGCAGCCGCGCCTAGGCTAGCCTACCACCATCGGGTTTTGAACGTGCGAGCGCGCGGGCATGGGCTTGCAAGCCCGCGCTGTGCTATTGATCGCGTTCAACTTCCGGGCGTCAAGCACATGCGCAGTCTCGCGAAATCAATCCTGCCGCTGACCCTCCTCGCCGCTTGCACGGATTTGACGCCGGTCGCCAATTTCGCGAAGAGCGGTGCCGAGATTGCAGGCGGCACGGACGTGTTCGACGGCTATGTCGCGGCGGAGGCGAACGCAGTGCGCCTCGCCGTGCCGCCGAGCGATCGTCCAAGCCCGACCGATCTCCAGCTCCGGCAGGCGGCCGAAGTGCGCTACGCGAAGGCCGCGGGCCTTGCGGCCGGCGACGCCGCGGGTCTCAAGGTCCTGTCGCTCTATCTGACCGTGCTCGGCAATCTCGCGTCGGGTACGCTGATCGACGTCAAGGACGCGGCCGGGTCCATCGGCACGCCGGGTGCGGTCCCCGGCGCGGGTACGGCCCCGGCCGGCAGCCTGCTGCAGTTCCTCGTGTCGGCGCCGCTCGACGCCTGGCGCAACCGCGAGGTCGGCGACCTGATCCGCGGCGCCAATCCGGACGTGATGGTGCTCTGCACCGACCTCGCTACCGCGGCGCGCGCGGTCGCCGAGGCCTGGAAGGCCGACGGCCTGGCCGCCAAGGCCTATTACGCGCGCATCCCGGGACCGGCGAACGACATCCGCGGCAGCGTGCTCATGGCGGCGCTCGCGAACCAGGAGGCAGCGGGCTTCGCCTTGAATCAGCAGAAGGCGACGGCGCTCGCGACCGCGCTCGACAAGGTCTGCAGCGGCCAGAAGATCCTCTACGACAATGTCGACCGGCTCGATCTCGCGACGGTCTCCGCGCTGCTCGCCGGCTATCAGGCGGAAATCCAGAGCGCGTCGAAGCTCGTCTTCAAATGATGGGAGGGGAAACATGGCGGCACGGGAGCTGATCGACCTCGCCGATTGCCTGAACGGCTATGCCGGCGCCATCGACGATTTCATCGCGGCGCAGGCCAATCCCTTCGACGGCAGCTTCGTGGACCTGCGGGCGTCGCAGGGCCAGATCGCTGGCGCTGCCAACCTGGTGGCGGCCTTGGCACTCGCGGGACTGGCACCCGAGATCGCGGCGGCGACAGCGGCGCTCTCGGCCAAGGTCACGGCCGCCCAAGCGGTGCTCAAGGACATCGAGGCGATAGAGAAGAACCTGCAGCTCGCCGCCGCCGTGCTCGCGGTCGCGGCCGCAGTATCGACCGGCGATCCGTTCGGCACCGTTACGGCCGTGAACGGGCTCGTTGTCCGGATCGACGGCGCACTCTAGCGCCGGCCCTTCCGGGGCTGGCTCGCCTGCCAGGCGATACGGAGCGCGCTTTCGAGCTCCGCCTCGCTTAGCGCCGCCAACGTACCGGTGGTCCAGCCCTGGCGACCCCAGGCGTTGGGGATGGGCGAGAACGCGTCGGGTGCGGTCAGGCATTTCAATTCCTGCTCCTCCGGCGTCAATTTGAAATTGGCGCTCGCCCGGTCGGCCGACAGCGTCACATAGATGCGCGCGACCTTGAATGCCGTCCGGTCGAAATGCGGCGCCTCGGTCGTGCCAGGCAGGGCCAGCGCCAGCCGGCGCAGGTCGTCTCCCGTCGCCATGTTTCCTCCATTGTGCGCGGCCGGTTGCATATGGGGTGGGGCCCATGCTTCATCCCATCATGACACCGGAAGCGCTCAAGGCACGCGTGCTCTATCGCGATGCCGACATCCTGATCATCGACAAGCCGGCCGGCCTGCCGGTCCATGCCGGGCCGAAGACAACGGCCGACCTCGAAGCGCTGTTGCCGGCGCTCAAGCTCGACGGGCGCGAGGTGCCGCGGCTCGCCCACCGGCTCGACACCGACACGTCGGGTTGCCTCGTGTTGGCGCGCCATGCCAAGGCGTTGACCCGGCTCGGCCGCGCCTTTTCCGGCCGCGATGCCGAGAAGACCTATTGGGCCGTGGTGGAGGGAGGGCCCGAGGCCGATCTCGGCCGCATCGACCTGCCGCTTGCGAAACGGACGGACAAGGCCGGCTGGCGCATGGTCGTTGATGCCAAGGGCCAGCCGGCTGTGACGAATTTCCGCGTGCTCGGCCGATGCCCCGGCTTTGCCTGGCTCGAGCTCACCCCCGAGACCGGACGGACCCATCAGCTGCGCGTCCATGCGGCCGAGGCCGGCTGGCCCATGGTCGGCGATCCGTTCTACGGCAGTGGCCGCACGGCCGATCGGCCGCTCCATCTGATGGCGCGGCGCATCGCGCTGCCGCCGCTGGGCGCAAACCGGCCGGCGGCGAGCGCCGAGGCGCCGCCGCCGGACCATATGCGGGCGCTGCTCAGCGTTTGCGGCTGGGGGATCAGCGCCCCTGGAACAGGGCGTTGATCTCCGGATAGATCATGGCGCCCTCGGCGAGCGGATCGGACGCGCCGTCGGTGAGGAAACCTCTGGCGAGTGCGGCCGCCCGGCCCCACAGCGCCTGGCAGATGCCCGAGCCGGCACTGAGGCGCCGGACGCCGAGCGGCGCCAGCTCAGCCGCGGGCGGCAGGCCCTTGCGGGCGAGCACATTGAGCGGCAGCGGCGTCGCTTCCGCGATCGCACGAATCGTCGCCGGATCGATCACGGCCGGGGCGAAGATGCCGTCGGCGCCAGCCTCGCGATAGAGGGCAGCACGGCGCTTCGTCTCGGCGAGCCGCTCAGCCTCGGGCACCAGGCCCTGCAGATAGACGTCGGTGCGGGCGTTAATATAGAGGTCGATGCCCTTGGCCGCGGCGACCCGCTTGATCGCCTCGATCTTGCTGCAGAGCAGTTCCGGCGGGGCCGTGCCGTCCTCGATGTTGATGCCGACCGCGCCGGCGTCGAGCAGCGGGGCGATGTTCTCGGCCGCGCCGGCGGGCTCATGCGAATAGCCACCCTCGAAATCGACCGACAGCGGCACGCGGATGACGCGCGTGATGGTCGCGACGACGGCGGCGAGCGCCTTGACCGGCAGCGCGTCGCCGTCCGGATAACCCTCTGCCCAGGCGACGCCGGCGCTGGTGGTTGCGATCGCGGGGGCGCCGACGCTCTCGATCAGGCGGGCGCTGCCGGCGTCCCACGCGTTGGCGAGGCGCAGCAGCGTCGGCCCCTGATGCAGGCTGCGGAAGATGGCGGCGAGATCACTCATCGGAAGCTCCGTTTCAGATAGGCCGGGTCGGCGGCCCAGAGATGCTGTGCGGCATAGGCACGCCAGGGGCGCCAGGGTTCGGCGCGGTCGTTGAGCGCGGCCGGGCTCGGCCGGATCTTGGCCAGCAGGCCGAGATCGCTGGCCGGAAAGGCGTCGGTCTCGCGCACGGCGCGCAGCGCGATGTCGTTCGCGGTCCCTTCGCCGATGCCGCGGATGGCGCTGAGGCGCGCCTGCGTCGCCTCGATCGGCGCCTGCGGCTTGAACACGTTGGGATCGGCCTCCGCCGCCTCCGCCAGTGCCTTGAGCGCGGCGTGGCGGGCCGGCGGGACGTCGAGCGGTGCCAAGTCGGTCCGGGCGAGTTCGGCCGGCGTCGGGAAGGCGAGGGCGAGCGACGGGTCGAGGCGCTGTTCCATCGGCACGCGGGCGTCCGAGAGCGCCACGAGTTGGCTCAGGAGCTTGCGCGCGACCTCGACCGTCGCGTCCTCTGCGAGAACCGCGCGGACGGCGAGCTCGAAGCCGTTCCAGCCGCCGGGCGCCCTGAGGCCCGGCCGCTCGGCGACCAAGGGCGCCAGCAGCGGATCCTGCGCCAGATGGGCGCCGATGGTCTGCACGTCCGCCCCGAGATCGAACACACGGCGGACCGAGGCAACGATCGCGGGCAGCGCCCGCACGTTCGGGAAGCGGATGGTCACGACCAGGCTCTCCGCCGACGGCAGATGGCCGACCTCGATCGTGCCGCGCTCGCCGTCCTGGGCGATGGCGCGGCGATAGCGGCCGCCTCGGACCTGCTCCAGCCCGTCGACCGTATGGGCCTTGAGGAAATCCAGCATGGCCGGCCAGTCGTAGGGCGGCCGGTAGCGCAGGCGCAGCACGACGCCGCTCGCCGCGACGGAGCCTTCCGGCAGGCTCTGCACCGCCCGGCGCCGGATGGCGCTCGGCGGCCGGCGGAACAGGGTCTGGAACACCTCGTTGAACCGGCGCACGCTGCCGAAGCCGGATGCCAGCGCGATCTCGGTCATCGGCATGCGCGTGTCGTGGATCAATTGCTTGGCGAACAGCACGCGGCGCGTCTGGGCGACGGCGATGGGCGAGGCACCCAGGTGCTGCTTGAACAGGCGCCTGAGCTGCCGGCCGCCGACGCCCAAGCGCTCGGCCAGTTGGTCGACGCTGGCATCCTCGCCGTCGAGCGCACCCTCGGCGATGAGCGCCAGGCCGCGCGACACGGTGTTGGACGTGCCGCGCCAGGACGCGAGCTCCGGCGCCGTTTCCGGCCGGCAGCGCAGGCAGGGGCGGAAGCCCGCCTCCTGGGCGGCCGCCGCCGAGGGGAAGAAGCGGCAATTCTCGAACTTTGCCGTTCGCGCCGGGCAGACCGGCCGGCAATAGATCCCGGTCGAGGTGACACCGACGAAGAGGCGGCCGTCGAACCGGGCGTCCCGCGTCTCCAGCGCCCGGTAGCAGGCATGGGCATCGAGCTGTTCCATGGGCTGGACAATGCCACCCCGGCGCCGGCGGCGCTCGCGATTTTCGGACGTGGTCGACCTGGGGCCGGTTAGTGGTATCCCTCGCCCATCAGCACGAAGGCGCCCCAATAGAGCGGGTGCGCCGTCGCCGGGTCGTTCGCGACGTCGAGCTCGGCCTGGCGCAACGCCTCGCCGCGCGTCATGTCGGGCGAGGCCGAGAGCCGCCGGAATGTGCCGTTGGTGATCTTGACCGCAGTCAGCGACGGGATCGCCCAGTGGGTCGCGATCACGCTGCGCGCCCCGGCGCGGAAGAACGACTGAGTGAGGCCCGTGAACGCCTCGGCCCCCGGCCGACCATCGCCGCCGGCCGTGTTGCAGGCGGACAGGATGACCCAGTCGGCGTCGAGCTTGAGCGCGCCGATCTCGTCGCTGGTGAGGATGCCGTAGTCGTCGCGCGTCGGCTTCGCCGGCGGCGTCAGCACCAGCCCCGGCGCGGCCGGGCCCTTCCAATCCTTGAGATCGTCGGCCAGGAGCCCGTGGGTTGCGAAAGCCAGTACGCGATATTGCGCGAGGTCGGTCGCGAGCACCGTCTGCTTCGTCGCGCGTATGCCCAGGAGCAGGTCGGCGTCGGAGGCGCCGAGGATGCCGGCGAGGCCTTTCAGCTCGTCCGCGGTCTCCGGCAGCGCCGGTGCTGCCGCCAGCGCCTGGGCCATGGTGGCATAGATGCCGAGCGCATCCGGATCGGCGACGCTGCGGGTCGCGGTCTGCGCGCGCTCCTTGCCGATCGCCGGATCGCCGATGCCGAGGAACGGTTTCGGCGCCGCTGCCTGCTTGGCACCATGGCGCAGGCTGTAGAAGGCGGCGGCCGATGGGGCGTAGGTGAGGGCGTAACGGCGCAGGAGCCAGGACGCCCCGGCATAGTCGGTTTCGTGCCCGGCCGCCGGCGGTGCGTCGACCAGGATCGAGAGCGGCAGGCTCGTCATCGGTCCGTCGGGCACGATCACCAGGTTCCTGGCGCTTTTGACGAGCGGCAGCCAGGGCGCCACGATCTTCTGGTAGAGCTCGTAGGCGCAGGCGAGGCAATAGCGCTGCGTGCCCTGGTCGCCCGAGACCGACGCGCGCAGCTTGCCGATCCGGTCGACAAGGTCGCCCCGGGTCGTCGGTAGCGCCGCCGGATGGGCGCCCTGGGCGTCGACGACGAGCGCGAAGGACTTGTGCTGGCCGAAGCCGAACAGCACCAGCGCCTCGTCGGGCTTGAGCGCCTGCTGCACGTCGCCCAAGCGGACGCTCAGGCCCGCGGCCCCGGTCTCGTTCTTGGGATCGAGCGCACTGACGCGGGCTGCGACCTTGTCGAGCTGCTGCAGGACCTGGTCGTAGCTCTGGGCGGTCGCGTCGGCGGCTTCGGTCGTGGCCTCGTCGGCGGCCGCCGCGGCGACCACCGTGTTGCGGGCCATGCGCATGTTGAAGTCACGCAGGCGCCGCTCGAGCTCAGCCTTGTCGTCGAGCGCGCGGGCGAGTTCCGCGTTGCTTGTCACCGCCTGTCCGGCCCGCCGGCTCAAGGTCAGGCCCGTGCGCGAAATATTGACGTTCTGGAACGCGTCGAACAGCGCCGCCGGCGTGCCGGCCTGGGCACCGCCCAGGCGCTGCCGTTCGGCGATGATCTGCAGGAAGACCTCGTGCACGGTCGGGCTGATCGCGTCGAGATTGCCGACCTGCTCCAGGAGATAGCGCCGCTGGCTCATGATCAGGTCGGCGGCGCGCTGCGCCTGGGCCAGCGCCTGGGCCGGCTGGTCGTCGAGGTCATAGGCTTCGGCGAGGCGCAGCAGCGGCTCGATCAGGTCCTCCTTGTGCTCCGCCCGTTCGCTGCCGCGCCGGTTCACCACCTCCTGCAGCAGGGACAGGATCGCGGCGCGGTCGTCGTGGCTCGAGGACGGTGCCGCCGCCAGCATCTCGACCAGCCCGTGCGCCAGCTGCAGCATGGCGCCGGTGACCAGCGGCGAGCCGGCCGGCAGCGCGCCCGAGCGCTTGTCGAACGCCGCCTTGAAAAACTCGACCGCCTTGGCCGGATCGCGCTGCTCGAGCGCCGTCATGCCGAGGCCGAGATAGGCGTTGGCCGCCATCAGGTCGCCCGACGCGCCGAGCGGCTTCAAGGCGGCAAGCGCGCGGGCGAACAGGTCGCGGGCCCGGGCGAAGTCGCGCAGCTGGTACTGCGTATAGCCGATGTTGATCAGTTCCTCGGCCTGTTCGGGCACCGAGACGCCGCCGCGGCCCGCATCGCTCGAGAGCAGCCGTTCCTGGACCGAGAGCGCCAGGTCGGGCCGGCCGATGCTGCTGTAATAGGCGGCGAGGTTGCGGATGAAGGCGCGGCCGGTCGGCGTGCCGGCGAGGCCATTGTGCTGATAGAGGTCGAATGCCGCCTTGTAGTCCCGCTCCGCCGCCAGGAAATCCCGCTTCTCGGCGCGGATGCGGGCCCTGAGCGCCATGAGCTCGAACTGGGCGCGAACCGCTTCGGGGTCGGCATTGCTGCCTCGCTTCGCTGCGGCGTCGATGAGCGGTGTGAGCTTCGCCAGCGCCGCGTCGAACTGGCCTCCGACGAAGAGGGCCGACGCCCGTGCCTCGGCGCTGCGGCTGTGCAGGGTCGGCAGCGGCTCCGACACGGCACTCAGCTGGTCGTCGACCCGGTCGAGCACGGCCAGCGCGTCCTTCGCCTGGCCGCGGCGGGTCTTGAGCTCGGCCTGGTTGATGCGCAGCTCGATGAGTGCCGCGTCATGGGCGTCCTGGCGGCCCTCGTACTTCCGTTCGGCCTGGTTGAAATCGGTCTCCGCCTGGGCGAGATCGCCCTGCTGCGCCTCGATCGTGCCCAGCGTCTCGAAATAGCAGCCGATCCGGCCGGCATCGAGTGCGGGATTGGCCGCCAGCAGGCGGCGCAGCAGGGCGGCCGCATCCTGGGTGCGGCCCGCGGCGAAGGCGAGCGAGGCGGCGTCGCCCATGAGGCGCGGGCTCGCCGCTCCCTGCTGGGCGAGGCGCGTCTCGGCGTCGTGCAGGGTGGCCTCGGCGTCTGCAGCGCGGCCGCTACCCTCCAGCACCGCGGCGAGCGCCACGGCGCCGTCGACGATGGCGACAGGTGCCGTTGCCTGCTTGTAGCGGTCGCGCACCGCCGCCTCGCCGCCGGCCATGGTCTCCGGCACCGGCGGCCAGCAGGCGTCGAGTGCCTGGGCTCCGGTCGACAGCAGCATCGTCGACAGGATCGGCAGGGTGAGCGCTGGGCTGCTGAGGCGCCACCGGCACGCGAAGGGCCAGCGCAGGGACATCTTGCCGGCCCGCTAGTTGGTGCTGGTGCTCGTACTCGTGCCGGTGCCACCCGCTGGGCTCGGTGTGCCGGAGCCGCCGCTCTCGCTGGCCGCGATCCCGATGCCGATGGCGACGGCAGCGGCGGCCGCCCCGATCGCAAGCGGGCTGACCGACAGGCCGGCGGCCGTGCCGACGCCGGCACTGCCGCCGGCCGCAGGCGCGGCCGAAGCAACGGCGACCGGACCGATGACGGCGGCGAACTCGGCGGCGACACCCTGCGAGGCGGCGCTCATCGGCTGGATCGCCGCAGCGGACAGCGCGGCGAGGCTGCCGAACAGCGTGATCGACGAGCCGGCGGGGACGGCAACGGTGCTGCCGCCGCTTGTGACCTGGACCGTGCCGGCAAGGGTCGAGAGCGTGACGCTGCCGTCCGCCTGCTCTTCGATGAGTGCGGTCGCCGGGCCGCCCTGGCCGTTGATGAGGAAGGCGGCGCCGCGCCGGGTGCGCACGGTCGTCGGCTGCAGGCCGACCGTCACGCGGAAGACGCCTGGCGACAGGGTCACGAGGTCCAGGCCCTGGAGCGGCTGGGCCAGGCCCTGACCGGCCACCGCGGTCTGCTCGCCGAACGTGATATCGGCCTGGCGTAGGGCGGCAAGCGCGGTCCCGTTCGGGAAATTGACGTTGACCGCGCCGGTCGAGGCCGTCTGGATTTCCTGCCCCTCGACCACGGGCTCGCCGGTCGAGAGCGGGTGCGGCGCCGTCTGGCCGCGCGAGATGCTGAGCACGTCGCGCACGAGCGACGCGACGGCACCGCTCGATTGGGCCAGGACCGCGATTGGATAGGTGATGGCGAGGAATAACGCGACGAATCGTCTTGCCTGGCGTCCCATTCCGACCTCCCCCCGCAGGTAGGCTCGCAATCGCGCACCCGATTGGTTGGATGATACCGCGCCGACGGGCAAAGCCAAAGCTCTTGAACGTCAAAGCAGTGGCTTAGTTTGAATTTCGGGACTGGGTCGATTCCGACCCTTCCGCTTTCTGGCTATGCTTAGCGAATCTCGGTGCCGCCCTCGTGCGCCGAAACGCACGCTCACCTATAGGCCGAGGAAAATGACGAATGTCGAATGGGGACGGCACCAAGATCATTTACAGGAGGACGCCGGAATCAGCGGCCATGTTGGCAAACGTCAAACGGGCGATGGCGATCACCGCTGCACTTAATCGTTTGACGTTCAACGATGCGGACGAAATTCGGGACTTGTTCAGCCAACTCATCGGTAAAAAGGTAGACGAAAGCTTTTTGCTGATCCCGCCATTTTATACTGCCGGCGGGGACGAAATCCGCGTCGGGCATAATGTCTTCATAAATCAGAACTGCACTTTCTATGACCTTGGCGGCCTCGACATCGCGGACGATGTGATGATCGGGCCGAACGTGAGCATCATCACGGCGGGCCATCCTCTGGAACCTTCGCAGCGCCGCGCCGCAACCATCGGAAAGCCCATCGTGATCGAGAGAAACGTCTGGATCGCAGCCGGCGCAACGATTATCGGCGGGGTGACGGTAGGCGAAAACTCGGTTGTGGCGGCAGGTTCGGTTGTTACCAAGGACGTTCCCCCGAATACCCTTGTCGGAGGAAATCCGGCACGGGTCCTTCGCTCGATTGGCGACGACTGAAGGAACATCCGCCCCGGGCGTGAGCGGAAATTCTGATCACGGCCCGGATGGGGCACAGGACGTCGGGCGGGTCAGTCCTGTGGTAGTGCCGGCAGGGAGGCGATCAGTTCCTGCGACGGCTCGATCACTTCGATCGGCAGGTTGATGCCGCGCAGCGGGTATTCGCCCAGAGATATCATGCCTTCCCCGATCGCGGACGCGAAGTCGGACGACATCAGCATCGGGCGGCCGAGCGACTTTGTCAGTTCCTGCAGCCGCGCTGCGCGATTGACGGCCGGTCCCACGATGTTGAAGGCCTGGCGATTGCCGCCGCCGACGTTGACATGGATGATGTTGCCCAGGTCGAGGCCGAGGCCGAACGCGATCTCGCGCTCGCGCGTCGCACGGCGCGCCTCGTTCCAACGGCTAAGTTCGGTCCGCGCCTCGGTTGCCGCCATGAGTGCGCGCCGGCAAGCGGCGGCGTCGCCGCCCTCTTCGGTCACGGCGAAGAACATCAGGATGGCGTCGCCGATGAACTGCACGATCTCGCCCGAGTGGCGGTCGGCCGCGGCGCCGGCGAGGCCGAAATAGACGTTCAGGATCTGCACCACCTCCTCAAGCGGCGCGCCCTCGGTGAGCGAGGTGAAGCCGCGCAAGTCGGAATACCAGAGCGCGGCCCGTCGCTGCGTGCCCTGGCCCAGCGTCACCTGGCCCTGGGCCAGGAGCTGAGCGGTCTCGTGCCCGAGGTAGGTCTCAAGCAGATTGTCCATGCCGTTACGGAGCGCCAGCGTTTCGATGATCGGCGCCGACTTGACCGTGAAGCGGCGAATCACCTCGACTTCCTCAACGGTGAAGCCGCCCGGTTGCTTCGTCGCAAACGATGCCGCGTGGATCTGCCGGTTCGAGAAAAGGATCGGGCCGATCATGTAGTGGGTGAAGCCCTCGGCCCGGAGGTCGGTCACGATCGCCCAGCGGTCCTCCTCGCCGGGCAGGATGCGCTCGTCGATCCATTCGCCGGTGTGCCAGACTTTCTTGACCGGGCTGCGCAGGAAGGCGGCGGTCATCTCGGCGCCGCGCACCGCACGTCGCACTTCGAGCGGCTGATCCTGCCGCCAGATGCGCCAGACCGACATGGTGCGCGGGTGAACGACCTTGATGTGAGTCGACACGCGGTCGAGCGGCAGGCCGCGCTCGGTCAGGAAACCACAGGCGCCGATCAGGAATTCGCCGACGTCGGCCACGAAGCGGCCGGTCGATTCGAGCCATTCGGCGAAAGCTCGACAGGTCTCATCGACATTCATGGTGGGGATCCCAGGCGAAACCGCCGAACCAGTGTGAACGGGCTGTCGCGATCCTTCTGGACGAAGAGCGCGAGACCCAAGGGAATGGGCTGGGCCAGTGCCGGTGCCAGCAGCTCGGTCAAAAGGGCCGCGACGCGGGGCCGCTCGGGATCGGGCAGCCGGCCCGTTAACGTCATATGGTAACGAAACTCGTCGAACACATAGGGGTAGCCCCAGCGGGACAGGTATTCCTCTTGTCGGGTCGACAGCGGGACCTGGCGCCGCCCAGCGAGTTCAGCCGGAGTCGGCGGGGCGCGAAACCGGTCGAACCGCTCGACCGCGAGATCGGCGAGCCGCTTCAGGGGTGCCGACGGCTCGCGCAGCACGAGCGCCAGGAACCCACCGATCGACGCGACATGGAGGGCGACCGGCGGCAACGGCTGCATCTCGGACGCAAACAGCGAGAGGGCCGCGGCCAGCCCGTCATGGGTCCGGCCGCTGGCCAGGGTCAGCGGCGGCTTCAGGGTGCCGTGAAAACCGTAGCGGCGCGGCTCGCGGGTGATCTCGCGCCAGCGGTCGCGCGCGAGCCACAGCGGCAGGGCGGGCAGTTCTTCGGCGCCGGTTTCCGGCTCGCGGCCGAGCCAAGTCGAGGCCATGCGCCAGAGCGGCGAGTCGGTGGGGGGCACGACATAAATCGCGTAGCGCACGGTCATCCAATCTCGCTCGGTCGATCCCGGCCAGTCCGCGCCGGGCTTGCCGTCGATTGTAGACGTTCGTCGCGTTGCAGCCTACGCGCATGATGCGCAAGCCTAATTGCCGTTGTCGGATGGCATGGTCAATGAAACGTTAATCCTGACCGTGCTCTGCTGACGGCCAACGGTATCGACCCTGGGAGGGCGGACGGTTCATGGCAGAGGGTGTCACGGCAGAGACGGAGGCTTCGGGCGGGAAGATTCTGCTGGGTGATCCCGTGCCCTGGTTCAGCGCCCGGACCATCACCGGCGCGCAGGTCGACCTGCATGTCGAGGCCGGGCGCTGGGTCGTGCTGTGCTTCCTGGGTTCGCTCGCCGACCGGCGCGCGATGGCGGAGCTCGCGACGATCCTGGCGGAGGCGGCCCGGTTCCGCGAGGATCATTGTGTCTTCTACGGCATCCTGTCGGAGATGCCGGCCGACGCGCCGGTCCTCGCCAGCATTTCCGGACCGGCGATGGGCTATATCGTCGACGATGCCGGCGACATCATCCGGGCCTACGGCGCCGAAGGCGCGCCGCGCACCATCGTGCTCGATCCGCTTTTGCGCGCCGTCGCCAACGTCTCGTTCGACGATCCGAACGGCCACGGCCAGATGGTGACCACGTTTCTGCAGCAGCTGCCCGAGGTCGGCGCCTCGGCCGGCGTGCCGCTGACGGCGCCGGTGCTGATCGTGCCGCGCGTGTTCGAGTTCGAGCTGTGCGACGCGCTCGTTGATCTCTACGAGCGCAACGGCGGCGAGGATTCGGGCTTCCTCCTGGACCAGGATGGCAGGACGGCGACGGTGATCGATCATCGCCTGAAGCGACGGCAGGACCTGGTGCTGGTCGATCCGGAGACGCGCGCCATCCTGCGCGACCGGATCGCGCGCCGCCTGCTGCCGGCGATCGAGCGGTTCTTCCAGTTCAGGGCGACCCGGATGGATCGCTACATGATCAGCTGCTACGACGCCGAGCTGGGCGGCCATTTCTTCCGGCATCGGGACAATGTCAACGCCGGGGCGCGTCATCGACGCTTCGCGGTCTCCCTCAACCTCAACAACGACTACGACGGCTGCGACCTGCGCTGCCCGGAATTCGGGCGGCAGACCTATCGGGCGCCCGCGGGCGGCGCCATCGTGTTCTCGTGCGGCATGCTGCATGAGGTGACACCGGTGACGCGCGGCCGACGCTATGCCTTCGTGCCGTTCCTCTACGGCGAGGAGGACGCGGCCGTGCGCGAGGCGATGAACGCCCGGCTCGAGGCCGGTGAGACGCATTACGTCGGTGGCCACGACCGCCTCTATCCTGAGGCGTGACCAACAGATGGAACCGACCGAACTCGCTCAATGGACGCCGATCCGCCTGACGCTCGAACGGCCGGAGCCGCTCGTCGACTGGTGCGACCTGCGCGGCGTCGCGTTCCGCGAGCCGTTCTTCATGCAGACGGTCGCGCGCTGGGCGAACCAGCCGGCCGATGGCGGCGAGCCCCTGCGGCCGGTCGTCCGCACCACGCTCTCGACGCTGGAAGCGATCGACAGCGTTGGCGAATGCCTCGAGCCGTCCGGCTTCATCTTCCATATGTCGCGTTGCGGCTCGACCGTGCTGTCGCGCCTGTTCGGTGTCGTGCCGGATACGTTCGTCGTTTCCGAGGCCGATCCCATCAATAGCTTCCTCGAGGCCGATCCGAGCGCGCTCAACGAGGCGGCACTCGTCGCCTGCCTGCGTCTCATGATCCGCGCGCTCGGCCGCCGCCGCTTCGGCGACGAGCGGCATTACGTCGTCAAATTCTCGAGCTGGAACATCCGGCGCCTGGCGCTGCTGCGTGCCGCGTTTCCGGCGGTGCCCTGGGTCTTCGTCTATCGTGCGCCGGTCGAGGTCATGAGCTCAGTCCTGAAGGGGCGTCCCGGCTGGATGCAGCTCCAGCGCTATCCCGACCAGGCGGAGCATCTCCTGGGTATTCCGGCCGCCGAATGCGCAGACATGCCGCCGGAGGCGTTCTGCGCCCGCACGCTCGCCGGCTTCTGTGCGGCCGCACTCGATGGCGACGACGGCACGCCGCTCTTCGTCAACTATGCCGACCTGCCGGCGGTCGCCTGGGGTGCCGTCGCGCGCCATTTCCACATCCCGCTCGCCGCCGAGCATGCGGCGCGCATGCGCGAGGAGGCTCGCTACTATGCCAAGGATCCCGAGCGCCGGCCGTTCGTGGCCGACGGTGCGGAGAAGCGGATCGTGACGCCCGAGACGGCGGCGCTCGCCGACCGCTGGCTGGGCGCGCTCTACGGCGAGATGCAGGCCCGTCGCGCGGCGCGCCTCGGGATCTGAGCCTAATGCCGTTCCGTCTGGTCGAGCAGACGATCGAAAGCCTGCAGGCGGCGCTCGAAGCGCGCGAGATCACCTCGGTCGATCTCGTCCGGGCTTATGCCGCGCGCATCGCGGCGTTCGACCGCGGCGGCGCCGGCCTCAATTCGGTGCGCGAGGTCAATCCCGCCGCCCTTGCGATCGCCCGCCGCCGCGACCGGCTGCGCTTCCGCCCCGGCACGCGCAAGGGGCCGCTCTACGGCATTCCGATCCTGCTCAAAGACAATATCGCAACCGCGGATGGCCAGGCGACGACCGCCGGCAGCCCGGCGCTGGCCCACGCCTTGGCCGTGCGCGACGCCCATGTCGCAGCGCGGCTGCGCAGGGCCGGTGCCATCCTGCTCGGCAAGGCCAACCTCACCGAATTCGCCAACTGGACGACCGTCGGCATGCCGTCGGGCTATAGCGCGCTCGGGGGTCAGGTCCTGAATCCCTACGCGCCAGCGGTCGACGCGGACGGCATCCCGATCGTGCCGCCCGGCGGGTCGAGCTCCGGCTCGGCCGTTGCCGCCGCGGCCAATTTGGCGGCCGCGACGGTCGGGACCGAAACGGCGGGCTCGCTGCTGAACCCGGCCTGCAACAACGCACTCGTCACCGTGAAGCCGACCGTGGGCCTGGTCAGCCGGGCCGGCATCCTGCCGATCGCGGCGAGCCAGGACACCGCCGGGCCGCTCGCCCGCACGGTCCGCGACGCAGCGATCCTGCTTGGCGCCCTTGCCGGATATGATCGCCGCGATCCGGCGACCCTCGCGGTGCGCGGCCGCATCCCGGCCGACTACACGGCCTTCCTCGATCCGAACGGGCTTGCGGGCCGGCGCATCGGCGTGCCGAGCGATCCCGCCGATGCGGAGAACGACATCTATTGGCGCGCGCTGGCCCCGGATCAGCGTCGGATCATGGACGAAGTCGTGGCGCGGCTCGAGACCCTCGGCGCCGTGGTCGTCAAGGCCAATATCCCGACGGCCGGCCGGATCGGCGGCCCCGGCGCCATGATCGAGGTGCCGGTCACCAACCCGTTCAGCCCGTCCAAGGGCAAGCGCATGCCGATGCCGGCGGTGCTGATCTACGAGTTCAAGCACGGGCTCGCCGCCTATCTGGCCGACTACGTGCCGGACGGGCCGGTGCGCACGCTCAAGGACGTGATCGCCGCCAACGATGCTGCGGCCGTGCCGCCGCGCTTCGGCCAGGATCTGCTGCTGGCGGCGGAGGCGACGCGCGGCGATCTGACGGAGCCGGCCTATCACGCGGCGCGGGCGCTCGATCTCGAGCTGTCGCGCCCCCAAGGGCTCGATGCCTATTTCGACCGCTGGCAGCTCGACGCGGTGCTGTTCCCGGCGGCGCTCGGCAACGGCATTGCGGCACGCGCCGGCTATCCGAGCGTCGGTGTGCCGGCCGGCTGGCGTCACGAGGTCGAGGGCCGTCCGACGCCGCCTTATCCCTACGGCATCAGCTTCACCGGTCGTGCCTGGAGTGAGCCGACCCTGCTCGCGATCGCCTATGCCTGGGAACAGGCGAACCCGGTACGCCAGCCGCCGCCAACGGCCCCGGAGCTGGCTTAAGCGACGCTGTCGCGCCGGGCTCTCGACACGGGCTCTCGACACGGGCTCTCGACACGGGCTCCCGGCCCGCCTTGATCGCGGATGGGGCGCATCGTAGCATCCTCGACAGCCGATGCCGGGGCGCCTCGGCGCCGTCGAACGGCATCCCGTTTCTCTCTCCATCTCCAACGCATGGGGCCGGCATGATTTCTGACTTCAAGAAGCCTGCAGTCGGCGAGGCGACGGCGGATCGGCCGGACCCGTTCATGCTGGGCCTGCACGATGCAGTCTTGAGCGGTTGGTTCAACAATGACACCGGCGAGCTCATGACCGGCTTCCCGATCTCGGCCGACGACGTCGTCGCCGACATCGGTTGCGGCGACGGCGGCATTGCCAGCTTCAGCGCGCGCCGCGGCGCGCATGTGATCCTGGCCGACGCCGATGCCGTGAAGATCGGCCAGGCCAAGGACCGGCTCGCGGGATCGTCGGCGCGGCGCGTCGACGCCTATGTCACGGACGGCAATCCCTTGCCCCTGCCGGGCGGCACTGTGACCCGGGTCGTCTGCACCGAGGTGCTGGAGCATGTCGACGACCCGGTCGCCTTCATGGCGGAGCTGGTGCGCATCGGCCGGCCGGGCGCGCTCTATCTCATCACCGTGCCCGGAACGGCGCAGGAGAAGCTGCAGAAGGTTCTGGCGCCGCCGCAGTATTTCCAGAAGCCGAACCATATCCGCATCTTCGAGCCGGAGCAGTTCGCAGCCCTGGTCGAGCAGGCCGGGCTTACCATCGAGCACCGCACAGGCTACGGCTTCTTCTGGTCGCTGTGGTGGCTGTTCTTTTGGCAGGCCGGTGTTCCGCTGGGCGAGGGGTCGGATCCCTCGCTTGACGCCTGGACTCGGACCTGGTCGGAGGTGCTGCGCGGCAAGGACGGCATGCGCATCAAGGCCGAACTCGACCGCGTCCTGCCCAAGGCGCAAGTGATCATCGCGCGGAAGCCCGGCTAGGCAGGGTCGACGGGCGGCGCGGGTCAGGCCCGTTTCCGCCGGCGGCGTTCGAGCGCCCCGCGCCAACTGTCGGCGAGCGGCGAGCAGGCGATGACCCGGTCGATCGCGGCGACGTCGTCTGGGTCGTGGTAGGTCACGCGCACCACTTCGGCGATGGTCGGATGGCTCGCGTTGCGCTCGACGAGCGCGATCGGCATGCCGGCCGAGACCGCGCCCGGGGCGAGGCAGCGCAGATAGAAGCCGGTGAAGCCGGCCTCCTGGACGCGCCGCGCCAGGTCGGGCACGCCGTGCAGCATGCCGAGCTTGAAGCAGGGGCCGCGCGGCTGGGTCACCTGGAAGCGGGCGGCCCCGACCTCGAGGATATCGCCGATACGGACCTCGCTCTCGGCGAGGCCCTGCACGCTGAAATTCTCGCCGAACGCGGCCGGGGCAAACGGCAGGCCGAGCCGGTCCGACCAATAGGCGAGATGCTCGGTCGCGTAGACGCAGACCGCCTTGTCCGGCCCGGCGTGGTTTTCAAGATCGGCCTGGCCGTCGCCGGTGCAGCCGTTGGGGCCGATCTCGACCGGACCGGCGACGGGGTGCTTGCGGATGCCGCTCAGCACCTCGCGCTCGGCCGAGCGGAGCAGGCCGGGCAAGCCGACATTGAGCGACAGCAATCGCGGTCCGGTGGAGGGCAAGGGCGGAACTCGACAGGGAAGGGGGCCGACAGTTTCACCCGACGGCCGCGCCCTGTTCAAGTGGCCGGCTCAGATCACCCGCTCGCCGTGGGACCAGACGCCGCGCACCAGCGGCACGTCGCCGGTGTCGTGCGCGCGGACGAGGTCGGCGCGCAGGCCCTCGGCGATGCGGCCGCGGTCGGTGAGGCCGACGCGGGCGGCCGGCGTCGCCGTCACGGTGCGGATCGCGGCAGGCAGGTCGATTCCCAGCTCCGCCCGGGCCAGGATGAAGGCGCCGTGGATGAGGCTCATCGGCACATAGTCCGATGACAGGATGTCGAGGAGCCCGTCGCGTGCGAGATCGAGCGCCGAGACGTTGCCCGAGTGCGAGCCGCCGCGCACCACGTTGGGGGCACCCATCAGGATCGCCATGCCGCGATCGCGCGAAGCGCGGGCCGCGTCGAGGGTCGTCGGGAACTCGGCCACCACCATGCCATCGGCAATCGCCTCGTCGACATGGTCGATGGTCGCGTCGTCATGGCTCGCCAGGGTCAGGTCGTTCTCGTGGGCGAGCGCCACGATCGCCCGGCGGTTGGCAGCACCGTAGCGGGCCGAGGCCTCGGTCTGCTTCTCGACGAACTTCTCGAACTCGGTGTCCGACCAGCCGTACTTCTTCACGTAGTAGTACTTGTACTTCTCGATCGTGGTGAACTGCCGCTGGCCGGGCGTGTGATCCATGATCGAGACCAGCTTCAGCCCCGGGTCGCCGATGAATTCCTTGAACAGGGTCGCGGTGTCCGGATGGCTGATCTCGCAGCGCAGGTGCAGCAAATGCTCCGCGCGCAGCAGATGCTTCGAGCGTGCCTCGCGGATCGAGTTCGCCATGCCGGCCAGGATCTCGAGCCGGTCGCCGCCCGACGAGGTCTCGCCGACACAGAGCGCGTCGAACACGGTCGTGATGCCGGCGGACGCCACCTGGGCATCGTGGCCGACGATCGCGGCCATGGCCGGCCAGCGCGTGCCAGGGCGCGGCACGAAATGTTTCTCGAGATTGTCGGTGTGCAACTCGACCAGGCCCGGCAGCAGGTAGTCGCCGTGGAAATCGATGGCGCCTGGCACGGCCGATCGGCCTTCGTCGACCCGGGTGATGATCCCGTCCTCGACCACCACGCTGCCGTGGATCACCTGGTTATCGAGCACAAGCCGGGCGTTGGTCAGCACCGCATCCTGTCGCTTCGTCATGCCGCCGCCCTCGCTTCCGTCATAGTGTAAAGTCGTCCCGCCACCCGATCTCTCACCTCGGCATCATGAAAAATGCCGACGATCGCAGTGCCGTGGCCGAGCGCCTCGTCGATGAGCCCGATGACCGCGGCGCGATTCTCGCCGTCGAGCGAAGCGGTCGGCTCATCCAACAGCAGGATCGGATACTCGACCGCGAAGCCGCGGGCAATGTTGACGCGCTGCTGCTCGCCGCCGGAGAAGGTCGCCGGCGCCAGCGGCCAGAGCCGCTCGGGTACGTTCAGGCGGGTGAGCAGTGCCGCTGCCCGTGCCCGTGCCGTCGCCGGATCGGCGCCGCGGGCCCGCACGGGCTCGGCCACGATCTCGATCGCCGGCACGCGCGGGACCACGTGCAGGAACTGGCTGACGTAGCCGATCGTCGAACGGCGGAGCTCGATGACCTGGCGTGGGCTTGCCGTCGCAAGGTCGATGCGGCTGCCGTCGCTTCGGCGAACCCAGACATGGCCGGATCCCACGCGGTAATTGCCCTGCAGCGTGCGCAGCAATGTCGACTTGCCGCTGCCCGAGCGGCCGTTGAGTGCCACGCATTCGCCCGGATAGATGGCGAGATCGACCCCGTCGAGCACGGGCAGCGTGATGCCGCCCTGATTGTGCAGCGTGAAGGATTTGGCGAGGCCGCAGATTTCCAGAACCGGTTCCATGGGGTGCCTAGACCTGCAGGATCGAAGAGACGAGGAGTTGGGTATAGGGGTGCTGCGGATCGTCCAGCACCTGGTCGGTCAAGCCGCTCTCGACCACGTCGCCGCCGCGCATGACCATGAGCCGGTGGGCGAGCAGGCGGGCGACCGCCAGATCGTGCGTCACGATCACCGCCGCAAGGCCAAGGTCCGCGACCAGGCTGCGGATCAGATCCAGGAGACGGGCCTGGACCGAGACGTCGAGACCGCCTGTCGGCTCGTCCATGAACACGAGCCGCGGGTTGGTGACGAGATTGCGCGCGATCTGCAGCCGCTGCTGCATGCCGCCGGAGAAGCTCGCCGGCCGATCGTCGACGCGGTCCTGGTCGATCTCGACCTTGGCGAGCCAGTCGAGTGCCGCACCGCGAATCTCGCCGTAGTGCCGGGCGCCGATCGCCATCAGCCGCTCGCCGACATTGGCGCCGGCGCTGACGGTGAGCCGGAGCCCGTCGCGCGGGTTCTGGTGCACGATGCCCCAGTCGGTCCTGAGCAGTTGGCGCCGTTCCGCTTCGCTCAGCTCGAACAGGTCGGTGAGCCGGCCGTCGCGCAGCCGATAACGGACGTGGCCCGCCGCGGGCACGAGCCGGGCGGAGAGCGCGTTCAAGAGGCTCGTCTTGCCCGAGCCGGACTCGCCGACGATGCCCAGCACCTCGCCGGGCCAGAGCTCGAACCCCACGTCACGGCAGCCGATGCGCTCGCCATAGGCGACGGTCAGCCCCTCGACCGCGAGCAGAGGCTGGTCTTGGTCGAAGGTGGGCTGCTCGAAGGTGGCGGGAAGGGCGCTCATCGCCGGGCCTCCGTGGCGCGGCTTCGGCAATAATCTGTGTCGGAGCAGACGAACATGCGCCCGCCCTTGTCGTCGGTCAGCACCTCGTCGAGGTAGCTCTCGTGCGAGCCGCAGATCGAGCAAGCCTGGTCCCAGCTCTCGATCGCGAACGGATGGTCGACGAAATCGAGGCTCTTCACCTTGGTGAAGGGCGGCACTGCATAGATGCGCTTTTCGCGGCCGGCGCCGAACAATTGCAGGGCTGGGCTCATGTCGAGCTTCGGATTGTCGAATTTCGGAATGGGTGACGGGCGCATCAGGTAGCGATCGTTGACGATGACCGGATAGTCATAGGTTGTGGCGATCCGGCCGTAATGCGCGATGTCCTCGTAGAAGCGGACGTGCATGGCGCCGTATTCCTTGAGCGCGTGCATGGTGCGCGTCTCGGTCTCGCGTGGCTCGAGCCAGCGCAGCGGCTCCGGGATCGGCACCTGATAGACCATGATCTGGCCGCGCCGGAGCGGCGTCTCGGGGATGCGGTGGCGCGTCTGGATGATGGTTGCGGCGGCCGTGCGCTCGGTCGTGGCGACGCCGGCGGTCCGGGCGAAGAAACGGCGGATCGAGATCGCGTTCGTCGTGTCGTCGGCGCCCTGGTCGATGACCTTGAGCACGTCGGACCGGCCGATGACGCTCGCCGTCACCTGGATGCCGCCCGTGCCCCAGCCGTAGGGCAGCGGCATCTCGCGGCTGCCGAACGGCACCTGGTAGCCCGGGATCGCGACCGCCTTCAGGATGGCGCGGCGGATCATCCGCTTCGTCTGCTCGTCGAGATAGGCGAAATTGTAGCCGGCGAGGGTTTCGCTCATTTGCCGTTCTCCCGGCCCTCATCATTGCTGCCACGCTCATGGTCGGCGCGCAGGCGGCGCAACAGGTCGAGCTCCGACTGGAAATCGACATGGTGCGGCAGCTTCAGGTGCTGCACGAAGCCCGACGCCTCGACATTGTCGGAATGGCTCAGCACGAATTCCTCGTCCTGGGCCGCGGCGGTGACCGGCTCGCCCAGTTCGCGCGCCCGAAGCGCGCGGTCGACCAGCGCCATG
Source organism: Aliidongia dinghuensis (assembly GCF_014643535.1). Classification (NCBI taxonomy): domain Bacteria; kingdom Pseudomonadati; phylum Pseudomonadota; class Alphaproteobacteria; order Rhodospirillales; family Dongiaceae; genus Aliidongia; species Aliidongia dinghuensis. The sequence goes on along the minus strand of NZ_BMJQ01000009.1, from coordinate 53,406 downwards.
GCCATCGCCTTGCGCTCGCTCTGGCCGAACGCCAGGCCGTAACCGCGGGTGAACTGCGGCGGCGCCTCGCTGGTGCCGGCGAACTGGTTGACCATGTCGCATTCGCAGAGCGTGATCTCGCCGATCTCGACCGGGAAGCCCAGCTCCTCCGGCACGATCTCGACCGCGACGTCGACCGTGCGGATCTCGCCGGCGAAGGGATGGTTGCGCGCATAGCCGCGCTGGGTCGAATAGCCCAAGGCCAAGAGCCAGCCCTCGTCGCCGCGCGCCAGGTTCTGCAGGCGCAGCGCCCGGTCGGCCGGGAAGTCGAGCGGCTGGCGCGTGAGGTCGCCCGGTGACGCGTCGTCGTCGGCGGGCGGTGGCTCGATCAGCCCGTCGCGGCCGAGGAGATCGGCGACGCGCGGCGCTTCGCCGATCGGCTCGGCCCGGGCCGGCTCGGGCGGCGGTGCCGTGCCGGCGGCGAGCGCGAAGTCCAAGAGGCGGTGGGTGTAGTCGAAGGTGGCGCCCAGCACCTGGCCGCCTGGCACGTCCTTGAACACGGCCGAGATGCGCCGGCGCACCAGGCCCCGGTCGGTCTCGACCGGCTGCGACACGGCGAGCCGCGGCAGCGTCGTGCGATAGGCGCGCAAGAGGAAGATCGCCTCGACCAGGTCGCCTGCCGCCTGCTTGATCGCCAGCGCCGCGAGCTCCGGATCGTAGATCGAGCCCTCGGTCATGACCCGGTCGACCGCGCGCCCCAACTGCTGCGCGATCTGCGCCAGGCCCAGCTCCGGCACGGCGGCATCGCCGCGCCGTTCGCGGGCGAGCAGCGCATGGGCCGCATCGATCGCCTTCTCGCCACCTTTGACTGCAACATACATGGCTCAGCTCCGCCGGACGGACGTGGTGCGTGGCACGGCCACGAGCAGGTCGCCCGCGGTCAGCAGCAGATCGAGACCGCGCGGGAACAGCGGTGCCAGCGCCGCGCGACGATCCCAGAAATCACCGGGCAGGCCGTCGACGCTGAGCGTGGTCGTGCCGTCGATGCCCGGTCCCGTGAGGACAAGGCCCGGCGCGGAGGCCAGCGCCCGGACCTCGATGACCAGCGTCGCCCCCTGGTCCGGATAGGCGTCGCTGCCGAGCGGCAGGGTGTCGAGTGCGGGCAGGTGGGCGGGATCGGCCGCGAAGGCGAAGGCGGCCCGGTCCGGCCGCTCCAGAATCGGGCAGTTGCAGTGGAAGCGCAGATGCGGACCCACCGGTGCCGCCGCCGCGTCGAGCCAGACCGGGGTCTCGAAATCGACCAGGGCCAGCGCCACGCCGATCGCTGCACGGCCGAGGCCACCTGCCAGCACCCCGGTCGGCACCGCGGTCGGTCGGGCGATCTCGACGATCGTGCCGGGATGGGCGAGCGCCTTCAGCGCCAGGCGGAAGACATGGTTGGCGTCATCGACCGGGCTCTGGAACCCGGGTTCGATCATGGGCGCTGCGGCGAGTTGGCTCATCAGTCTTCGCCCCGTACCAGCGTGAAGAAATCGACCTTGGTCGCCGCGACCTCCGCGGCCTTGCGCTGCCGGCCTGCGGCCGCTTGCTTGGCCAGCGGCGCCACGACCCGCGCCATCAACCCGTCGTGCCGTGCCGGGTCCTGCAGCAGCGCGTCGAACAGCGCCGCGAGCTCGGCATGGCGCGCGCTGCGCCCGGCGACATGGCCGAAGCCGGTTAGATCATCCCCGATCCGGACCGCTGCACGGGTCATGGTCATCTCGCCGAGATTGAACGGCCGACCGCTGCCGGCGATGCGGCCGCGCACCATGACGAGGCCGGTCTCGGCCGGGCGCAGACGGGTGAAGGCCGGCGGCGGGTCGAGCTCGGCCCAGGCCCGCTCCAGCTCGGCGAGCGGCGCCTTGGCGAGCGTCGCCATCCAGGCCTGGCGCCGGGCGATCGCGTCGTCGGATGGGGCATCCATGGACGAGTTCGATATTTGTCTAGACATCCGTACCTCTCTTGCGACAAGATCGATCCGCGCCGCTCGAAAGTAAAGTGGCGGAGTGTGATTTGTTTTTGACAGCCGCCGGACCTCGGATTTCGGGCGTCGGGGGCGGGAAAGGGCAGGCGATGGTCGAAGCGGTCGGGGAGGCGGGCACGGTCGAACGGGGCCAGGGGGTCTCGCTCTGGCGGCAGATCGACCGGCGCCTGAGTGCCGAGATCGCTGGGGGTGCCTGGGCGCCGGGCGAGCGGCTGCCGACGGAACAGGCGCTGTCGCAGCGGTTCCAGGTCAACCGGCACACGATCCGGCGGGCGATCCAGGCGATGGTCCAGCGCGGCCTGCTGCGTGTCGAGCAGGGGCGGGGCACGTTCGTGCAGGAAGGCGTCATCGACTACATGATCGGCCGGCGCACGCGCTTCACCGAGAATATCGCGCGCAACCGGCGCGAGGCGGCGCGGGTGCTGCTGACCTCGGGCGAGGTGCTGCCGCCGCCGGCCGTCGCCAAGCTGCTGAAAGTGCCGGCACGCCAGCCGGTGCTGATGCTGGAGACCCTGTCGAGCGCCGGCGGCATGCCGATCTCGCTGTCGACCAGCTATTACCCGGCCGCCCGCTTCCCGGACCTCGCGGCCCTTGTCGCGGAAACCGGCTCGATCACCCAGGCCCTGCAACGCTGCGGCCTTGCCGACTATGCGCGCGCCTCGACCCGCGTCACCGCGCGCATGGCGACGGCGGAAGAGGCGCGGCGGCTGAAGCAGCCGGTGACGCGGCCGGTCCTGCTGACCGAGGCGGTCGATGTCGATACCGATGGCCGGCCGGTCTCCGTCGCTTTCACGCGTTTCGCCAGCGACCGGGTGCAACTGGTGCTGGACTCGACCAGCGACGCGTCGTAAGGTCGCAATCGCCCTTTTCCGTTCTATCGCAATTGGATGTGGCGTTCCGTTCGAGTCGAGTCTATATTCTGGGCTTGAAGTATGGACGCTCGCGAGTCGCGTCCAGTGGCCACGCCGGGCCGCGAAGGGGTTTCGCGGTGTCGTGCGCCGGGGGGTGGAGTGATGTCGAACGAGGCCATCGGCCGTCGCGAACTGTTGCGTGTTGCCGGCGTCATGGGGCTGGGCGCCTTCAGTCTGGCGCTGACGCCCGAGGCGCTGGCGCAGACGCAGGCACGGGTCGCCAAGGCGCCGGTCCAGCGCCGCACCGTCGTCATCGATGCCGGCCACGGCGGCGTCGACCCCGGTTGCATCGGCTATAGCGGCACCTACGAGAAATACGTCGCCTTCGACACAGCCCAGGCGATCGCCCGCCTGCTGGAGGCGACCGGACGCTACCACCCGGTGCTGACGCGGACGCGCGACGAGTTCATCCCGCTGCACGAGCGCGTCGTGCGTGCCCGCGCCGCCAACGGCGACCTGTTCCTGTCGATCCACGCCGATTCGATCCCCGACCATTCGATGCGCGGCGCCTCGGTCTTCACGCTGTCGGAAAAGGCGTCGGATGCGGCGGCGGCGGCCCTTGCCGCCAAGGAAAACCATTCAGACGTGATCGGCGGCGTCAGCATGGCCGGCCAGACGCCGGAGGTGAGCAGCATCCTGCTCGACCTCGCCCGCCGCCAGACCAACAACCTGTCGATCGGCCTCGCGCGCGAACTCGTGACCAAGCTCGGCAGCGAGGTGCGCATGCTCGAGCACAGCCACCGCGCCGCCGGCTTCGCCGTGCTGAAGGCGCCCGACATTCCCTCGGCCCTGGTCGAGCTCGGCTGCCTCTCGAACCGCGACGAGGACAAGCTGCTCAGGACTGCGGCCTACCGGCGCAAGCTCGCCGACGGCATCGTGGGTTCGGTCGACGCCTATTTCACGCACGTCGTCCGGGTCTGACATTCGTAGCCCCAGCGGGGGCGAGCTCGGCTATATGGCGATAGTACATGTGGTACTTTCGCGTTAAAGTGGCGCATCTCATTTTGTCTGGAGCGCGCCCATGTCCCTCGTCAGCGTGTCTTCGTCATCGAGTTCGTCAAGCGTGCCTGGCGCGCTTCTGGCGACAAAGCAGCAGCTGGTTTTCTGCTATTCCTCGGATCTGCTCGATGCAGCCCAGTTCCTGGCCAAGGAACTGAATACGCTCTATTGCCGCTGCATCTACAATGGGACGGGAGACCTGCCGGATCAGATCGACCCCACTGCTGTAGCCTGGCTCGTCGCCCATGGCTCCAGCAACAACACGCTGATCGGGACGAAGCAGAAAAAGAGCTATGACATGGGCACGTTGGTCCTGCCCTGGTGCGCCCAAGTGGGTATTAAGACCGCTGTCGATACCTGCTGCGAGCCGTCTGCTCGCAAGGCTTTGGCGCAGCGGTCTTTCTCGTCCATCAGCTATTACTGCCGGCAAGACGACAACGACGTCATCGCCATCACCGGCTACACGGATGTCGGTGTCTGGTGGACGGCGAACAACATGGGTGGTCCATGACCAACCACGCTGCGACAAGCGTTAGCCATCTGGCGGGTACGACGGGGCGGATCGTCGCGGCCTCTGGCAGGCGCGCGCGAGGTGGGTTAGGGTGGTGCAACCGGTTCTCTTGGGGGTCTCGTTCGATGCGTCTGCCCGTCATTGCCTTGCTCGCCGTCGGCTTCGCCGCCAGCATCGGCAGCGCCCAGGCCTTCACCCAGGACAACGTGACGAACCAGCTGCCCAACGGCGGTGCCCGTTTCCAGGACAGCGACGTGCCGCAGAAATGGGGCGGCAGCATCACGGTCAACGGCAAGAGTGCCGCGGCCAACGCGACGGACGAGGATGACGGGCCCAGCCACAGCTACGCCAATGTCGAGCGGCGGGCGTTCAACAAGACCGGCTATTTCGAGCCGATCATCCTGCAGCCGGCCAAGCCGTAATCACCGGCGCCGCCGGGCGCTACCGACCCAACCATCGACCATTTGAGCGGAACGGCGCCGCGTGACCGGGGCGCCGCGATCGCGCTTGTCGCCCTGTTCCTGCCGGGCGTGCTGATCCTGATCGCGGCGCTGCCGTTCTGGGACCGGATCCGGTCGCGGTCCTGGATGAAAGGGGCGCTCCGCGGAACGAACGCGGCCGTGGTCGGCATCCTGGGTGCAGCCCTCTACGATCCGGTCTGGTCGAGTGCGGTGCACGGCGCCAAGGACCTGCTCGTGGCCCTCGCCGGATTCGTGGCGCTCCTGGTCTGGCGCGCACCGCCGTGGACCGTGGTCGTGGGCGCCATGCTGGCGACGCTCGGCTTGGCGCAGCTAGGCTAAAGTTCGCCGGTCGAGACGGTTCCCAGCGTCGCCGGTTTCGGCCACACTCGGCGCCCTTGGTTTCTGACAATGCTGGAGTGACAAGATGACCGATCGCGCGCTTGAGGCCGCCAACCTGCTGATCAGCGCCCATCGCAGCGGGCAGCTGATCGACCGGCTGCCGGAGGCCCTGCGCCCTCAGACGATCGAGGATGCCTATGCGATCCAGGACCATGTCACGCGCGCGCTGGGTGCGGTCACGGCCTGGAAGGTCGGGCAGGGCGGCCCGACCGGGCCCATCAGCATCGCGCCGATCTATGCCGACCGGGTCTTCACGTCGGGCGTGACGCTCGATCCGGCGAAGGTGCCGGGCGCGGCGCTCGAGATCGAGTTCGCGTTTCGCTTGGGCGCCGACCTGCCGGCGCGGGCACAGCCCTACGGCTATGACGAGGTGATGGCGGCGATCGAGGGCTTCTGCCCCTGCATCGAAGTGCTGTCGAGCCGCTACACGGACCGGACCATTGTGCCGTCGGTGGAAAACCTGGCCGACGGCAACGCCAACGGCGCGCTCGTCTATGCGGGCCCGCTCACGGCATGGCGTGGGCTCGATTTCGCGACACAGAAGGTCGAGCTCGAGATCGACGGCAAGGTTTGCCAGAGTGCGGTCGGGACCCACCCGGCCGGCGATCCGGTCACGCTCGTGGTCTGGACCGCCAATCATCTGATGACGCGGACCGGCGGCCTCAAGCGCGGCGACGTGGTGACGACCGGCTCGCTCGACGGAGCGACGCCGATCGAGCCCGGCAGCCGCGGGGTTGCGACCTACGGCGCCTTCGGCCGGGCCGAGGTCGCCTTCCGCGGCTGAGCCCGCCGCACTGGCGCGGCCTCCGCGGCGTCCGCGGCGCGGCCGTTGCGCGACATCTCGCCGATCGTGTCGCGCAGCGCCGCGTCGGCGAGATGGGCCATGCGCGCGAAGGCGCGCAGGAACGAGTCGGTGCGCGGCAGCTGGAATAGCGTCTCCTCGATCTCGGCGCTGTCGACCGGTACGACCACGGCCAGCACCTGGTCGTACGGGATCACGACCAGCTCCGTGATCGGCGTGCCGCCCGTGCCGCGGATATAGTCGACGACGCGCGGCGCATCGGGATAGTCCGGGTCCGGTCGGATCGACATGCGATGCGGCACGCGCGTCGAGGCCGCTTCGAGCACGGCGCGGGTGAACGGCCGGAGGAAGCCCTCGTCGAAGCCCAAGAGCGTCAGCGTCTCGCCCGAGCCGCCGTCGGCGCGCGCCTCGCCGCGCATCTCGAGCGTCGCCCAGACGGAGGCGCGGCCGCGATGGAAGTCGGCCGACGCGATGTCGAAATTGAGCCGATCGATCGGCTGGGGCGCCGCGGCTGCGTTGGCGCAGAGAAAGGCAAAACACACCGGTTCGCGCTGGCACGACATCGCGGTCGTGGTGTCCAGGTGTCGGTCACAGACCGGACGGGAATGATCGAGCATGACCGTCGCCTCCTCTTGCCGCGGAAGGATGCCGCCCGCGGGCCTCCCCCGACTCTCCGAATGCCGCCTTAAGAATGGCCTAACACGCGGCCATCCGCCCTCCTTACTGCTCAATTCCGCGGTGATGCGGTCGTTTCAGCCGCTGGAGCGTCCCATACTTAAATTTATGTTAAGCGGCCTTTGCGAGAACGAGACGTGGCACCGGCAGGAGGAAACCTTGCGCGCCGTCGTCGAAGCGATCAATCAAACCCTGCGCAACATCGGCAGCGAGCCGGGGCGGGTGCTCCTCGATACGATCGAATCCTTCGAGAGCATGGCGCTCACAGACGAGGAACGGATCTCGGCGCTCGCCTCGTCGATCGCGAACAGTGCCGTTGCCTATCACGGCACCCGGATCGACGGCTATCTTACGGCGCTCCGCGTTTCCTCCATGGCGATCGCGCTCGAGCTGCTGCCGCCGCCGCCCAGTGCGGGTGCCACACCGGCGCTGGGCCATATCGCCGAGGGCGCCGATATCCTGTCCTGCGGCCTGCACCATCTGCTGGACGCGCTCTATAGCGCCTCGATCGGTGTCGAGGACCGCATCGTGGCGGAAATCGCACTCTATGCCCGGCTCTTGGGCCGGCATGATCCGAACACGGTCCAGATGGTGCTGCAGGGCGTCGACGACGCCGTCAACCATCCGGACTTCGCCGAGGGCGACCTGGTCGCGGTCACGATCACGGATCCGTTCCGCCTCGACCTGACCCTGCCGCTCGACCAGCTGCCGACGCTGGGTGTCGCCTGAGCCCACAAGTCGCCTGAGCCCGCACGGCTCGACGGAAGCCGTCTCTCACGCAATCGTTACGGGCGCCGTCCGACAGCGCCGCCATATGGAAGGGGCACCGCGCAGCAGCGGCGCGTTTGATTTCGTCGTCGGAGACGTCCCATGCCCCGCTCCAATCCATCGCCGCGACGGTTGGCACTCGGCCGATGGCTTCTTCCCACCGGCCTCTTGGCGCTCGGTGCCTATCTGGTCTTGCAGCCGGCCGGCCACGCGGCCGATGCGGTGCTGCTTCCGGCGCCCACCGTCGATGAAACGGCCGCGAACGCCGGAACCAGCGAGACCGCCGTCTTCGCCGGCGGCTGCTTCTGGGGCGTGCAGGGTGTGTTCCAGCATGTCGCGGGCGTGAGCCGAGCGGTCTCGGGCTATGCCGGCGGCGTCGCCGGCATGGCCCATTACGAGCGGGTCGAGGAGGGCGACACGGGCCATGCGGAATCGGTCGAGGTCACCTACGATCCCCATCAGGTAACTTACGGCCAGCTGCTCAGGATCTTCTTTTCCGTGGCCCATGACCCGACGGAGCTCAACCGGCAGGGGCCGGACGTCGGGCCGCAATATCGCTCGGCGATCTTCATCCAGAACGCCGAGCAGCAGCGGGTGGCGGCGGCATATCTCGACCAGCTCGGCCGGAGCAGCGCCTTCGCGCGGCCGATCGTCACGAAGCTCGAGCCCTTCAAGGGCTTCTATCCGGCCGAATCCCAGCACCAGGATTTCCTCGCGCGCCATCCGAGCTATCCCTACATCGCGATCAACGATATGCCGAAGCTCAAGAACTTCGAGCGGCTGTTCCCCGTGCTCTACCGCGCTGAGCCGGTGCTGGTGTCGCCCGCGACCGACTGACGCGCGAGGAGATTGCCGCCGATCGGCTAGCGTGCGCGGCAGCACGGGCTGATCACGAGGGGATGGCATGGCGCAGGGTTTTCGACCGCTGGTCGCGGCAATGGTGGTGCTGGGCCTGATCGCGGGAGTTGGAGTCGCGGGAGCGGGACCGGCCGCGGCACAGACGGTCGCGGCCCCACCGGCCGGCACGGCGCCGCCCACGGCAGACAACGCGGTCCTGCTCACCATCTTCCTGAAGCACGACCAGTCGCGCCCCTTGGGCGAGCTCAATGCCCAGCTCGCCCGCCAAGGCTTCTACAAGGCGTTCCCGCCGCCCGGCATGGAGGTGGTCAGTTGGACCGTCGCCATGGGCATCGGCCAGGTCGTGGTCCTCCGCCTGCCGGCCTCGCGCATCCGCGAGGTCAACCGGGTGCTCGAGGATACCGCCTGGGGCGTCTATCGGACCGAGTTCTATCCGACCTACGACTACAAGGCGGTCGGCATGGCGGAGCACGAGAAGGCGAAGTGACGGTCATCCGACGCTTGGGGCATTTGTCTGATTATTTCGTCGCAGCCGATTGACAGGCCCGCCGCGTCCGGGCTCCCCTCTATCCAAAATCGAGGGTGAGGGAGCGTTCCAGGAATGGCATCGGACGAGACTCTGGTTTCCGCGGACCTGTTGCGGCGGCAGCTGGCGGCGATCTTCGGCGCCTGGGGCATGGCGGAAGATCACATCCAGACCACGCTCGACATCATGCTGTGGGCCGATCTCGCCGGGATCGACAGCCACGGTGCCGGCATGATGCAGCTCTATCATCGGCTGCGCGAGCAGGAGAAGCTGACCTTCCGGCCGGAGATCCGCGTCGTGCGCGAGAATCCGGCGACGGCGCTCGTCGACGGCGGCGGCGGTCTCGGCCATGTGCCATCGGTCCGCGCCATGGATCTCGCCTGCGACAAGGCGGCGACGATCGGCGTCGGCGTCGCCGCCGTGCGCAACTCCCACCACTACGGCGCCGCCGGCGCCTATGCCGAGCGGGCGAGCGACCGCGGCTTGATCGGCATCGCCATGACCGCGGTCGCACGGCCGAGCGTGGTGCCGCTCTACGGCGCCGACGCCATGTTCGGCACGAACCCGATCGCGTTTGCCGCACCGGCGAAGCGCAACCCGCCGTTCCTGCTCGACATGGCGACGAGCACGGCGGCGCTCGGCAAGATCACGATCGCGTCCCGCGTCGGCAAGCCGATCCCGGACGGCTGGGCGGTCGATCCGGATGGTCGCAGCATTACCGACCCGGACGCGGCCCTCAGCCATCGCCGCCTGACGCCGCTCGGCAGCACCCGCGCCATGGGCGGCCACAAGGGCTACGGCCTCGCCATGATGGTCGAGGTGCTGTGCACGACCCTGTCCGGCGCCCAGTTCGGGGCACTCCGGGAGCGGCGCGATCCGGACGCGGCGCGGCATGATGTCGGCCATTTCTTTCTGGCGATCGATCCGGACGCATTCCGCGAGGAGGGCGCGTTCGAGGCCGATCTCGACGAGATGATCGACGCGCTGCGCGCGACCCGGGCGGCTGATCCGGCGGAGCCGGTGCAGGTCGCGGGCGATCCCGAGGTCCGCGCCCGGGCGGAGCGGCAGCGGAACGGCATCCCGCTCTCGGCGCGGCTCGCCCAGGAATTGCGCGACATCGCGACGGCGGCCGGCGCGCCGATCCTGATCGGATCCTGATCGGGCATAACAGCTCTGCGCCCCGAGCAAGGGCGCCTGCGCAGATGCCGATTCCTTAGGTGGCCGGTCTGCCCGACAATCGCGGCCTTTGGTTCCGTTCAAAGGTCCTGCGATGAAGCTGCTGATCCCCGGCCCGGTCACGACCCATCCTTCCGTCCGCGCTGCGATGGCGGAGGATTACGCGCCGTGGGACAACGACTTCCGAGCTATCTACGCCCGGGTCTATCGCCGGCTGCTGCCGATCGCCGGCGGCGCGCCGGACCGGCATGCCGTGCTGCCGCTCCAGGGCTGCGGCCATTTTGCGGTCGAGGCGGCGATCCGCACCTTCGTGCCGAAGGGCGCCAAGCTCCTGCTGCCCATGACCGGCGCCTATGCCGATCGGGCGGCGCGGCTTGCCGAAGAAGCGGGCCGCACCGTCGTGCGCCTGCCGGTCCCGGCGCGCACGCGCACCAGCGTCGAGGCGGTTACGGCGGCGCTCGAGGCCGACCCCGCGATCGGCCATGTGGCGCTCGTCTATAGCGAGACCGGCTCGGGTATCATCCACGACGTGCCGGCCATCGCCGCCGCGGTGGGCCGGCTCGGCCGGCGCGTGCTGGTCGACGCGGTCAGCGCGTTCGGCATCCTGCCGTTCGATATCAGCGCGCTCGACATGGTCGATGCGATCAGCTTCACCTCCAACAAGGGCCTGGAAGCGCTGCCGGGCATGAGCTTCACCGTCGCGCCGATCGAGCGGCTCGACGCCTGCCGCGGCAATGCCGGCAGCTGGTCGCTCGATTTGAGCGACGTCTACGACCATCAGAGCGGGGCGGCGACGCCCGGCGCCCGGCGCAACACGCGCAGTGTGCCGGGGGCCGCACGCTTCACGCCACCGGCCCAGGTCGTGGCGGCGCTCGACGTGGCGCTCGACCGCTACGAGGCCGTAGGGCAGGCGGGGCGGCTCGCGCGCTATACGGCGAACATGCGGACCTTCTACGACGGCATCGTGGCGCTCGGCCTCACGCCCTGCCTGCCGGCGCACGTACAGGGCCCGATCATCGTCAATGTCGCGGCCCCGGCCGATCCCGCCTGGGACCTGCAGCGCTTCGTCGACGGCCTGAAGGCGCGCGGCTTCCTCATCAGCAATTTCTACAACACGCCGGAGCCGAGCTTCCGCGTCGGCTGCATCGGCGCGATCGAGCCCGCCGACATGGCGGCCGCAGTGCGCGCGATGGACGCGGTGTTGCGCGACATGGGCATCAAGGAGCGGGCAGGGACGCCGTCGTAGCCCCGCTTTCGCCGTCATCCCCGCGCCTCCGCGGGGATGACGAGGTGGGAAGGACGGCACGCTGCCATCAACGCCAAGGCCTCGTCGACAAGCTGAGGACCCATGGTTCTCGCACACTCACTGCGGATGGCTTTTTGGGGAAATCACCTTTAAGCTGAGCGTGTCGAGCATCTTTCGCGTCTGTGATTGGACGGTTTTGAATGTACCTTAGGTTCCTTGCGGTCTTGTCGCTGTGCCTGACCGCCGCTTGCGCCTCGTCTCCGTATGAAGCGGGTAAATCGGCGGCCGATGTTCCGTCAAAGATCGATGTGATCAAGCTGGACAAGGTCGCATCCTTCAACGGCGGATTCGACTCGGATGTCGATAAATCCATCGATCCCAATCCCTCGCAGAATGACAGCGAGGTCATGAGCGCCGTCAAAGCGGCGGTCATTTCCCAGTTCGAGAATTACGGGATGCACATCGTCGAGGACGGGACGCGTCCGCCTGACGTACGCGTACGGCTCTACGTGAGCTATCAGCCTGAATTGGGCCTGCTCGTTCACCGTTCCGTCATCGTCGGGATCCGGGTTCTGGATACGGATGGCACGCCCCTGTTGCGAATGGGGGCTGCGCAGGCCATGAGCCTCGGACTGATTGGCTCCCTGATCGTCTCTCGGGATGACTTCGTGACAGCGGTCGCGCGCGACGCCGTCATTGGCACCGTGGGGGAACTGCAGAAGGGTACGAAAGAGCCGGCAGGCAAGCCGGCCGATCCCGCCGTGGCCGTGCAACCGAGCCCGGGAACGAATCCTCCCGGCGCCCCTGTTTCCTAAGACTGTGAGTATCCGATGAGCCGATTTTCTAACATGGCGCGGAGCGGCTGCGGCTTGGCGCTAGTCGCTTTGATGCTGAACGCCTGCCAGAACGGCTACTCGCCCGACCATTACTCGTCGGCCAGCATGCAGCAGGCGAGCAAGGTTGATCGCGCCACTGTGCAAAGCGTCCGCTCGGTGGACGTGGATGGCACTGCGGGAGCCGGCGCTCTGGTTGGTGGTGCGGCCGGTGGTATCGGCGGCTCGTCATTCGGATCCGGCGGGGGCAGTGCCGCGGCCACCTTGGGCGGGGTCCTCGTGGGCGCCGCCATCGGCGCGCTTGTGGAGAAGAGCGCGACTGATACGCAGGCCTTCGAATATATCGTGCAGAAACAGAACGGCGATCTGATGTCGGTGACGCAGAAGGACGCGCAGCCTTTGGCCGTGGGCCAAAAGGTCATGCTCATCTACGGCGTCAAGGCCCGTCTCATTCCAGATACGTCGAACAACCCGCCGGCAGCACCGGCAAGCTGATCGGCGGTTTGTTCTTCTTGCACAAACCGCCCCTTTGCCGCCGGTCCTGCCCTGGGGCTTCCCCTTCGCCGTCCTGCGATGGGCGTTGCTTACGAATCCGCCTGGCGGTGGGCCTCGACCATCCAGAGCCATTTGTCGATGCCGCGGCCGACCTCGGTCAGCACGTCGGCGGTGATGGCGTCGCCGAGCTCGTCGGTCGTGTCGATCGATGCGCGGACGTTCTTGCCGAAGGTGGCGAGCGCGGTGCTCAACGCCTCGACATGGTTCGAGCCGGCCGAAATGTCGGTCGGGTAGGCCGGCAGGCGGCTCTTCGACACCGCTTCCTGCACGGTGCCATAGGCCGTGCCGCCCAGCGTCACGATGCGCTCGGCGATCAGGTCGGTGTAGTCGCGCACGTCGGTCGCGATCTGATCGAACAGCTCGTGCAGCGCGATGAAGTTCGGCCCCTTGACGTTCCAATGGGCCTGCTTGACCTGGGCGGAGAGGTCGACGGCGTCGGCCAACGCCGTGCTCAGCTCTCCGATGACGGAGGCGCGCACGTTGTCGGCCAGATCGATCTTGGTGCGATGCATGGGGACCTCTGGGTTTGGGATTTCAGGCATGGGCGGCACCTTGAGATAGGGGCGGCGCGCCCGGAAGCAAGCACGCCCGCCGCTACAATCGCGGGAAAACCACCATGGTTCCCGCCCCTATGGTTCCCTGGGCGCGGCTCTGGGCGGATCCCATCAAGCGGCGGCGGCCTCCAGCGCTTCCGCCGCTTCGAGCCACGCTTCCTCGGCGCTGGCGACGGCCGCCGAGAGCTCGGCCTGCCGCTTCATCAGCTGCGCGCGTTTGGCGCTGTCGAGATCGCGGCCGAGCAATGAAGCCTCGACCGTCGCCTTGTCCTCGGTGAGGCGCGCCAGCGACGCCTCGGCCTCGCGTGAGCGGCGGCGCAGCGCGTCCAGCTCCCGGCGCCGGTCGGCGCCGCGCGACCGGTCGGCCTGGCGCTCGTCGACGGGCTTCTCCTTCGGCCGCTTGTCCTTGGGAATCCTGGTATTGCCGGTGCCGGTCTTGCCCAGCATCAGCTTGCGATAGTCCTCGAGATCGCCGTCGAACGGCTTGACCCGGCCGTCGGCGACGAGCCACAGCTGGTCGGCCGTCAGTTCCAGGAGATGCCAGTCGTGGCTGATCAGGATGACGGCGCCCTTGTACTCGTTGATCGCGACCGCCAGCGCCTCGCGGCTGTCGATGTCGAGATGGTTGGTCGGCTCGTCGAAGATCAGCATCGGCGGCGCGTTGTAGGTGATGAGCGCGAAATTGAGCCGCGCGCGCTCGCCGCCCGACAGGTCCTTGACCTTGACGTTCGCCTTTTCCTGGCCGAAGCCGAAGCGGCCCAGGCGCGCACGCACCTGCGGCACGCCGGCGCCCGGCATGAGTGCCGCCATCAGCGTGAACGGCGTCGCCTCGCCGTCCATGTCCTCGATCTGGTGCTGGGCGAAGAAGCCGGTGAAGAGCTTGCCCGAGCGGTGATGGTGGCCCTCCATCGGCTCGAGCCGGCCGGCGACCAGCTTCGCGAAGGTCGACTTGCCGTTGCCGTTGGAGCCGAGGAGCGCGATGCGGTCGTCTGGATCAATGCGCACGTCGATCTCGCGCAGCACCGGCTTGCCCGGCGCATAGCCGACCGCGACCTTGTCGAACGACAGGAGCGGTGGCGCCAGCTCCACCGGCTCCGGGAAATCGAACGTCACGGACGGATCGTCGCGGATGACCGAGACGGCGTCGAGCTTCGCCAGCATCTTCATGCGGCTCTGCGCCTGGCGCGCCTTGGTCGCCTTGGCCTTGAACCGGTCGACGAAGCTTTGCAGGTGCTTGCGCTTGGCGTCGACCTTGGCGGCCTCGGCCTTGGACTGGGCGATGCGCTCCTCGCGCATCTTCTCGAACCAGTCGTAGTTGCCGGAATAGAAAGTCAGCTGCCGGCTGTCGAGATGCAGGATATGGTCGACGCAGGCGTTCAGGATCTGCCGGTCGTGGCTGATGACGAGCAGCGTGTGCGGATATTTCTGCAGATAGGCTTCGAGCCAGACCGTTGCCTCGAGATCGAGATGGTTGGTCGGCTCGTCGAGCAGCAAGAGTTCCGGCTGGGCGAAAAGGGCAGCCGCGAGCGCCACGCGCATGCGCCAGCCGCCCGAGAAGCTCGACATCGGCTGCTGCTGCATCTCTTCCGAGAATCCCAGGCCGGCCAGGATCTCGGCGGCGCGCGCCGGCGCCGTATGGGCGTCGATGTCGACGAGCCGCATGTGCACCTCGGCCAGCCGCTCGGCATCGTGCGACGTCTCCGCCTCGTGCATGAGGGCGGTACGCTCGAGATCGGCCGCCAACACCACATCCTGCGGCGTCATGGTGCCGCCCGGCGCCTCCTGCGCCACGATGCCGACGCGCGTGCCGCGCTGGATCTCGACCTCGCCCTGGTCGGGCTGCAGCTCGCCCAGGATCAGGCCGAACAGCGTCGACTTGCCGGCGCCGTTGCGGCCGACCAGGCCCACGCGATGGCCGGCGGCGATGACGGCGGACGCATTCTCGAGGAGCGTACGGCCGGCGATGCGATAGGTAATGTTGGAAATCGAGAGCATGGCGCCGCCCTCTTACCATGAGCGTCCCGGTCCTGGCGATCATTGCAATGCAGCACTGATCGTGTGATATCATCAGAGGATAAAAACACGGGGACGGGGCGGGCTTGCGACCAAACGGGGCTCGACATTCGTCGTACAAGTTGGTTGACTGAGCCTGACGAACGAAGCCGGATCATGAGACGTCCGGCAAGAAGACCTAGGGGGAGAGGGCGTGCGCCAGCCGAGACGGCCTGACGGGGAGTTCTTTGACCGGGAAACCTGCCCGGCATGAACTATATCTTTCAATTCGGCGAGATCCTGAAGCCCGTCAATTTCGACGAGCTTCTGTGGGGCATGGTGTACACGCTGCGCCTGTCGGCGATCTCGATGGTGCTGAGCCTTGCCTTCGCGATCGGGGGCGCGCTCCTGCGGACATCGGGCCCGAAGTGGATCCAGACGCTGGTCATCGCCTATGTCGAGGTCATCCGGAACACGCCGTTCCTGGTGCAGATCTTCATGATCTTTTTCGGCCTGCCGACCGTGGGCCTGAGCTTCGATGCCAACACCGCGGCGGTCATCGCCATGGTGCTGAACGGCAGCGCCTATACGATCGAGATCGTGCGCGCCGGCATCGAGAGCGTCACGCACGGCCAGATGGAGGCGGCGAGGGCGCTCGGCCTCCATACGCTGCAGAGCTTCCGCCTGGTCGTGCTGCCCCAGGCCTTGAAGGTCATGGTGGCGCCGCTCGGCAGCCAGTTCATCCTCCTGATGCTGAACTCGAGCATCGTCTCGGTCGTCTCGGCCGACGAGCTGATGGCCGCCGCCCAGGACGTGCAGTCGCGCACGTTCCGGCCATTCGAGACCTACATCATCGTGTTCGTCATCTATTTCATCGTCTCGATGATCTTCCAGGCGGCCTTCGCGCTCATCGACCGCTGGGCGTTCCCCCGCGTGGAGCACCGCTGATGCGCACGCTTACGTTCACCGACATCGAGTTCCTGGTCTGGGCCGTGCGCTGGACGCTGCTGCTGTCGGCGCTGGCGTTCGGCGGCGGCGCCGTGGTCGGCATCACGATCGCGTTCATGCGCACAGCGCAGCACCGGCTGCAGCGCTATCTCGCCATCGCCTATATCCGCCTGTTCCAGGGGACGCCGCTGCTGCTCCAGCTGTTCCTCGTGTTCTTCGGCGGCGACATGATCGGCGTCGCGGTCGACCCGTGGATTGCCGCCATGCTGGGCTTGAGCCTCAATGCCGGCGCGTTCCTGGGCGAGATCTGGCGTGGCGCCATCCAGGGCGTGCCCAAGGGGCAGATCGAGGCGGCGCGCTCGCTCGGCCTGCATTATGTGCCGATCATGTTCAGGGTCGTGCTGCCCCAGGCGCTCCGGCTCGCCGTGGCGCCGACCGTGGGCTTCCTCGTCAACCTGGTCAAAAGCACCTCGCTCGCCTCGATCCTGGGCTTCGTCGAGCTCATTCGCGCCGGGCAGCTGCTCAACAATGCGACGTTCCGCCCGTTCCTCATCTTCGGGACGGTGGCGCTCATCTATTTCGTCATCTGCTGGCCGCTCACCATCGCGAGCCGGCGGCTGGAGAAGCGTCTGGCGCAGGCCTATCGGCGCTAGGCAGGAACGGGAAACAGAAACCTTTGGGGAGAGGACGGCCATGAGACTGATGAAATACCTGGCGGCGGCCTGCGTCATGCTGGGCCTGGCGATGACGGCGCGGCCGGCGGCGGCGCAGACGGTCGACGAGATCCTGAGCCGCGGCTCGATCAATATCGGCGTGCTCGTCGATCTGCCGCCTTACGGCATCCTGAACGAGAAGCAGGAGCCGGACGGTTACGACATCGACGTGGCGAAGCTCCTCGGCAAGTACATGGGCGTCAAGGTCAACCTGGTGCAGCTGACCAGCCCGAACCGCATCCCGTT
Source organism: Aliidongia dinghuensis (assembly GCF_014643535.1). Lineage (NCBI taxonomy): Bacteria > Pseudomonadati > Pseudomonadota > Alphaproteobacteria > Rhodospirillales > Dongiaceae > Aliidongia > Aliidongia dinghuensis. The sequence goes on along the minus strand of NZ_BMJQ01000009.1, from coordinate 36,231 downwards.
CTTGCTTACCAACAAGGTCGACCTGATCGTCGCGACCTTCGGCGTGACGCCGGAGCGCGCGAAGCAGGTGCTGTTCTCGATCCCCTACAGTGCCATCGAGAACGTCGTGTTCGCGCCCAAGGACAAGAAGATCACTTCGCTCGACGACCTGAAGGGCCTCAAGGTCGGCGTGCCGCGCGGCACGGTGCAGGATGTGATCCTGAGCACGAGCTTGGGCGACCAGGTCAAGATGGCGCGGTTCGACGATGATCCCAGCACCTATCAGGCGCTGATCACCCACCAGGTCGACGCGATCGCCGAGACGGGCCTGACCGGCGACACGACTTTCGCCGCCAACCCGGGCGCCGGCATCGAGCGCAAGTTCACCCTGCTGCAGCAGCCGAACGGCATCACCATGCGCAAGGACCAGTGGAACCTGCACCAGTGGGTCAACACATTCGTCTATTTCGTGAAGAACAACGGCGAGCTCAACGCCATCCACGAGAAGTGGTTCCATAAGCCGCTGCCCAATCTGCCGACCTTCTGATCGCGGGTTAGGACGTGTGGCTGGCCCATCCGGAGTGTGGGGACTCCGGATGGGCCTTTTCATTTTCCGGCGATTGCCTGTCCTGGAAGCGCCCTTACGAGCGTCCGCGCGGTACCATCGGGAGCCGGTTTCCCTTATAGTCCGGAGTGCCGCACCTTCGGTCGCCGGCTTCGCCGGCAGGACCACCGACCGGGCTCTCGGGCGCCCGACATCAGAGCCCTGCTGACATCTCAATCTTCGTTACGCGTTCCCATCAAAACAACAATTGGGGAGGAACGAATGACTTCATTGCGCCTTGCCCGATGGGGCGGCCTGGCCGTGCTCATCCTTGCCGCCGGCTGGCATTCTCCGGCTGCGGCCGCGGGTCGATGCGACCAGCTGCTGGCGCTGCTCAAGGGCAGCATCACGGACGCGACCTGCGTCGAGAGTCCGGACCTCACGACCAACAATTCGGCGACGACGCCGGCCAACAACTCGCTGCCGGGCCTGCCGGCCTTCGCCTTCACGCCGCAGACCGACCGGGCGACGATCGCGCCGGTCGCGGCCGATCGCACGCCGATCACCAAGGCGGTGCCGGGCATCCAGATCGACGGGCGCCTTGCCCAGGATCCGCTGGGTGAGGGGCGGATCCTGCTCCGCCTGCCGGACAGCTGGAACGGCAGGCTGGTCGTCGCCGGCGCGTCGGGCACGCGCAGCGAGTTCAACGGCGATTTCGCCTGGAGCGACTATGTCGTGCAGAAGGGCTACGCCTATGTTTCGCAGAACAAGGGCGTCTTGAACCTGCAGCTCTCGACCTCGACCGACCCGCTTGCCTGCCGGCTCAATCCGGTGACGCCGGTCTATGTCCATTTCTACGACAATGATCCGGCCGAGGTGTTCTCGCGCTGGAACCTCGCGATGCAGGCAGCGGCCGTGGTCGGGCGCGAGGCGCTGCAGTTCCGCTATGGCCGCTTCCCGGCGCACACTTATGCGGTCGGCACCTCGAACGGCGGTTACCAGGTGCGCCGGGCGATGGAGACGGCGCCCGAGCTGTTCGACGGCGGCGTTGATTGGGAGGGCACCTACGCCGATCCGACGCGCGGCAACATCCTCCAATCCCTGCCGCCGGCGCTCTTGAACTATTCCGACTATATCGCCTCGGGCCGCGACCCGAACAGCACGGCTGCCAAGAACATCCTGGCCGCAGGCTATCCGCCGGACATCGTCACCGGCACGAGCTCGCTTTGGACCAACTACTGGACGGAATTCTGGGAGGTCACCCAGTGCCAGTGGCAGAAGCGGCTGGATCCGACCTATGACACCTACGGCGCGGGCCTCGCCAACTACATCTATGTCGACCGGCTGTCGGCCTCCGACGTCGGCGCCAACGTCGCGGCCTTCGCCACGACGGGCCGCATCAAGCGACCGCTCATCACGGTGGCCGGCACCATGGATGCGCTCCTGCCGATCAATGACCAGGCGCGCGCCTATGCCCGGGCGGTGGCAGCGGCGGCCCACCGCGACGACGACCGAGACCAGGACGGCGACCATCGGACGCCGGCCTATCGGCTCTACGAGGTGCAGAACGGCAACCACATCGAGAGCTATCGCGCGACGTTCCCGCAACTCGAGCTGATCGAGCCGCATGCCCAGCGGGCGTTCGACCTGCTGGTGGCCCATGTCGAGCAAGGCCAGTCGCTGCCGCCCGACCAGTGCATTCCGCGCGGCGGTGCGATCGCTGAGAACGCGGCCGAGCCCGGCCACTGCACGAGCCTGTTCGTGCCGTGACGTAAGGGGGCGGCCCAAAGCGGCCGCCCGCCTTTGATTTCGTCATTCCCGCGCAGGCGGGAATCCAGCAAGAGCCGCGTCCGCGGCGACGAGACTCATATCCGCGCTGCCGCGCGTAAGGACTGGATTCCCGCCTGCGCGGGAATAACGGCAAACATACCTGTTCCCGCATCCCGCAACGGGACTCGATTTTCCCCGGCCGGGGTGGCAGTGTCCGCTCCGGTCATGTCTCTCTTCCCCGCTTCCGAGCCCGATCCTGCCGCCCATGAGCGCGCGCAGGATCTCCTGCGCGACGTCTTCGGCTATGCCCAGTTCCGCGGCCAGCAGCAGGCGATCATCGAGCATGTGATCGACGGCGGCGACGCGCTCGTGCTGATGCCGACTGGCGGCGGCAAGTCGCTCTGCTACCAGATCCCGGCGCTGGTCAGGCCCGGCGTCGGCATCGTCGTCTCGCCGCTGATAGCACTCATGAAGGACCAGGTCGATGCGCTCCGCCAGGCCGGCGTGCGGGCGGCCTACCTCAATTCCTCGCTCTCGCCCGGCGAGGCGCGCCAGATCGAGGAGGATATGCGCTCGGGCGCGCTCGACCTCGTCTATGTGGCACCCGAGCGGCTGGTCATGCCGTATTTCCTCGACCTGCTGGAGCGACTGCGGATCGCGCTCTTCGCGATCGACGAGGCGCATTGCGTCTCGCAATGGGGTCACAATTTCCGGCCCGAGTATCGCGCGCTCACCATCCTGCACGAGCGTTTCCCGACGGTGCCGCGCATCGCCTTGACCGCGACCGCCGACGGGCCGACGCGCAAGGACATCGTCGAGCGCCTGCAGCTGGACGAGGCGCGCGTGTTCGTTTCCGGCTTCGACCGGCCGAACATCGCCTATCGCGTGGTCGAGAAGAAGGACGCGCGCAACCAGCTGCTGCACTTCCTGCGCACCGAACACCCGGACGACGCCGGCATCGTCTATTGCCTGTCGCGCCGCAAGGTCGACGAGGTCGCGGATTTTCTGTCGCAGCACGGCCGCCTGGCGCTGCCGTACCACGCCGGGCTCGACGCCGAGACGCGGCAGCGCCACCAGGACCGCTTCCTGAAGGACGAGGGCGTCGTGGTGGTCGCAACCGTCGCCTTCGGCATGGGCATCGACAAGCCGAACGTGCGCTTCGTCGCCCACCTCGACGTGCCGCGCAGCCTTGAGGCCTACTACCAGGAGACCGGGCGCGCCGGGCGCGACGGGCTGCCGGCGACCGCCTGGATGACCTATGGCCTGGCCGACGTCATCTCGTGCAAGCAGATGGTCCAGGGTTCCGAGCTCGACGACCGGCAGAAGCGGGTCGAACTGCAGAAGCTCGACGCGCTGCTCGGCTATTGCGAGACGGCGACGTGCCGGCGGCAGGTACTGCTCAATTATTTCAGCGACAATTCGCTCACCGGCCCGTGCGGCAACTGCGACATCTGCCTCAATCCGGTGAAGCGCTGGGACGGCACGATCGCGGCGCAGAAGGCGCTCTCAGCGGTCTATCGCACGGGCCAGCGCTTCGGCGTGCAGCATCTGGTCGACGTGCTGACCGGCAAGGAGACCGAGAAGATCCTGGAACGCGGCCATCACCTGCTCAAGACCTTCGGCGTCGGCAGGGAGATCGGCCGCAACGCCTGGCAGGCGATCTTCCGCCAACTCGTCGCCGGCGGCTATCTGGCGGTCGATGTCGAGGGGCACGGCGGCCTGTTGTTCGGCCCCAAGGCCGCCGCCGTGGTCAAGGGCGAGGATACGGTCGAGTTCCGCGAGCATCGCGAGGAGAAGGCGCCACGTCGGGCGACCGGTGGCCGGCGCGGCGGTACGGCGCACGAGCTCGAGGGCAGCGATGCGCGGCTGTTCGAGGCGCTTCGGCATTGGCGGCTCGAGCTGTCGCGCGAGCAGGGGGTGCCGCCTTACGTCATCCTGCACGACGCGACGCTGGTGGCGCTCAGCGTCGAGCGCCCGGCCGATATGACGGCCTTGGCCGCCATTCCGGGCGTCGGGCGCTCCAAGCTCGATCGCTACGGCCAGGCGATCCTGGAGATCGTCGCCAATGGCTGAACTACTGGGCTGAGGCTTACTAGGCCGGGTTTACCAGGCCGGCAGGATGGCACCCTTGAAGCGCTGGTCGAGGAAATCGGCCACTTCCTTCGACTGATAGGCCTGCACCAGGATCTTCAGGTCCGGCCGGTCCTTGTCGGCCTCGCGTGCGGCGACGAAATTGCCGTACGGGTTGCCCTGGCGCGGCTCGATCGCGAGCGCGTCCTTGCGCGGGTCGAGGCCGGAATTGACCGCATAGTCGGTATTGATGATCGCGGCGTCGAGATCCTCGACCGCCCGCGGCAGCTGTGCGGCATCGAGCTCGATGAACTTGAAGCCGTGCGGGTTGTCCGCAATGTCGGTCACCGACGGCAGCAGGGCTTTGTTCGGCGCGAGCGTGATGAGCTTGTTCGCCGCCAGCAGGTTGAGCGCGCGCCCGCCGTTGCTGGGGTCGTTCGGAATGCCGATCTTGGCGCCCTTCGGCAGCTGGTCGAGGCTCTTCGCCTTCCGGGCATAAAGCCCCATGGGTTCCACGATCGTGAAGCCGATCGGCACGATGTGATAGCCGCGCGCGGCTATCTGGGCGTCGAGATAGGGCTTGTGCTGGAAGGCGTTGGCGTCAAGGTCGCCGGATGCCAGCGCCGCATTGACGAGGGCGTAGTCCTGGAAGGTCACGAGCTCGACCTCGAGCCCATGCTGGGCCGCGACCTTCTTCGCGACCTCGGCGACCTCTTCCTCACCGCCTGCCATGACGCCGAGCTTGAGCTTGCCGGCAGCGCTTGCCGTGCCGGCCGAGACCGCAAGGCAGAGTGCCGCTGCCATGCTCAGCAGCAGCCGGCGGGTGACGCTTCCGGTGAGGGGGTGAGGGCCGAACATACGGGGCTTCCTTCTCGGATGGATGCAAAGGCCCCGATCGTGAAGCACAAGGAAGGAATGTTGTATTGTTAATTGCACATATCGAATATGCACAAATATAGATTGTACAATTATTCCGTACGCTCAGTTTCGGCGGGTCCATCAGATCGGCTCGGAGCCGCCTCTCTGGCGAGGTGGCCCGAGCGAGGTTGATGGGGCCGACACGTCTTCGCTGCCGGCTCCCTGTTAGCCGGTCAGGCGGCGGTGGTGAGCCGTTCCGCGGCGCGGGCGGCGGCCTTCGGTGCCGGGGTCTTCGTCGGGGCCGGGGTCGCCGGTATCAGTGTTTTGACGAAGGCGTCGTAGAGCTCAAAGCTGCTGTTGCGCATCAAGTCGTTGAGATGACGGAACTCCTGGATCGTTTCCTCGACCGCTGCCTTGACCGTTTCCGCCGGACGGGTAGCGTTGTGCTCCGGGTCCGCCTCGCCGAGAAAACTCTCGGTGACGGCCGCGAGCTGGCGCGATCCTTTGCTCATCATCTCGATTTCGCAGCACCAGATGTCCGATGCGGTGTGCATGAACAAGCCGGTGAGCTTGGCGGCAGATTCCAGACGCTTGACCGCCTCGTCGAGCGACTTCGGCCCGAACGCGGCTGATTGCTGGGCGAGCAGGCTTTCAACAATGGAATTCTGTTGAGCTTCCGACATGGCTCTACTCCTCTGGGGGGCTGGAGGCGCCAGGGACGGTCTTATTGGGGGAGGTGATCGCCGGTGAAGATGCTGGGGGCTTCAGTGGCGCCGAGGGCATCATAGCGCGGTCGCCATGACATGTCGCTGAAAGTCTTACTACTTCAGCGGATTTCTTTTTGAAAATTACAATCAGAAATGGTCGTGCAGCTGGATGCCGAACTCGTGTCGCTCGAGGAAGCTGCCGCGGTCGCCGAAGCTTTCCGGCAGCGAGCTTTCGCGGAGAACGGGTGCCAGATGCGGCCGGTCCGATGCATTGTCCTTCGCCTTGGGGTCGAGCAACGGCTTCGTCGGAGCCTGCGGCTGATAGGGCAGCACCGGATCGGGCTTGAGGAGCCCGCTCTTTACCGGGTCGATGTTGAGCTGCAGCTGCGCGTCATATTGTTGGGCCGGGGTTGGCGCGACGAGCACTGTCTCGCCCTGATGCTTCTTCTTGGCTTTCGCCGTCGTATCGGCCGCGAAACCGGGCGTACAAAAGCCCCCGACGAGCCCGAAAAGGCCGATCAGGGCGACGGCATGCATGATGAGGCGTCGCGGCGACATGCCCGGAGTATCGCGGAGATTTGAAGATTTTGAAAGCAAAACTGCCAACGAGGACTTGCGTGTCACAAAAATGCATCTACATCAGGCGGTTGCCCCAAAAGCGCCGATAGGCTGAATATTGGGCCGGCTTTTCGCTAGACCATTGATTTCAAGGCGAATTGACTAACGATCGACCGCAGAGGCGGCCGACGGACGACGCCGATGCGGAGGCTGGTCGGCGGGCTCGCCGCGCGTGGCTTGCAGTGGTTTGGGCTCGCCCACTGCCCGTAGTGCGGCCAAGACGCCTGGGCGGCCATCCGGGGGAGACAAGTCGGAGTTAATGGCCTAACCTGCCGGCCCGATCCGCCCCCGTGCTCGAGAGCGCCCCTGCCGTCTTGCCCGGCAATCTCGACAACCGAGGAGGCGGCGCGCCTGAGATCACGACGCCTGAGATCATGACGTCAGAACGCATAAACTCCGAGGAGGACGAGAACAGATGAAGCTGCTGCGTTACGGCCCGGCGGGCCAGGAGAAGCCCGGCATCCTGGATCGGGACGGCAAGATCCGCGACCTCGCCGGTGTCGTCGACGACATCGCGGGCGATGCGCTGTCACCGGCTGGCCTCGCCAAGCTCCGGGCGCTCGATCCGGCGACCCTGCCGCTCGTCGCGGGCAGCCCGCGGCTCGGCGCCTGCGTCGGGCGGGTCGGCAAGTTCGTCGCCGTCGGCCTCAACTATTCCGACCATGCGGCCGAGACCGGCGCCAAGGTGCCGGAGGAGCCGATCCTGTTCATGAAGGCGACGAGCTCGATCGTCGGCCCGAACGACACGGTCGTGATTCCGAAGAATTCCCGCAAGACCGACTGGGAGGTCGAGCTCGCGATCATCATCGGCACCAAGGCGAACTACGTCTCCGAGGCGGACGCGCTCAGCCATGTTGCGGGTTATTGCGTGGTGAACGACGTGTCCGAGCGCGAATTCCAGGCCGAGCGCGGCGGGCAATGGACCAAGGGCAAGAGTGCCGACACGTTCGGCCCGATGGGACCGTGGCTGGTGACGCCGGACGAGATTGCCGACGTTCAGGCGCTCGACATGTTTCTCGACGTCTCGGGTACCCGACGTCAGACCGGCAACACCCGCACGATGATCTTCGGCGTCAAGTTCCTGGTCCACTACATCAGCCAGTTCATGACGCTCCACCCGGGCGACGTCATCACCACCGGCACGCCGCCGGGCGTCGGGCTCGGCATGAAGCCCGTGCCCGTGTTCCTGAAGCCCGGTGATGAAATGCATCTCGGCATCCAGGGATTGGGCGAGCAGCGCCAGAGGGTCGTCGCCTACGAAGGATGATTGGCTGAAAAATAGGCGAAATTGCGGAAAAAACCCGTCGCGATAGCAGCTTGGAGGGCTGTCGCGACGGCTTTTATTCGGTTATGCTCGACACCTCTTGGTGTTAATCCGAGCATAGAGCAGCCATGTACGAGCGCCGTCCGGGCTTTTTCCGCAACGAAGATCCACCTTCAGGCCGCCGTGTCGACGCCAAGGTGAAGTGGTTCAACGCCAGCAAGGGTTTCGGTTTCGTCACCCCGGCCGACGGGACGCAGGACGCGTTCCTGCCGATGGCGACCCTCCGCCGCGCAGGCTTCGAGGATGTGAGCGAGGGGGCCTCGCTCGTGTGTGAGATCGGCGAGGGCGCCAAGGGCCCGCTGGTGGTGAGCGTGATCGATGTCGATCTTACGACCGCCGTGCCCCAGTCGGGCTCGCGCGGCCATGATCGCGACGCGCCGCAGACGCCGTCGGGCTCGCTCGACGGTTCAGTGAAATGGTTCGAGCCCGGCAAGGGCTACGGCTTCATTTCCCCCGACGGCGGCGGCAAGGACATCTTCATCCACATTACCGCGCTGCGCCGCAGCGGCTTGCAGGGCCTCGATCCCGGCGTGCGCGTGCGCGTCGACGTGGTCGACGGCAAGAAGGGCCTCGAGGCGTTCGGCGTCACGATTATTTGAGCGCTTAGGGCATCCCAAGCGCTTAAGGCCCCCGATCGGGACCACGGCCGGCGGACATGATCCACTGCCGGCCGTGCGTCTATCAGAAGTTCACTGCTTCTTGTTGAGCCGGTCGGCCGCGGCCTTGGAATCGGCTGTCAGCTTGTCGAACGTGGCCTGAAGCTGGGCGTGATGGTCCTTGAGCGCGCCGGCGATCAGGTGATTGTCGGCGTCCGCCTCCTTGAAGAAGCAATCGTCATACTGCTTGGCCGCCTGCTGATAGGCTTGGGCGTCCTTGATGCTTGCCTCGTAGGCGGCGCGGCCCGACGCGTTGATCGTGGGCGGCGTCGGCTCGGTGCCGCATCCGGTCGGGACCCAGGTGCCGGCCCGGAGGGTGCCGGCTTCGGCGGTGCCGTTCGTAAGCATGCCGGTCGTGAATGCGCCGATAGCAAGCGCAGAGATCATGATTGCGAGAGTGGTCCGTCCGATCATCTCGTGCCCTTGTGCCAAACTTCAAACCGACCAGAGTTCGAGCATGCCGCGCGGTGGCTGTAAAGCGCGGGTGTGTTTCCGAACGCTTCAGCAGCTCAGGTCGGCGGACCGTTCTGGGGCGAGGCGCCCGGGACCGCCTGCTGGGGCGACGGCGCTGCCGGCGATCCGGGCGCTTGCGGTCCGGCAGGAGTTCCAGGTTGCCTAGGCGATGATTGGCCGGGGGGCGTCTGGCCAGGCAGCAGCGGCTGGCGGCCGCCGACGAACACCTCGCACGCGCTGGTGCCATCCTGCCGGAACAGGTAGTCCTCGGTCTTGACCGCGAGACGGTCGGGGTCCCACAGGTTGAGGCCCGTGCCCTTGGCGACGCCCAGCACAGCGGCACCGCCCGCCTTCGCGTGCAGCCGCACGATGTAGCGGCCCATCTGCCGCTCGTTGAAGCGGCCGAGCGAACAGGCGTTGCTGAGCTTCGGATCGCGCGGGCCCGCCTCCCAGTAAGGCGCCTGGGAGTCGAGCAGGTTCTCGGTCGCCCGGCCGGTCAACGGCCAGACGGCGGCAAGGAGCCAGATGAAGAGGCCGATCCGTGCTGCTGTGCCTTGTCTCGACATGGGTTCCGCTTTAAGGGTCGCGTTGCTCAAGGGAAACTAGCACGGCCGCAGGGAGTGCGGCAGGAGAGGGTTCATGTCGACTGCCCATGCCGAAGTCCGCGATCTGTGCCGCCGGGCGCTCTCGGGCCATCGCCGCGAGACGATCCGCGAGATGCTGGACCGGCTCGGCCGCTCGCCCCTTGCCGCCCTGCCGCGGGATATCTATGGCGAGGGCGAGGCGATGCAAGCGCTGGAGCGCGATGTCGCAGCCCTGCTCGGCAAGCCGGCCGCGGTCTTCATGCCGAAGGGCGTCATCGCGCAGCAGGCGGCACTCAGGATCTGGACCGACCGTTCGGGGTTGTGCACGGTCGGGCTGCATCCGAAATGCCATATCGACCTCGACGAGCGCTCGGCCTACGAACGGCTCCATGGCCTCGCTGCCGTGCGGCTCGGCCTCGACCATCAGCCGTTCTCCGTTGCCGACCTGGAGGCCGCGGCCGAGGAACTGGGCGCCGTCACGGTCGAGCTGCCGCTGCGCCGTGCCGGCTTCAAGCTGCCGGACTGGGACGCCCTCGTCGCGATCGCGGACTGGTGCCGTGCGCGCGGCGTGCCGCTGCATTTCGACGGCGCGCGCCTGTGGGAGGCGCAACCGTACTACGGCCGCTCCCTGGCCGAGATCGCCGGCCTCGCGGACTCGGTCTATGTCTCGTTCTACAAAGGGTTGGGCGGCCTCGGCGGCTCGATCCTGGCCGGGCCTACGGATTTCGTCGCGGCCGCCCGGGTCTGGCAGACCCGCCATGGCGGTAATCTCTTCACCGCGTTCCCCTTCGTCATCAGTGCCGCCGAGGGGCTGCAGCGCTACCTGCCGCGGATGGCGGCCTATCGCGCGCGGGCCTGCGGCCTTGCCGAGGCGCTAAGCGCGCTGCCGGGCGTCGAGGCGGTGCCGGCGGCGCCGCACACGAACGCCTTCCAGCTTTACCTGCCGGCAACGACGAACGCGCTCGACGCGGCGCATCTCGACCTCGCCCGCGCGAGCGGTGTCTGGCTGTTCGGCCGTTTCGCCGAGACCGCGTTGCCGCGCCTAGCCATGACCGAGATCAACATCGGCGACGCGGCCGAGGACCTGAGCGACGGGGAGGTGGTCGAGCTCGTCGGTCGGCTGGTCAGGGTGGCCCAGGCATCGTGAGACGGCTCGTCCTCCTGCTCGCGGCCGTGCTCGGCACCACGGCCGCCGCCGAGCCGGCGCGGCTGCCGATCCTGGTGCCGGTAACGGGCTTCCTCTCGCTTGAAGGCACCAGCCAGCGCAACGGCGCGCTGCTGGCACTCCGGCAGGCACCAGCTGGTCTCGCGGTCTCGGGCGAGGTGATCGATACGGCGACAGCGCCGGAAAACGCGGTCAACGCGCTGCTGCGCGCGCTCGACGGCGGGCCGGTGCCCGCCGTCGTGGCGCCGATGCTGGGCACCCAGATGCTGGCGCTCATGCCGATCGCGGCCGAGGAGAAGCTGCCGCTCGTGACCGTCTCGGGCACGGCGTCGCTGACCGAGGCCGGCAATCCCTGGATCTTCCGCTTCTTCCCGTCCGATCGCGCGGCGAAGGAGGCGCATGTCCGCTACGCCGTCGAGCGGCTGGGCCGGCACAAGCTGGCGCTCGTCTACCAGACGACGGCCTATGGCCAGAGCGGCGCCACCTATATCGCGACCGCGGCCAAGCGGCATGGCGCCGAGCTCGTGTTCAGCGAGGGCATCGATACGGGCGTCAAGGATTACGCGCCCGTCCTGAAACGGGCGATGGCGTCCGGCGCCGACGCCCTGCTGCTGCATCTCCATGCCGGGCCGACCGCGCTCGCGGTCCGCCAGGTGGCGGCCCTCGGCCTGACGCTGCCGGTCGTGGCCGGCTCGGCGCTGCACCAGCCGGCGACGGCGGCGCTGCTCGAGCCGCGGGAGTTGAAGGGCATCTGCGCGGAATCGGCGTCGTCGCCGGTCTCCGGCGGCTCGCCCCGGCTCGAGCAGTTCTTGAAGGACTATCGCGCCGCCTTCGGCGCCGACCCCGACGCCTATGCGCTCGCCCAGTACGACGGGACGGAGATGCTGCTCGACGTGCTGGCCCATGGTGCCCGCACCGGCGAGGCGGTGCGCGCGGCGCTCGCGGCGGAGCAGTGGGACGGCGTCGCCATGCGCTATGCCTCCAACGGGCACGGCGACATGGCGCATAGCGTCGTCATCCTCTGCTACGACGGCGTCACGCGCGTGCCGAAGGTGGTCGAGCGTTACGACGGGCTCGACGCCGCCAAGCCCGACTGACCGGCCCGGCGAGAGAACGATCATGGCGGCGGACCTGCTGGGCCTGGCTCAGCTGCTGTTGAACGGCCTGGCGCTCGGTGCCGCTTATGCCCTGGTGGCGCTCGGCTTCGTCCTGATCCTGAACGCGACCGGCGCGGTCAATTTCGCCCAGGGCGACCTGGTCATGCTCGGCGGCTATGTGGCGATCGCGCTGTCGCGTTGGCTCGATCTCGCGGGGATCGATCTCTCGGGGCCTGCGCTCCTGCCGCTCGTCATGCTCGCCATGGCCGGCTGCGGCCTGCTGTTCTCGGCGCTCGCCTGGCGACCGTTCCGGTCGCGGCCGCCGATCTTCGGCTTGCTCGCGACCGTGGCGCTCGGCCTCGTGCTGCAGGAGGCGATGAACGCGCTCGAAGGGGCGGCGCCGCGCGCGGGGCCGACGCTGGTCGGCACCGGCGATCTCCGGATCGGGCCGTTCGGCCTGTCGCGCTCGGCGCTCGGCATCATGGCGGCCGCGCTCGTCATCGGACTGGCCCAGGCCTGGCTGCTCGGCCACACCCAGTTCGGCCGCCGGCTCCGTGCCAGCGCCCAGGACCCGGTGACGGCCCGGGCGCTCGGCCTGCCGGTCGATCGGCTGATCGCCGGCAGCTTCGCGCTCGCCGCGGCGCTCGCCGGTGCTGTCGGCCTGCTGTTGTCCGGGCCTTATTTCGTGACGCCGAGCATGGGCAACGACCTGATCCTGCGCGCCTATATCGCCGTCACCATCGGCGGCTGGGGCTCGCTCAAGGGTGCCGTCGCAGGCGCACTGCTGATCGCCCTGTTCGAGAGCGTGGTCGCCGGCTACACGAGCTCGGTCGCGGCAACCGCAGCACTCTATGGCGTGGTGCTGCTGGTACTGGCGGTCCGGCCCGCGGGCCTGTTCCCGGAGCCACTTGGGCGGCGCGCATGAAGGATCTACTGCGGCCGGCGCCGCTTATCGGGCTGGCGGTCATCCTCTGGCTGGCCGTGGTGCTGATCGCCGGGTCCGGCTACGAACAGCGGTTGATGACGCTTTCCGCGGCATCGGCGCTGATGGCGATCGGCTATCAGCTGCTGTTCGGCCAGGCGGGTGCACTGTCGCTCGCCCAGGGCGCCTGCTTCGCCATCGGCGCCTATGCCGCCGGCATTCTCGGCGGCCGGCTCGGCTGGCCCGCCTGGGCCGAGCTGCCGGCGTCCGTCTTGCTGCCGATGCTGCTCGCGGCGCTCGCGCACGCGCCGGTCCGGCGGCTCGGCGGCCATTATTTCGCGCTTGCGACGCTCGGCTTTGCGGTGCTGGTCCGGCTCGTTGCCGTCGACGCCCAAAGCCTGACCGGCGGCGCCAATGGCTTGGCCGGCATTCCGCCGCTGCAGACCCTGGGGCTCCCGCGCGGCTCCGGCACGATGCTCGTCAGCTGGGGGCTCGTCGGGCTCGGCGCCGGGCTGGCACTCTGGCTGAAGCGCGGCGGCAACGGGCCGGCGCTGGCACTGGTGCGGGCCGATCCGGTGCTGGCACGCGCGAGCGGCCTCGACCCCGGCCGCATCCGTGCGCAGGCGTTCGTGCTCGCGGCTGGCTTCGCCGGCCTGGGCGGGGCGCTCCAGGCCCATGTGCTGCGCCTGGTGTCGCCCGAGGTCGCGGAATTCCCGGTCATGGTCGGTTGTCTCGCCATGGTCGTGATCGGCGGACGCGGCTCGGTCGCCGGCGCCGTGCTGGGCGCCCTCCTGATCGGCCATCTGCCGGAATGGCTGCGGCCGCTCGGCGCGTCCTACCGGATCGCCTACGGCATCGGCCTTTTCGCCTGCCTGCTTGCGGCACCGGCCGGCCTCGTCGGCACGCTGGAACGGTTCTGGCCGGCGTGTCCCGCCGCGACGGCAGGAGCATCCGATCGACCGCCACGCCCGGTGGCGGCGCTCGAACTCGCCGGCCTCGAGAAGTCCTACGGCGGCGTCGCGGCGGTGAACGGCGTGTCGCTCGTGCTCCAGCCCGGCGAGATCCTCGGCCTGATCGGCCCGAACGGGTCGGGCAAGACCACGCTCATCAATCTGGTGAGTGGACTTGACCGGCCGGACCGGGGCACCGTCCGGCTCGGCGATGTATCGCTCGAAACCGCATCGCCCGATCGCATCGCCCGGGCCGGCGTCGCGCGCAGCTTTCAGACCGCGGCACTGCCGGACGAGATGACGCCGCTCGACCTGGTGACCGCCGCGCTCGTCGCCCGTGACGCCGGGACGAGTTTCGGACGAACCGTCCCCCTCGGCCCGCTGCATCAGGCGGCGGCGGGCCTGCTCCGTCGCGTCGGCATCGATCCGGCAGCGAAGCCGGCAGCAGGAGCACTCCGGCTCGCGGATATTGCCCGCGCGCTGGCGCTCGACCCGGCTGTCCTGCTGCTGGACGAGCCGGCGGCGGGGCTGGACGCGGCAGAGCGGGCGCACCTCGGCACCCTCCTGCGCGCACTCGCGGCCGAGGGGCGGGCGCTGCTCGTCGTCGAGCACGACATGGCCTTCCTGATGGGGCTTGCGGATCGGGTGGCCGTCCTGATCGATGGGCGGATCGCCCGGGTCGGCACCGCCGACGAGGTGCGGGCCGATCCCCTGGTGCGGGCGGCGTATCTCGGGACCGCATCCTTGGGGGCGGCGCCAATGGGGAGGGGGACGTGACCGCGCTCTCGCTCGACCGGGTCGCGGTCAAGCGCGACGGCGACGTCACGCTTGCGCTCCCCGGTCCGGGGGTAACCGTGCTGCTCGGCCCGAACGGCGCCGGCAAGACGGAGCTTCTGGAGACGATCATGGGCCTGCGCGCCCCGCTCGCGGGCACGATCCGGCTCGACGGTGCCGATATCGACCGTTGGCCGGCCGAGCGGCGCGCCCGCGCCGGCATCGGCTGGTGCCCGGAGGGGCGGCGCGTCTTTCCGGGCCTCACGGTCGCCGAGAATCTGGAACTGGTGGCGCAAGCGCCGGCCTGGGAGCGGCGACGGCGGCTCGCCATGGTGCTGGATTATTTCCCCGCGCTTCGCGACAGGCAGGGGGCCGTCGCCTGGACCTTGTCAGGCGGTCAACAGCAGATGCTGGCGGTCGGTCGCGCCCTGATGACGGCGCCGCGTCTCCTGCTGCTGGACGAACCGTCGCGCGGCCTGGCGCCGGTGCTTGTTGCCGAACTTTTTGCCGTCCTGCGGCGGTTCGCCGACGCGGGGCTCGTCGTGCTGCTGGCGGAGCAGGCGGTCGAGGCGGCGCTGACAGTCGCCGATCGCGCGGCGGTGCTCGAGCGTGGGCGGCTCGAAGTCATCGGCCGGCCGGACGAGATCCGCGATCATCCGGCGCTGGCACGGAGTTTCCTTGGTTAGAGGTCCCGGGGTCAGCCGCCCAGGCCGATGCCCGGCTGCAGCGGCCGGGGCCGGCGCATAGCGATCCACCTCTTGCTCGCTTCGAACCGGTTGAAGTCCGCGGCCGAGAACCAGGCGGCAGCGCTGCCAGCGGGCAGCGGCTCGCTATCGAAGCGGTCAGGCGCCGTCTCGCCGATCAGCCGCCAATTCTCGTCGACCAGCACGACCTTGCCGACCGGCAGCCTGGCGTTCTGCCGGATCTTGAGTCCGCGATGGGTGAGCGAGCGGGTGGGCGCGGCCAGCTTCCTCACGATGAAGCCAGCGACGCCGATCAAGCTCAACAGCAGGATGCCGAACAAAGCCGTGCCGAGGATGTCACCCGGCGGGAAAGTGGCCATGGTGGAACCTTCTCACTGTACGCCGGATCCGATCTCGCATCCGGCGTGACCTGATTGCGTTCGCAAAGGTTCTGCGCGCTTCCTGGTGGCGAAGGCATCGAGGTCCGCCGCCTGAAACGGCAGGCTGCCCAGAAAAGGCCAACAAATTCTTTACGACACAGCCAAATCGATCGTTTGGCCGAAGTATCGTTCGGGATTTTAGGGAAATTTGCCGCGTTGACGCGGCGGTCGCCGGCGCCTGATCGGGTCGATTACTTTCAGGCGACCAGCCGCGCGCCGGGCGAGCAGCGGAGCGATCGGCCGATGAGGATCAGCGGCCGCCGGCGTGCTTTCGTGCCGGAGCCGGGGGCGTATCCTCTCCGCCGGCGCCCGAGCGGGCGCTGATCCGCTCGTCGATCTGCTGCATCAGGGTAACGAAGCGGTCGGGCAGCGGTTCGTGCAGCACGGAATCGTACATCGCGCGCAGTCGGCGGCCGACCTGCAGCTCGACCTCCGCATCGGGGCCGAGCGACAAGCGCTGCGGGTTCGGCGTGTCGCCAACGACGGAAAGCGACAGGGTGCTTCGTTCCCGCTCGCCCACCGGGGCTCGCGCCGTCATCAGCGAGCCGAAATCGTATGCGTCGAGCGATCCGCCGTTTCTCATGCGTAGTCTCCACTCCCTAGCGATCCCCCGCGCCTGTCGCCGTTCTGGCGCGGCGCATTCAGAGGGCAGGGACCGTCCCCAAAAACGGCGAGGCGTTCCTATGGTTCCCACATATTTGCCACGAGGCGGCGCTTCCGGATGCCGCAGCAGCACCTCAGGCGGCTGGCTGGCTCAACAGCGCATGGATCCGGTCCGCAAGATCGACGAGGCGAAAGGGCTTGCGGATCAGGCGCCCTGTCCAGTTGAGGCGAGGCGGCAGGTTCCGGTCGGTGCTGTACCCCGAGGTCAGCATCACCGGGATCCCGGCGCGATGATGGGCGACCCATTCCGCCAGATCGAAGCCGTTGAGCGCGCCGGGCATGATGACGTCAGCCACGACCAGCCGGATGTCAGCGTGCCGGTGCAGCATGCCGACCGCCTCGTCGGCACTCGACGCCTCGAGGACGCTGAAACCGCCGGCGCGCAGGAAATCGGCGACGACCGTGCGCAGCATGGCTTCGTCCTCGACCACCAGGAGGACGATCGGCTCTGTCGTGGCCTGCTCTGCTTGCTGCCTGTCCATCGCCGTTGTCCCCCGCTCGCCGTCCCCGATCGTCGGCAGCGCCCGTTCGGGTGGCGCAACTGCACCATGCACCGAGGTTCGATCCTGCTGCCCGAAGTTGCAATGTCGGTAGGCATCGGTGCCGGATCAATGGCGGCTTTGCCGATTTTTGCCCGAATTTTAGGCGACTTGGCAAAAAGCCCCCACCGCCATGAGACGGTGGGGGCCTTCGGAGGATGGGCGAGGAGGGGAGGCGTGCGGGGGGCGGTCGGCCGCCGCGCGTCCTGGTCCCAGGTGCTTATTGCGGGGCGGTCGCGTCCGGATGGGCGGACTCGAAGATTGCCCGCTCCTGCTGATGCAGGCTCTCGAGCTGCTGGTGGGTCTGGGCGCTCTGGGCGAGCTGCGCCGGGGTCAGGAGGGCGCGGACCTGGAGCGCCGTGGCGAGGCGCTGGCTCGCGAGCTGCTGCTGAAGCTGCGACTCCTGCTGCTGGATGGTGGTCAGCTGCGCCTCGGTCACGGTGCCGGTGCCGGCCAGCAGATCATCGATCTGCTTGCGGTCGGCGTGGAGCTGCTGCATCAGCGGCTTCGCCTGGGTCCAGCTCGTCTCGATGATCTGATGGATCTGGGTCTTCTGCTCCTGCGTGAGCGTGACGCCCTCGAGGAAGCTGAACGGGCCATGGCCGTCACGGCCGCCGTGATGGTGCCAGCCGGGGCCTTCGGGGGCGGCCATGGCCGCAAGCGGGATGATGGCCGCAGAGAGGGCGGCGATGAGAATCTTCTTGGAGAACATTTGCCGTTCCTTATCGATAGTCGATGCGGTTACTGGACGATGCGCCAGGTGCCGTCCGGCTGGAGGCAGGCCGTGCCGTAGCTCTGCTGCGGCTGGCCGTTCACCTGGATGGTGGATTGATATTCGCGGCAGGTCTGGGTCGCGGCCGGGGCGTATGCGGGCGGGGCGTATGCGGCCGGCGCCGGTTCGTAGGCCGGGGCATAGGTCACTGGCGGGGGCGCATAGACGACCGGCGGCGGCGCGTAGACCACGGGCGGCGGCGGGGCATAGAACAGCGGCAGGCCGACGCCGACACTGACGAAGGTTCGGGCTTCGGCCGAAGCCGCGCCCAGGCTTAAGGACAGGACCACCGCGGCACCCGCCGCGAAAAGGGCCGTCTTCATGGAACTCGGGATAGACACGCCAACCTCCTTGCGCATTCCTGCCTAATGATAGCGCATTGAATGGTCGCCCCTCCCCGATCCGGGGCAGGGAATTTGGTAACGAACTATGTCGATTGAAACGATCCGCCGCGGCTCCCGTGCGGCGGCACGTGGCAATTCGTCAGGTTCGTCAGTTGACCTTTTGTCGCGAGATTCCAAATCCCGGACGGAACGTTTCCTGCCTGCACCTGTCATGTCCGGGGCCGGCGATCCAGTTTGAAGTCTTAGATCGACGAGAACGCTGCTCCAGCAACGCTCGCTTTCTGTCGGAGATTGCCATGACCAAATCCGTCACCCGAGTGATGGCAGGCCGGGCCGTCGTGTGCCCGAAAGCCGCTTGCCCAGGATATGCGCTCCGACGATTCTTGACGCCGCTCGCGGCGAGCCTGGTGCTCGCGGGCTGCTCCGGCGGCGTGCTCGACCCGCGGGGGCCGATCGCCACGGCCGAAAAGACCATTCTGTTCAACTCGCTGGGCATCATGCTGGCGATCGTCATCCCGACCATCCTCACGACATTGGGGGTCGCCTGGTGGTTCCGGGCGTCCAATGCGCGTGCGCGCTACCTGCCGGACTGGGAATATTCCGGCCGGATCGAGATGGTCGTCTGGTCGATCCCGACGATGACCGTGCTGCTGCTGGGCGGCATCGCCTGGGTCGGCTCACACGACCTCGACCCGCCAAAACCGTTACCGTCAACCACCAACCCGATCGAGATCCAGGCCGTCTCGCTCGATTGGAAGTGGCTGTTCATCTATCCCGAGCAGGGGGTGGCGACCGTGAACCAGCTCGTCGTTCCGGCAGGCGCTCCCTTGAGCTTCGAGCTCACGGCCGAGGGCGTCATGAACTGCTTCTTCGTGCCGCAGCTGGGCAGCCAGATCTACACCATGCCGAGAATGGTGACGCGGCTCCATCTGCAGGCCGACCAGCCCGGCAGCTATCCTGGCCTGTCGGCGCAGTTCAGCGGCGACGGCTTCTCCAAGATGCATTTCACGGTCGAGGCTGTCTCGCCGGACAAATTCACGGAATGGGTCAACGCGACGCGCGGCAAAGGGCAGGCGCTCGACCCGCAGAGTTTTGCGGCACTCGCTGAGCCGAGCGAGGCGGTTCCGCCTGCCACCTACGGCAGCGTCGCGCAGGACCTGTTTCAAGCGATCGTGCACCCGAACGTGCCGCCCGCCGGCGATCAGCACGCGGACCAACCCAACATGCCCCCCACCATGAAGATGGAGAATTGAGCATGCTCGGGAAGCTCAGCTGGAACGCGTTTCCTATCAACGAGCCGATCGACATGGTCGTCTCCGCGCTGATGATCCTGACGGTGGCGGCCATCCTGATCTGGCTCACGGTCAAGGGCTATTGGCCCTATCTCTGGCGCGAATGGCTGACCTCGGTCGACCATAAGCGCATCGGCGTCATGTATTGCCTGCTGGCGCTGGTCATGCTGCTGCGCGGCTTTGCGGACGCGATCATGATGCGCTCGCAGCAGGCGATCGCCGTCGGCGACGCCCAGGGCTACCTGCCGCCCGAGCATTACGACCAGATCTTCTCGGCCCACGGCACGATCATGATCTTCTTCATGGCCATGCCGTTCATGATCGGCCTCATGAATTTCGCGGTGCCGCTCCAGCTGGGCGTGCGCGACGTGGCGTTCCCGACGCTCAACTCGGTCAGCCTGTGGCTCACCGCGTCCGGCGTGCTGCTGACCAACATCTCCCTCGTCGTCGGCGAATTCGCGCGCACCGGCTGGCTCGCATATCCGCCCTTGAGCGAGCTCAAGTTCTCGCCCGGCGTCGGCGTCGACTATTACCTGTGGGCGCTGCAGATCTCGGGCGCCGGCACGCTCATGACCGGCATCAATTTCGTCACGACCATCCTCAAGATGCGGGCGCCCGGCATGAGCTACATGCGCATGCCGGTATTCTGCTGGACGGCACTTGCCGCCAACCTGCTGATCGTCGCGGCCTTTCCGGTGCTGACCGCGACCTTCGCCATGCTGCTGCTCGACCGCTACCTGGGCTTCCATTTCTTCACGGCCGACGCCGGCGGCAACCCGATGATGTACATCAACCTCATCTGGGTCTGGGGCCATCCGGAGGTCTATATCCTGGTCCTGCCGGCGTTCGGCGTGTTCTCGGAGGTGATCTCGACCTTCTCGGGCAAGCCGCTGTTCGGCTACCGCTCCATGGTCGCGGCCACCCTGGCGATCTGCGTCCTCTCCTTCATCGTCTGGCTGCACCATTTCTTCACGATGGGGGCGGGCGCCAACGTCAACGGCTTCTTCGGCGTCATGACCATGATCATCGCGGTGCCGACCGGCGTGAAGATCTACAACTGGCTCTTCACCATGTATGGCGGGCGCGTGCGCTTCACCGCGGCGATCCACTGGTCCCTGGGCTTCATGGTGACCTTCGTCATCGGCGGCATGACCGGCGTGCTGCTGGCCGTGCCGCCGGCTGACTTCGTGCTGCACAACAGCCTGTTCCTGATCGCGCATTTCCATAACGTGATCATCGGCGGCGTGCTGTTCGGCGCGATGGCGGGCTACACCTACTGGTTCCCGAAGGCCTTCGGCTTCACGCTGCACGAAGGGCTCGGCAAGGCCAGCTTCTGGTGCTGGTTCGTGGGGTTCTACCTCGCCTTCATGCCGCTCTATGCGCTGGGCCTGCAGGGCATGACCCGGCGCATGGAGCATTACGACGACCCCACCTGGCAGCCATTGCTGATCGTGGCCTTCCTCGGCGCCGTCGTCATTCTCTGCGGCATCGCCTGCACGGTCGCCCAGCTCGTCGTCTCGATCCGCGAGCGCGCGGCGCTGCGCGACCGGACCGGCGATCCCTGGAACGGCCGGACGCTTGAATGGTCGACGCCCTCGCCGCCGCCCAGCTGGAACTTCGCGATGATGCCGCTCGTCGATCGCGAGGACGCCTATTGGTACTTGAAGCGCCGCGCCGAGGCGGAGCAAGCTCCGGCGGAGGCAACGCACAAGTACGAGCCGATCGAGATGCCGGTGAACACGTCGACCGGCTTCATCACCGCCTTCTTCGCGGTCGTGACCGGCTTCGCGCTGATCTGGCACATCTGGTGGATGGTCGGGCTCGGCCTGTTCGGGGCCTTCGTCACGACCTTGGTCTTCGCCTGGCGCGACGTGCACGAGCTCGAGATCCCGGCGGAGGAGGTGGCAAGCTTCTACGATGCCCATCGCGCGGAGGTCGCCCGATGAGCGCCGTAGTGCACGCCGCCCACGGCGTTCCGCCGCTCGCGAGCGGCGAAGGCCCGGCGCCCAAGCGCATCGTCGTCGCTTACGGATTCTGGATCTTCCTCTTGAGCGACATCGTCATGTTCTCGGCGATCTTCGCGACCTACGCGGTGCTCGTGAATGCCACCGCCGGCGGGCCGACGGGGGCGCAGCTCTTCAACTACACGACCGTCGCGATCGAGACGATCTGCCTGCTGCTCTCGAGCTTCGCCTGCGGCATGATGGCGCTCGCGATCAATCTCGAGCACAAGCCCGGGACCTATCTCGGCGCGGCGGTAACGTTCGTGCTGGGGGCAGCGTTCCTGGCGCTCGAGCTGCGCGAGTTCGCGGACATGATCGCCCGTGGCGCCACACCCGAGCGCAGCGCGTTCCTGTCCGCCTTCTTCACGCTGGTCGGCTGCCACGGCGCCCATGTCACGATCGGGCTCATCTGGCTCCTGGTGATGATGGCGCAGGTCTGGGCCAAGGGCTTTCCCATCACCGTCGTGCGCCGGCTCGCCTGCTTCAGCCTGTTCTGGCATGCGCTCGACATCATCTGGGTGGCCTTGTTCTCAATCGTTTATCTGATCGGGGGAGGCGCCTGATGGCCGCGCATACTCACGACCGCGCACCGGGCGACGATGTCGCGCCGGGCGACCGCCGCGAAGAAACGCTCTCGCACCTGCAGGCCTATCTGATCGGGCTGTTCCTGGCGCTGCTCTTGACCGCCACGTCGTTCTGGGCGGCCACGACCCACGTGCTCTGGGGGCCCGGCGTGCCGATCGGGCTCGCCGTGCTGGCCGTGGCGCAGATGGGCATCCATCTCGTGTTCTTCCTGCACATCACGACCGGGCCGGACAACACCAACAACGTGCTGGCACTTGCCTTCGGCGTGCTCATCGTGGCGCTCGTCGTCGCGGGGTCGCTCTGGATCATGGCCAATCTCAACAGCAACCTGATGCCGTCGATGGAGCTCATGGACCTGCATCAGCAGAGTTGAAAGGGCGCTGGCGTCGGTTTAGCCGCCCGTCAGTTGAGTGGCCCATCAGTTGAGTTGGCGGCGGACCTTGGCCACGAGCTGCTCCCGGTCGATCGGCTTCGAGATATAATCAACCATGCCGGCGGCGAGGCAGGTCTCCCGGTCGCCGTCCATGGCGTTTGCGGTCATGGCGATGATCGAGGGCGGTGCCCCGCTCATGTCCTGCCTGAGGATGCGCCTAGCCGCCTCGAAGCCATCGAGCTCCGGCATCTGGATGTCCATGAGGATGACGGAATAGCGCTTGTGGCCGGCCATGGCGACCGCCTGCCGGCCGTTTTCCGCCACGTCGACGCAGGCACCGGCCGCGGTCAGGATGGCGTGCGCCACCATCTGGTTGATCGTGTTGTCCTCGACCAGCAGGATCGCCTCGTTGCGAAGCTCATTGCCTGGTGTCGTCGTGTCCGCATCGTCGTTGGCGGCAGCGATCGCCACCGCGGGCGCCCGTTCCGCGCGCATGAGACTGTTCAAGAGAACCGCCTGCCGGACCGGCGTGGTGACGACGGCGTCGACGGGGCGCGTCGTCATGGCGTCGCCGAGGGCCGCCATCAGGACCAGCTTCGGCCGCACTTTGCCGTGGCGATCCGGCGGCTTGGCCAGGTCCCATGTCTCGGCGCCCATCGCCTCGCTCTTGAACAGGATGGCGTCAAACGGGTGCTGGTCGTGCGCGCCGTGCCGCAGAGCGTCGGCCGTCTCGCCGGCATTCCGGACCTGCCGGACCGCCGCGCCGAGCTCCTCCAGCTGCCGGGCCACGCTTGCCCGGTTCATCGGCATCGGGTCTGCCACCAGCACGCGGAGACCGGCGAGCGGGACGCCGGGATCGCCCGCCCGGGCTGGCTCGGAGCGCTCGAGCGGCACCGCGACGGCGAAGCGGGCGCCGCCCTCGTCGCGATTGGCGGCCGTGATGCCGCCGCGCATCAATTCTGCCAGCTGGCGCACGATGCTGAGGCCGAGGCCGCTGCCGCCGAACCGCCGGGTAATCGACGCGTCGCCTTGCGAGAATTTCTGGAACAGCTTTTTCTGCACCGCCTCGCTAAGGCCGATCCCGGTGTCTTCGATCACGAAGCGGAAGCGCGGCGCGGCAGCGGTGCCTTCGTCGGCATCGACCGTGACGGCGATGCCGCCCTGCTCGGTGAATTTCACCGCGTTCGACAGCAGGTTGAGCAGGATCTGCCTGAGCCGCGTCGGGTCACCCTTGACGCGCAGCCGGGCGGCGCGGTCGATCGCGCAGACGAGCTCCAGCCCCTTGTCCTGCGCCGGCTGGGCCAGCAGCTCGCAGACTTCCTCGACCAGTTGCGGCAGGTCGAACTCGACGGTTTCGAGCTCGATCTTGCCGGCCTCGAGCTTGGAGAGGTCCAGCACGTCGTTGATGATCTGCAAGAGCGCTTGGGCCGAGCGCTCGATCGCCGTGGTGTAGCGCCGTTGCGTCGCATCCAGGTCCGTGCGCTGCAGCAGCCCGCTCATGCCAAGGATGCCGTTCATCGGCGTGCGGATCTCGTGGCTCATGTTGGCGAGGAACTCGGATTTCGCCGTATTGGCGGAGACCGCGAGGCTGCGCGCCTGCTCCAGCTCTTTTGCCTGCTCGGCGAGCGCCCGGTTCTGCTGCTCGAGCTGGTGGCGCGCCTGTTCCGAGGCCTCCTTGTGCTCGACTTCCTTCGAGATGTCGCGCACCAGGCAGACATAGCCGCCGCCGTCGGTCGGCCGATTGCGGTATTCGATCCAGCGGCCGAACGGCAGCCGATAGCGTTCTTCGACGATGCTGCGGCTCAGGCGTTGCCGCACGAGGTCGTTGAGCATGCCCTCGCCGTGGTCGTCGCCCTCCGCCGGCTCGGTCGCGCCCGCGAAGCGTTCGGCGTCGAGCGCCTGGATCTCGACCGCCCGCTGGTTCCACAGCATGACGCGGTCGTGGGCATCGACCAGGCAGACGCCGTCCGGCATGTTTTCGAGCACGGCTTCGAGCTGGCCGTTCCGGCGGCGAATCTCGTCCTCGGCATCGATGAGCTTGCCGAGCTGGATCGACACGACGCCGCCCATGGCACCGATGACGATCACGATCAGCGCGACGCCGGCCGTCTGCAGCAAAGCATGATCGTGCCAGGCTGCCAGGACCTGGCTTTCAGCCGCTCCCGCCAAGACCACGATCGGATAGGGCGATGACGCGTCATAGCCGGTGATGCGATCGACCTCGTCGACCGGCGAGCGGGCGTGGAATTCACCCTCCGGCGCCCTGGGCAGGTAGGTCGAGAACAGCTGGCCGGCGGTGACGTCCTTGCCGAGGTCTGCCTCGTTGAACGGTTCGCGCGCAAGCACGAAGCCGTCGCGGCTCATGAAAGACAGCATATTGCCGGGCGCGAGATGCAGGCCCCGGTAATAGTCGCGAAAATGCTGGACGCTGAGGCCGACGCTGACGACGCCGCCGAAGCTGCCGTCCGGATGGTTGAAGCGGCGGGAAACCGGGATCATCCAGCGCTTCAGGTACCGGCCGAAGACTGGCCGGCCGATATGCATGCCGGTGTCGGCATGGTCCCGGTGATAGCGGAAGAATTCCCGGTCCGCGATGCCGTCTTCCGGCGAGGTTCCGCTATGCAGCTCGGAATCGGTGACGCGTCGGCCCTCGGCGTCGAATACGGCAACGCCTTCGACCGCCGGGGTCTGCATCTTCTGATTGGCAAGCAGGCGGCCGATTCGCGCCGCCTGCGGCACCCCGGTGCCGTCCGCCTCGAGGAACGTCACGGTCGCGAGCAGGATGTTGTTGACCGCCTGCAGCGTGTCGGTCGCGTGCTGCTCGGCCGCATGGGCAAGGCTGCGCTGGTCGGCACTCTCATCGCGCAGCACGGTCTCGCGTGAGGTCTGAATTTCCCAGATGTTGGCGACGATCAGCAGGCAGCAGATCGTCAGCACGAACCCGCCCACGATGGTCGTGAGCGGCCAGGCCCTGAAGGCTCTCTCAGTGCTGGGCGAGCGGAACATCCGGATTGCAACCCTCCATGGCGATGAATCTTGGAGGGGTGATGGTTAACGCCGGCTTGCCGCTGGGCCGCGGTGCCGGCGAGGTTAGTCGTTCGGGCGCCGCGTGATCCAGTCGTGGGCCGGATCGTTCCGGAAGCGCCACTGGCGTCGCGGGCCGGCCATTGTGTTGAGGTAATAGAGATCATAGCCGTGCGGCGCGCCGACCGGGTGGTAGCCGCGCGGCACCAGCACGCAATCGCCGTCGCCGACCGCAAAGGTCTGATCGAGCGAGCGGTCGTCGGTATAGACCCGCTGCAGGGCGAAGCCCTGGGCGGGATTGAGCCGGTGGTAGTAGGTCTCCTCGAGCAGCGTCTCCTCGGGAAACGCGTCGCGGTCATGCTTGTGCGGCGGGTAGGACGACCAGTGGCCGCCGGGCGTCAGCACCTCGACCACCAGCAGGCTCTCGGCCGGGGCCTCTTCCGGCAGGATGTTGTGCACGATGCGCCGGTTGGTGCCTTGGCCGCGCTCCTCGACCGCGACCGCCTCGGGCGGGATGAGGCGCGGCGGCAGGGCGCCCGAACCCGGTGCCGTGCAAACCGCGAGCTCGAGCGGCGTTTCGGCCGTCACCCGGAACGCGGTGCCGGCCGGCGCATAGACCGAATGGGGCTTGCCGTCGAACGGCGAGCGCCGCTCGCCGATGCCCTTGAAGACGGCCTGCCCGACCTCGACCGTGGCGCGCCCGGCTACCAGCACCAGGCAGGCCTCGCGGTCACCCGTCTCGCGCTCCAGCACCCGCCCTGGGGCGAGCTTGAACAGCTCGAAGCCGACATAGCGCCAGCCGGCGCTCGCCGGTGTGATCGCGAGCACGCGGCCGTCACCATCGGGCGGGCTCGGCTTCAGATGCAGGTCGCTCATGATTCCTCGGCGGAGAGTGGTTAGAGCAGGCCGGCTTGCCGGGCATAGGCCGCGAGGTTGCGATGACCCATCGAGGCATAGGCGAGCGGCTCGGCCTTGGCCGGATCCTGCTCGGCCTCGACGACGAGCCAGCCGTCGTAGCCGGGCAGCGCACCCAGCACGGACGCGAAATCGACCGTGCCGTCGCCCGGCACCGTGAAGACGCCGGCGACGACGCTGTCGAGGAAACTCCAGTCCTGCCGCCGGGCCTCCGCCATCACCGCCGGCCGCACGTCCTTGCAATGGACATGGACGATCCGCTCGCGATAGTCGCGCGCGAGCGTCAGCGGATCGACGCCGCCGAACGTCGCGTGCCCGGTGTCGAGCAGCAGACCGAGCGCCGGGCCGGTTGCGTCCATCAGGCGGCGAATGTCGGCGCCGCTCTCGACGACCGTGCCCATGTGATGGTGGTAGGCGAGCCGCAGCCCTTCGTCCGCGACCGCTTCGCCGAGCTCGTTCAGGCGGCGGCCGAACGGCGCCCAGTCGGCGTCGTCGAGGCGCGGGCGGCGCGTGAGCGGCACGCCACGGTCGCCATGGATCGCGTTCGAGGTCTCGGCGCAGATCAGCACTTGGCAGCCGAGCGCTTTCAAGAGCCGCAGATGGTCGGCGATCGCGAGCCGCTCCTCGGCGACCGACCGGCGCAAGAGCTCGGTCGAATACCAGCCGGAGACAAGCGCCAAGCCGTGGCGGGCGAGCGTGTCGCTGAGGGCTGCGGGCTCGCGCGGAAACTTATGGCCGAGCTCGATGCCCTCGAAACCGGCGAGCCGCGCTTCGGTGAGGCAGGTGTCGAGCGGCGTGTCGCCGCCCAGGCTGCGCAGGTCGTCGTTCGACCAGGCGATCGGATTGGTGCCGAGACGGACGGGCATTGGGGATCACTCTCCAAGTCGCTGATTGAGACGGTTGGCGTCATAGGCGACGCGGGCGGCCGCAACCTCGGCGCGCGGCGAGACCTCGGGCACCGCCACGTCCCACCAATGGCCGCCGTCGGCCGTGGTCCGCTGCGGGTCGGTCTCGATGACGATGACGCTCGTCCGGTCGGCGGCGCGGGCGCGCTCGAGCGCCTGGGGCAGCTCGGTCAAGCCCGCCACATGCTCGGCCGCGGCGCCCAGGCTCGCGGCATGGGCGCGGAAATCGACGGCCGGCAGCGTCACATGGCGGGTGTCGGCGAGCAGATTGTTGAAGGAGGCGCCGCCGGTCGCGCGCTGCAGCCGGTCGATGCAGCCGAAGCCGCGGTTGTCGAGCACCAGGATGATGAGCTTCAGGCCGAGCGCCACCGAGGTCGCGATCTCGGAATTCATCATGAGATAGCTGCCGTCGCCGACCAGCACGAACACCTCGCGGTCCGGCCGGGCGAGCTTGACGCCGAGGCCGCCGGCGATCTCGTAGCCCATGCAGGAATAGCCGTATTCCAGGTGGTAGCCGCCGGGCTCGTCCGCCCGCCACAGCTTGTGCAGCTCGCCCGGCAGGCCGCCCGCGGCGCCGACCACGATCGCGTGCGGCCCGGCGGCCCGCTGGACCGCACCGATGACCTGGGCGTCGGACGGCAGGGGCGCATTGTCCGGCGCCGTCGCGGCGTCGACGACCAGCCGCCAGGCGGCGGCACGGTCGCGGGCCGCGACCGTCCAGGTCTCGGGCGCCCGGTGGCCTTCCAACGCCACGGTAAGCGCCGCCAGCCCTTCGCCCGCGTCGGCGACCAGCGGCAGCGCCTGCCGCTTGCCGGCGTCGAACGGCTGGATGTTGAGGCCGACCAGGCGGCGGTCGGGATGGCGGAAGAGGGCCCAGGAGCCGGTCGTGAAATCCTGCAGGCGGGTCCCGACCGCCAGGATCAGGTCGGCCTGCTCGGCGCACGCGTTGGCGGCGGCACTGCCGGTGACGCCGATCGAGCCCAGATTGAGCGGATGGTCGTGGGCAAGGGCACTCTTGCCGGCCTGGGTCTCCGCGACCGGAATGCCGTGCCGCTCGGCGAAGCGGGCGAGCGCGTCGGTCGCCTCGGCATAGTGCACGCCGCCGCCGGCGATGATGAGCGGCGCCGTCGCATGGCGGATGAGCTCGGCCGCCGCGGCGAGCTCGTGCCGGTCCGGCGGCGGCCGGCGCGGCTGCCACAGGTGCTCAGCGAAGAAGCTTTCCGGATAGTCGAACGCCTCGGCCTGCACGTCCTGGCACAGGCCGAGCGTCACGGGCCCGCACTCGGCCGGGTCGGTCAGCACGGCGAGCGCGCGGGGGAGCGCCGTCAGCAGCTGCTCCGGCCGGGTCAGCCGGTCGAAATAGCGAGAGACCGGACGGAAGCAGTCGTTGGCCGTGACGGTGCCGTCGCCGAAATCCTCGAGCTGCTGCAGCACTGGATCGGGGCGGCGGCTGGCGAACACGTCGCCCGGCAGCAGCAGCACGGGCAGCCGGTTGACATGGGCGAGCGCCGCCGCGGTCACCATGTTGGTCGCACCCGGGCCGATCGAGGTGGTGCAAGCCATAATCCGCCGACGCCGGCTCGCCTTGGCGAAGGCGATCGCGGCATGGGCCATGGCCTGCTCGTTGTGCGCCCGGTAGGTCGGCAGTGCCTCGCCCATGGGGGCGAGCGCCTCGCCCAGGCCCGCGACATTGCCGTGGCCGAAGATCGCCCAGACGCCGGCGAAGAGCGGCAGCTCCGCACCGTCGAACGCCGTGCGCTGCGCCGCCAGATAGCGCACCAGCGCCTGCGCCATGGTCAAGCGGACGGTCTTCATCGGCTCCTCCCTTCGCCCCCGCAGTTCCCGTCTAGACCGTGATGGAATTAGGTTTGCTCACAGTCATGCCGCCGCTCCTTAACCTCCCTCTCTGCCCCATTGGGGCGGAGAAGGACTTGTCCGGCGCCCCTGATCTAACCTGATTTCATATCGCTCTAGGGCCTTTGTCCGGCGCATTCGTCCCAGGCCGCGGCGAGCCGGCCGAACCGGCCCGCCATGTCGTCGACCGCCGCCCTGTCGCTCATCCGGCCGGCGAGCCAGGCCTCCGCAGCCGGCGCGAAGATCGTGCGGCCGACCGCGAAGCCCTTGACGACGGAGCATTGGGCGGCGACGCGGAAGGAACGGATGAGTTCCGCCTCCGGCGCTTCGAGGCCGAGCATGACCACGCCCCGGCAATGGGGGTCGCGCTCATCAACGATGCGGGCAATGTTCTGCCACGCGACGGGCGACGCCTGGGGCTCGAGCTTCCACCAGTCGGGCTTGATGCCGAGATCATAGAGCCGCGCCACGGTACGCGCGATCGTCTCGTCGTCGATCGGCCCGTGCTTGCCTGCGATGATCTCGATCATCAGCTCGCGGCCGACCGCGCTTGCGGCTTCCGAGAGCGTCGCCAGGCTTTCCTCCTGGCGCCGGCGCAGGTCGGGCGGGTCGTCCGGATGGTAGAAGCACAGGCACTTGATCGTCTGCGTGACCGGCCATTCGACGAGCCGGGCCGCCGGATCCCGTGCAGCCTCGAAGGCAAGCGGCCGCGTGCCCGGCTGCTCGATCGGACGGCCGAGCCAGAGGCCCGAGCCCTCCGCCGCGAACAGCGCCGTCCGGCCGTGCCGGTCGTCGAGCAGCATGCCGAAGCCGGGCCGTCCGTTCGCCACGCGGGCCGCGGCGGCGACGGCAAGCCGCTTGAACTCAGCGATGCGCGCCCGGTCGGCGCCGAGCCGGTCGGCCAGCGTTTCCAGCTGGGCGCGATGGTCGATCGCAAAGGCGCGCAGCACGGACGCCTGCGGCCGGCGCGTCGTCGCCCGATGAATATGGTTGAGCGCCGCGTCGTGGCGCAGCGCGCGATGGGCGCTGCCGTGCACCAGGAAATGCTGCAGCTCCGGCCAGGTCGGGATCTCGGGCGAGCAGAGCAGGCGGGAGACGGCAAAGGCGCCCGACGCATTGGCCCAGGTGCAGCAGGTCGTAAGCGCCTCGTCCCTGAGCCAGCCGCGCAGGAAGCCCGCCATGAAGGCATCGCCCGCGCCCAGCACATTATAGACCTCGATCGGGAAGCCGGCGCCGGTGACACCGTCCTCGATCCGCTCGGGGATCGCTCCGGGGAAGACGACGCAGCCCATGGGCCCGCGCTTCAGCACGATCGTGCCGTCGGTCCGCGCGCGCACCCGCCGGAGCGCTTCGAGCGTGTCGCTGCTGCCGCCGGCGATATGCAGCTCCTCCTCGGTGCCGACCACCAGGTCGCAGCCGGGCAGGATGCTCTGCAGATGAGCTGTCACATTGCCGTCGGCCACGTAGCGCGCCTCGCCGACGCCGTGGCCCGCGAGGCCCCACAGGTTCGGGCGATAGTCGATGTCGAGCACGACCCGGCGGCCGGCGGCGCGGGCCAAGGCCATGGTGTGGCGGCTCGCCCGGTCGACCGTCGGCGTCGAAAAATGCGTGCCCGTCACGACGAGGGCCTTGGCGCGGCCGACGAAGCCAGGATCGATGTCACTTTCGCTGAGCGCCATGTCGGCGCAATTCTCGCGGTAGAAGATCAGCGGGAAGGTCTTGTCGTCGCGCACGCCCAGGATGACGAGCGCCGTCAAGCGGGCGGGGTCGGTCACGACGCCGGTCGTATCGACCCCTTCGCGCGCGAGCTGCTCGCGGATGAACCGGCCCATGTGCTCGTCGCCGACCCGGGTGATGAGCCCGGCCTTGAGGCCGAGCCGGGCGCAGCCGATCGCGATGTTGGTCGGGCAGCCGCCGACCGCCTTGGCGAAGCTCGCGACATCCTCGAGCCGGCCGCCGATCTGCTGGCCATAGAGATCGACCGAAGAACGGCCGAGCGTCACCACGTCAAGGGAAGCTGCCTCGATCATGCGCCTTCCACCCTTGGGCCCGCCCTGTCGCCGGGTCCTCGCCGCAGCGGGGCAGCCCTTGTCTTTGTCGTCAGTCTCAGGCAATAAAACATTGGTTCCATTTTCTGGTCAAGTCGGAACAAAAATTCCGTTTGGAGGAAGCCATGCTGACGATCTCCGTGCTCGGCGCCGGCCGCATCGGCCGCATTCACGCCGGCAACGTCGCGGCCCACCCGGCCGCGCGGCTGTTCGGTGTCGCCGATCCCGATCGCGAAGCGGCCGATCGCCTGGCCGCGGCCACCGGCAGCCGGGCGATCGATATCGACGAGGCGTTTACGGCCGACGCGGTGCTGATCGCCTCGCCGACCACGACCCATGCGGATTTCATCGAGCGCGCCGCCGCGGCCGGCAAGGCGGTGTTCTGCGAGAAGCCGGTCGATCTGTCGGCCGAACGGGTGCACACCTGTCTCGTCGCGGTCGCGCGCGCCGGCATCCCGCTGATGGTCGGGTTCAACCGCCGCTTCGACCGGCATTTCGGCGCCTTGAAGCGGCGCCTCACCGAGGGCGAGATCGGGGCGCTCGAGATCCTGACGATCCTGAGCCGCGATCCGGCGCCGCCGCCCGCGACCTATGTGGCGTCGTCGGGCGGCCTGTTCCGCGACATGATGATCCATGACCTGGACATGGCCCGCTTCCTCATGGCCGAGGAGCCGGTCGAGGTCTTTGCCGTCGGCTCGGTGCGCGTCGATCCGGCGATCGGCGCGGCGGGCGACGTCGATACGGCCGCAGTCACGCTGCGCACGGTCAGCGGCACGCTCTGCCAGATCTCCAACTCACGGCGGGCGACCTACGGCTACGACCAGCGGGTCGAGGTCCATGGCTCGGGCGGATTGCTCAGGGCCGGCAACATGACCGCGACGACGGTCGAGGCGGCGACGGCGCGGGGTTTCACCCACGATCCGGCGCTGCCGTTCTTCCTGGAGCGCTACGAGGCGGCCTACAAGGCGGAGCTTGCCGCGTTCATCACGGCCCTGTCGGAGGGCACGGCCCCGCGCCCGGATGGTATCGACGGGCTGAAGGCGCTGCTGCTCGCCGACGCCGCGACCCGCTCGGCCGAGACCGGGCAGCCGGTGCCAGTCGATCTCGCCTTCGACCGAATCTAGGAGGTTTGGCGGCGCTCGCCCAAGGCAACCGCAAGCGTCATGGCGAGGCAGAGCGTGGCGGCGAGGGAGCGGAAGGCGCCGCGGTCGGCCTCCGCCACCTCGAGCCAGACCGCGGCGATCGGCGCCAGCGGGCTGAAGGCGGAATCGGTGATCGCCACGACCGGCGTGCCGCGCTGCGCCACGGCGGTGGCGCCCTCGACGGTCGAGGGCGTGTAGGGCGTGAAGCTGATCGCCAGCAGCGCGTCGCGTGGCCCCGCACAGGCCGCCTGCTCGGCCAGCATGGCGCCGACATTGTCGAGCAGCACCGCGCGGATGCCGAGCTTGCCGAAGGCATAGGCAAGATATGACGCGATCGGGAAGGCGCGCCGCTGGCCCAGGAGATAGATCGTCTCGGCCGCGGCAAGGGTCGCGACCGCCTGTTCCAGCTCTGCCTCGCGCACGCTCTCCCGGAGCTGCATCAGCGAGGTGACCGAGGTTTCGATGAAGCCGTCGAGCAGGCCCGCCGGCCCCGACCGGCCGTCGCCACCCCGCTGCAGCTGAGCGAGCCGCTCCTTGTAATCCGGCCAGCGGTCGCGCAGGCGCAGGCGAAACACCTGCTGCAGGTCGGAGAAGCCGGAAAATCCCAGCGCCTGGGCGAAGCGCACCAGCGTCGAGGGCTGCACGCCCGCGTGATGCGCGATCTCGGCCACCGTGCCGAGCGCAATTTCGTCCGGGCGGTCGAGCGCGAAGCGCGCGACCTGGGCGAGCCGCTTCGGCAGGCTGTTGCGGCGTTCCAGCACCAGGGTGCGCAGCGTCTCGAAATCGGTTTGCGGCGCTTGCCGGTCAATCACCATGGCTCGGGTCCTTGGGGCGGGGCGCGCGCGAGACGCGCCTTTGGAATTTAATTTCGAAAAATGGAACGATATTCCGCAGCCGACAAGGAAATAGCGCAGCGCTGGCCGGAACGGATATTCCGGTGCGCTGGATTTCCGGCCGTTCAGAAAATTCATTCCGTTCAAGGGGCGCGAGATTCGTGCCGAATTTCGTCTCTGACGCTTGACTCCGGCCGCTCGGAGGCTCAGAAATGGAAAAATAATTCCAAATTTGCTGCTGCGTGGTTCTGTTGTTTCGAGATCCGCAGGCGGCAGCGTTCAGGGAGGGCTCTATGAAGCGATTCATGAGAGGGTTTCTGACGTTCGGTGCTGTGGCCGGCCTCGCGATCGGCCTCATCGCCGGCCCCTTGGCCAAGCCGGCCCGGGCGGACGGCGAGCATTTCGTGCTGATCAGCCACGCGCCCGATTCCGATTCCTGGTGGAACACCATCAAGAACGCGATCAAGGAGGCCGGTCGCGATCTCAAGGTGACGGTCGACTACCGCAATCCGCCGAACGGCGACTTGGCCGACATGGCGCGGCTGGTCGAGCAGGCGACGGCCGCCAACCCGAACGGCATCATCGTGACGATCGCCGATTTCGGTGTGCTGAAAGGCCCGATCGCCGCGGCGGTCAAGAAGGGCATCCCGGTCGTGACGATCAATTCCGGCACGGCGCAGCAATCGGCCGAGCTGGGCGCCCTCATGCATGTGGGCCAGCCGGAATATGACGCGGGCCTTGCCGCCGGCAAGCGCGCCAAGGAGGCGGGGGTCAAGAGCTTCCTCTGCGTCAACCACTTCATCACGAACCCGGCCTCGGTTGACCGCTGCCGTGGCTTTGCGGACGGCGTCGGCGTGCCGCTCGGCAACCAGATGCTCGATTCCGGCATCGACCCGACCGAGGTCGAAAACAAGGTGACGGCCTATCTGCGCGCCAACCCCAACACCAACGGCGTGCTGGCGCTCGGCCCCAATTCGGCGGCACCCACCATCCGCGCGCTCGAGAAGCTGAAGCTGAACGGCAAGCTGTTCTTCGGCACGTTCGACCTGTCGCCCGAGATCGCGGCCGGGATCAAGAGCGGCACGATCGCCTTCGCGATCGACCAGCAGCCCTATCTGCAGGGCTACCTGCCGGTCGTGGTGCTGACGCTCTATCACCGCTACGGCGTGCTGCCCGGCAACAACATCAACTCCGGCCCGGGCTTCATCACCAAGGAGAATATCGCGACGGTCGAGAAGCTGGCGGGCGAGTATCGCTGAGGCGCGCTGGCGCCTGAAAGGAGGGGGATTCCGAGAGGAGGAGTTGGTGATGATGCAGGTGTCGAAGGCCGCGGGCGCTTCGGCCGGGGCGAAGAGCTCGGCCGACGAGCGCGTGCGGAAGATGCACTGGGCCCAGCGGGCTTTCATGCGGCCCGAGCTGGGGGCGGCTGCCGGCGCCCTGCTGGTACTGGGCTTCTTCATGGCGGTGGCGCCCAACTCGGGCATGTTCAACGCCGACGGCATCTTCAACTGGCTGACCGTCTCGGCCCAGCTGGGCGTCATCGCGATCGGCGCCAGCCTCCTGATGATCGCCGGAGAGTTCGACCTGTCGA
Organism: Aliidongia dinghuensis; assembly: GCF_014643535.1. NCBI lineage: Bacteria > Pseudomonadati > Pseudomonadota > Alphaproteobacteria > Rhodospirillales > Dongiaceae > Aliidongia > Aliidongia dinghuensis. The sequence goes on along the minus strand of NZ_BMJQ01000009.1, from coordinate 1,754 downwards.
TCGGCTCGATGATCGGCTTTTCCGGCATGATGGTGGCGATCCCGGCGGTCTATTGGGGTGTGCCGGTCTGGCTTAGCATCCTGTTCGCCTTTGCGGGCGGGATCGCGCTCGGGCTCCTGAACGGCCTCATCGTCGTGCGCACGCGCCTGCCGTCCTTCATCGTTTCGCTCGCCTTCCTGTTCATCCTGCGCGGGCTCACGCTGGCGCTCTCGATCCTGCTTACCAACCGCACAATAGTGAGCGGCGTCGCCGACCGGGCGAAGGGCGACTGGCTGGCGCCCTTCTTCGGCGGCACGGTCGGCGAGCCGGTCTTCGTGCTGCTCGCCAACTGGCACCTGATCGGTCAGTTCCCGGACGGCTCGCCGGTCGTCCCCGGCGTGCCGGTCATCGTCGTGTGGTGGCTGGTGCTGGCATTCGTCGGCAGCTTCGTGCTGACCCGCACCCAGTTCGGCAATTTCATCTTCGCCTCGGGCGGTGATGCCAACGCGGCCCGGAACCTGGGCGTACCGGTCGCGCGCGTGAAGGTGCTGCTGTTCGGCGTCACGGCGGCTTGTGCCACCCTCTACGGCGTCTCGCAGGTCATGGATTTCGGCTCGGCCGCGGCCGACCGCGGGCTGCAGAAGGAGTTCGAGGCGATCATCGCCGCGGTCATCGGCGGCTCGTTGCTCACCGGCGGCTACGGCTCGGTCGTCGGCGCCTGCTTCGGCGCGCTCATCTTCGGCGTCGTGCAGCAGGGGATCTATTTCGCCAATTGGAGCAGCGACTGGTTCCGGGTCTTCCTGGGCGTCATGCTGCTCATGGCGGTGCTGTTCAACAAGGCGGTGCGCCGCCGTGTGACGGGGGAGCGCTGAGCCATGGCGCCGCTCATCGAGGTCCGCGAGCTCCACAAGCATTTCGGCTCGGTCATCGCCCTTGCCGGCATTTCCATGACGGTCGAGGCAGGCGAGGTCATGTGCCTGCTCGGCGACAATGGTGCCGGCAAGTCGACGCTGATCAAGACGCTGTCGGGCGTGTGGCGGCCGTCGGCCGGCGAGTATCTGGTCGAGGGCGAGCCCGTCCATTTCACGTCGCCACGCGAGGCGCTCGACCGCGGCATCGCCACCGTGTTCCAGGACCTGGCCATGGTGCCGCTCATGTCGATCACACGGAACTTCTTCATGGGGCGCGAGCCGACCAAGGGCTTCGGGCCGTTCCGCTGGATGGACTTTATCTTCGCCGACGGCGTGGCCCGCGACGAGATGCGCCGCATCGGCATCGACATCCGCGACCCGCAGCAGGCGGTCGGCACGCTCTCGGGCGGCGAGCGGCAATGCCTCGCCATCGCGCGCGCCGTCTATTTCGGCGCCAAGGTGCTGATCCTCGACGAGCCGACCTCGGCCTTGGGTGTGGCACAGACCTCGATGGTGCTGAAATACATCCACCAGGTCCGGCAGAAGGGCCTGGGCGTGATCTTCATCACCCACAACGTGCGTCATGCCGCGGCGGTCGGCGACCGCTTCACCATCCTCAACCGCGGCCGCACGCTCGGCACTTTCGCGCGCGGCGAGATCGACGTCGACGAGCTGCAGAACCTGATGGCCGGCGGCAAGGAATTGCAGGACCTGTCGGCCGAACTCGGCGGCACGGTCTAGGACGAATCGACATTCAGCGCATCCAGATCATCGCGCTGGCGAGATGCAGGGCGGCGAGGAAATAGATAGCTCTGCGGTCATATCTGGTGGCGATGCGCCTGAAGTGCTTGAGCTTGTTGAAGA